>DAOUKZ010000230.1:0-3132 GCA_034420775.1 Dehalococcoidia bacterium
AGTTGGCCCTCGTGGCCATGCTCGCCGACCCGGCCCTGGCAGCCGACGCCGTGGACCGCGGCGCCGATGCCCTGATCGTCAGCGGCGGCAAGGCCGCGGACGGGGTCGAGGGCGTACCGGTCGGAATGGTGGACGAGGCGGGCGGTGACTTTGTGGTGCTCAGGATGGCGGGCAGCTTGGGAGCCGCGCTCGGCGCCGACGCCGACGTCGTCCTCGCGCTAAGCGCCGATACCTCCGACGAGGTCCTGCGCGCGCTGGAGGCGCTCCCCGTGGACGCGGTCGCCGTTGAAATTCCGGCTTCCCTTAGCTCCCTGCAGGATCTCTTGCTGCTCTACCGCGCCGCGCGGGCCACGGCGAAGCCGCTCCTTGCCGGGGCGCCCTCCACGCCCGGGCGCGACGCGTTGACGGCAATCCGCGATGCCGGGGCCGCCGGGCTCATCGTCGACGTTCCCAAGGACGGCATGGACGACCTCGCCGCCCTCCGGAGTGAGATCGCCGCGCTGCCGCCCAAGCGCCGCCGCGGCGAGGGCTCGAAGCCCTCGCCCTCCATCGGACTCTCCGGCGGCGAGCGCTAGCCGCCGCGTCCTCGTGGAAAGACCCCGATCCAAGGGGCAGACCCTGCTCGCCGCGATGGCGTGGACCGCCTCAGCCTGGGCGTTCGTCAGCCCCATCTTCGTCCTGCTCCCACTGTTCGACACCGTCACGGCGGAGGGCGTAGCACGGAGCGTGAGCGCGTCCGAGGCCGGCAAGCTGGGGGAGGCGCTCGCCGTGCTGTTGGCGTCGGCGGCGCTTGGCGCGGCGGCGCTCCTGTCCACGCGCCTCTTCCTGGGAGGGCGCCACGGGGCGCAGTTCGGCATCATGGCCTGCGCCGCCGCCTTCTTCGTGCTGACCGTCTTGACGGCGGGGAGCGTGGGGCCGCTGCTGATCGGCCCCGCCGTGCTGCTGATGTTCCCCGCCTTGTGGCTGACGCCGCGGCGCTAGCGGCGTTAGAGGTCCTTGAGCAGCCCCGCCATCTCGATGGCGGTGAGGGCGGCGTCGTATCCCTTGTTGGCGGGCCCGTCGCCCGACCGCTCCATCGCCTGCGCCACGGTGTCGGTGGTGAGCACGCCGAAGATGATGGGGACGTCGGTGAGGAGCGAGGCCTGCACGATTCCGTGGGCGGCGCCGGAGGCGACGTAGTCGAAGTGCGGCGTATCGCCGCGGATCACCGCGCCAAGGCAGATGACGGCGGCGTAGCGGCCCGTCTGGGCCAACCGCTTCGCGGTGAGGGGCAGCTCGAAGGCGCCGGGGACCCACACCGCGTCGATGCGCTCCTCGGCGATGCCGTTGGCGGACAGCCCCTCCCGCGCGCCCCGCATGAGGCTGCCCGTGATGAATTCGTTGAACTTCGCGGCGGCAATGGCGAAGCGCGGCCCGCCCGCGTCCCGTTCGGGGCTCACCAGGCTAGTCCTCGTCGACGAGCCACTCGGCCAACGGGGCCACGCCCGGCATGATGTGGCCCATCTTGTCGCGCTTCGTTTCGAGGTAGCGAATGTTGTCGGGGTTCGGCGGCGCGACGACGGGCACGCGGTCGACCACGCGGAGACCGTAGCCTTCCAGGCCGACGATCTTTCTCGGGTTGTTCGTCATCAGGCGCATCTCTTTGACGCCGAGGTCCACCAGGATCTGTGCGCCGATACCGTAGTCGCGCAGATCGGGGGCGAAGCCGAGGGCGAGGTTGGCTTCCACCGTGTCGAGGCCGCCATCCTGAAGCTCGTAGGCCCTGAGCTTGTTGTGCAGCCCGATCCCGCGCCCCTCCTGGCGGATGTAGACGAGAACGCCCCGCTGCGCCTGCGCTATGGCCCGCAAGCCCATCTGCACCTGGTCGCCGCAGTCGCAGCGGAAGCTGCCGAACACGTCGCCGGTGAGACACTCGCTGTGCACGCGGACCAGCACGGGTTCCCCGTCGCTGATATCGCCCTGGACAAGGGCGACGTGCTGGTCGTGATCGACCGCGCTCCGGTAGGCGTAGGCGGTGAAGCGGCCGAACTTCGTAGGCATCGCCGTCTCGGCCACTCGCTCGACGAGTTTCTCATGCCTGCGCCGGTAGGCGATGATCTGCTCGACGCTCACGATCTTCAGCTCGTGCTCGATGGCGAACTCTTCCAGTTCGGGGAGGCGCGCCATCGTACCGTCGTGACTCATGATTTCGCAGATGACCCCGGCGGGCTGCATGCCGGCGAGGCGGCAGAGATCGACGATGCCCTCGGTCTGGCCGGCCCGCACCAGGACGCCCCCCTCGCGCGCCCGGAGGGGGAAGATGTGGCCCGGCTTCGACAGATCGATGGGCCGTGTGGCGGGGTCGACGAGGGCTTGAATCGTCGTGGCCCGGTCGTGAGCGCTGATGCCGGTGGTAGTGCCGTGCTTGGCCTCCACCGAAACGGTGAAGGCGGTGCCGAGGGCGGCGGTGTTATCCGCGTCGGGCACCATCATGGGGATCTGCAGATGGTCGAGGCGGGCGCCTTCAAGCGGGGCGCAGATCAGCCCCTTGCCGTACCGGGCCATGAAGTTGATCGCCTCGGGCGTCGCCGTCTCGGCGGCCATGGCGAGGTCGCCTTCGTTCTCCCGGTCTTCGTCATCGACCAGGATGATCATGCGCCCTTGACGCAGTTCTTCCAGGGCCTCTTCAATGCTTGCTAGCGGCATTTCGGCCTCGCCGCCGCCCGCGCGGCGTCCCTCATTATAGCCCTGCCTGTCTCAACAGAAGTCGGAACCGGACCCTGCCGACTAACGCAGCCGTGCGTCGGCGATCCTTTCGACGTACTTGGCCAGGATGTCGACCTCGATGTTCACCGGATCGCCGGCCCCTTTCGCACCCAGGTTTGTGTGTTCGGCCGTGAAGGGAATGAGCGTGATGCTGAACCAGTCGTCGCCGGCCCCGACCACGGTCAGGCTGACGCCGTCGACGGCGATGAACCCCTTCTCTGTGACGTAGCGCGCGAGGTTCTGCGGCAGCCGGAAGCGCACCATCGACGCGTTGCCCTCGGTCTCGATGCTGTCGATGGCGGCGACGCCGTCGACGTGCCCCTGCACCAGATGCCCTCCGACGCGCCCGCCGAATGCGAGTGAACGTTCAAGGTTGACCGCCGCCCC
>DAOUKZ010000231.1:0-10773 GCA_034420775.1 Dehalococcoidia bacterium
TCTACGATAAACCCGCCTTGGCACGGCTGTCAATGGGCCGTTGCGGGGGTGCCCGCCCTCAGTCCCTCCCATAAAGGGAGGAGGTTTAAGTGGGGACGGCGGCAGGTGGGAGCGGGCACCCACAAGAGGTGCCCCTACGGAGATCTTTGCAAAATGAGGGCTGCGCGCTGCGTTGACGTTGGCGCACCCCTGCCCACTCCCCGCCCTCACCCCAACCCTCTCCCAGCGGGAGAGGGAGCAAGACCCCGCCCCCATTCCGCCGTTCTCTTCTCGCGGGCGGGTTGCGCAAAGGTCTCCTTCGGGAGGGAGAGGCCGGAGGGGGGTGCCCTCCCTCAATCCCTCCCATAAAGGGAGGGAGGTTTAAGGGGGACGGGCGGTCGTTTAGCGGGCGGCGACGGCTCCGCGGAGGCGCAGGGAGTTGGTGACGACGCTGACGGAGCTGAGGGCCATGGCGGCGGCGGCGAGGACGGGGTTGAGGAAGCCGCGGTCGCCGAAGGCGAACTCAAGGGCGCCGGGCACGCCGCCGGCGGCCTCGAAGGCCGGATACAGCACGCCCGCCGCGATGGGGATGAGGGCAACGTTGTAGCCGAAGGCCCAGAACAGGTTCTGGCGGACGGTGCGCATCGCCGCGCGGCTGAGGGCGATGGTTTCCGCCACGCCGTGGAGGTCGGGACGGAGGAGCGTGACCGGGGCCGCCTCCATCGCGGCGCCGGTGCCCGTGCCGATGGCGATGCCGACGTCGGCCGCGGCCAGCGCGGGGGCGTCGTTGACGCCGTCGCCGACCATCGCGACGCGGCGCCCCGACTCGCGCAGCGCCGCGATCCGCTCCGCCTTCTCCTCGGGCGAGAGCTCGGCGATGGCCGTTTCGATGCCCACCTCGGCGGCGGCGGCTTCGACGGTCTCGCGGCGGTCGCCGCTGAGGAGGACGACCTGAACGCCGCGCCGCTGGAGGGCGCGCACGGCGGCGGCGGCTTCGGGGCGGGGGGTATCGGCGACGGCGATCACGCCGCGCGCCTGGCCGTTCACCGCGACGAAGAGGGGCGTCTTGCCCTCGGCGGCGAAGCGGAGCGCCGCCTCTTCGAGGCCGTTCAGTTGCGCCCCGTGGCGCTCCATCATCTTTTGGTTCCCGACGAGCGTCTCGGCGCCGTCGACCAGCGCCCGCGCGCCGGCGCCGGGCCGGGCCTCGAAGTCCGTGGCCTCGGCGATGGGCCCGCCCTCCTCGGCGGCATGGTCGACCACGGCGCGAGCCAGGGGGTGCTCCGACCGCGACTCCACGGCGGCGGCAAGACGCAGCAGCTTACCGCGGTCCATGCCGCCGGTCGCGATTCCGGTGACGGTGGGGACGCCCTGGGTCAGCGTTCCCGTTTTGTCGAAGACGACGGTGTCGATGGCGCGCGCCGTCTCCAGAGCCTCGGCGTCGCGGAAGAGGACGCCGCGCTCGGCGGCCGCGCCCATGCCGACGATGACGGCCGTCGGCGTGGCCAGTCCCAGCGCGCAGGGGCAGGCAATGATGAGGACGGAGATGAAGGTGAGGAGGGCGAAGGTCAGTGCGGGAGCAGGCCCCACAATGAGCCAGACAACGAAGGAAGCGGCGGCGATGAGGATCACCGCCGGGGTGAAGTAGCTTGCGACGACGTCGGCGAGGCGCTGGACGGGCGCCTTCGAGGTCTGGGCCTGCTCGACCAGCGCCGCGATACGCGCCAGGGCCGTCTCCGCGCCCACCGACTCGGCGCGGAAGGTGAAGCTCCCCCAGGCGTTGACCGTCCCGGCGTAGACCTTGCCGCCGGCCTCCTTGTCCACGGGGATGCTCTCGCCGGTGAGCATCGACTCGTCGACGCTCGACGCGCCCTCCACGATCTCGCCGTCGACGGGGACCCGCTCGCCGGGACGCACGAGGATGAGGTCGCCGGGGCGCACCTCGCTCACCGGGACCTCCCGCCCGCCGATCTCGCCGGCGAGCGTCGCGGTCTCGGGGCGCAGGCCGAGGAGGCGCCGCAGGGCTGCCGAGGTCCCGCCGCGGGCCCGCGCCTCCAGATAGCGCCCCACCAGGACGAGGGCGATGATGATCACGGCGGTGTCGTAGTAGACCTCGACGTCGAGGGCGCCGCGCTCGAAGAAGCCGGGGGCGAAGGTCGCGGCGGTGCTGGCGCCGAAGGCCGCCAGGGTGCCGACGGCGATGAGGGTGTTCATGTTGACGGCGCGGTGGCGGGCGGCGTTCCAGGCCGCGGCGTAGATGGGCCCGCCGGCGAGGAAGAGCGCGGGCGTGGCCACGGCGAACATGAGGTAGAAGCGCGTCTGCCGGGCGAGGCCGTCGATGCCGGGCAGCACGTCGAAGCCGGTGAGGAGGAGGAAGATGCCCGCCGCTCCGGCGGCCCCTGCCCGCGCAAGCTGCGCCCGTAAGGCGCGGGCGGCCGTGTCGTCCGTAACGGCGTCGTCGTCCGATGGCTCGTGGAGGCCGTAACCGGCGGCCTCGACCGCGGTGCGCAGGTCGTCGAACGCGACGTCGAGGGCGGCGTCGACGGTGGCGGACTCGGTCGCGAGGTTCACGCTCGCCGAGGCGACGCCCGGCGCGCCGCGCAGCGCCCGCTCGACGTGACTCACGCAGGCGGCGCAGGTCATGCCTTCCACGCGCAGCCGCCGCGTTTCGAGGGCGGGCGGCGCGCCCTGAGCGGTCATGGGTCTCAGCCTTCGGCGACCCTATAGCCGGCGGCCTCGACCGCCGCCCGCATCGCCGTTCGCTCCGCGCCGGCTCCGGCCTCGACGACGGCCATCCCCGCCTCCAGCGAGACCTTGGCCGCGTCCACGCCATCCACGCCTTCCAGCGCCGTCTTCACGTGCCGCACGCAGTTCTGGCAGGTCATGCCTTCGATCTTCAGTTGCTCAGTGGCCATGAGATCTTCCTTGATGTCTTTCGTACGGCGCCGCTCCGACTCTCCCGGAGGAGAGGACGGCGCCCTTCGGCTCTATCATACGTCAGGCGGGCGCGCGCCTCGCGTATAATTCCGGCGCACCCCCGCGCCACGGGAGACGACGTCCATGTCCACCGCCGGCTACGACCCCCAGGCCCGTCTGAAAGAGGCCGAGGAGGCGGTCCAGCAGACCGCCGACCGCCTCCACGAGGTGCTCGTCGAGATGGCGGCGCGGCTCGACCCCTTCCCCTATTTCTTGGGGAGCATCGAGGTGCGGGCCATCGAGGCCGAGCCGGGCGGCGCCAACAAGGCCGACCGGGGCTGCATCGTCGTCTGCCAAGACGGCGAGATGTACGAATTCTCGATGAAGATCCAGGCGCCGAACGACTTCGACTTCGGGATGGAACGCGACGACTCGGTCAAGCCGGTGCAGCTCCCCCCCGAGGACTACGTCGCCTACGCCTACCACGCCATCCAAGAAATCGGCGGCCTCCTCGCCGAACAGCAGGCGCGGGCGAAGAAGTACTCGTTCTAGAGAAGGCGCCGACCGACGTAGCCTGCTTGGCCGTCCCTTGTGATAGATTCCTTACTAGGAATATAATATGCCTGTGCCCTGGGAGGTCGAGTACACGGATGAGTTCGGGCAGTGGTGGCAGGATCTCTCCGAAAGGCAGCAGGACGTCGTGGCCGCGAGAGTGGAGTTGCTGATGGAGCACGGACCCAACTTGCCCTATCCCTACTCCACGGACGTTAGGGGCTCGCGCCATGGAGCGATGCGAGAACTTCGGGCACAGAGTGGCGGCAGGCCCATCCGGGTCTTCTATGCCTTCGACCCGAGACGAACGTCGATCCTGCTCATTGGCGGAGACAAGACGGGCAACGACCGGTTCTATGAGGAGTACGTGCCGGTCGCCGACGATCTCTACGACGAGCATCTTGAGGAGTTGCGAGAGGAGGGGCTCATCGAATGAGTGGACGCCATCCGTTCAGCGAGTTGACCAAAGACTTCACGCCTGAGCGCCGTCAGCGCATCGACGACATGAAGAGGGAGCTGCTCGCAGAGATGCCATTGCACGCGCTTCGGCGGGCGCGGGCTTTGACCCAGCGGGACATGGCGAGGATGCTGAAAGTGAACCAGCCCGCCGTGTCCAAGCTGGAGCAGCGTGCGGACGTATACGTATCCAGCCTGCGTTCCTACATCGAAGCAGTGGGCGGGAAGCTGAAGATCGTGGCCGAGTTTCCCGAAGGCGAGGTCGCCATTACCAACTTCTCAGATACGGGAGAGGCTGAGGAACCTCACCCGTCCTAGAGGCCGGTGCCAGCGAGGAACGAGTCGTAGGTGCCGTAGCTGTTGACGGCGCGGAGGAAGTCGCCGATGGAGGCGACGCGCTCGCGGAGCGCGGTGACCTGGCCCCCGATGGGGCTGACCGAGCCGGAGCCGGGGCGGACCGCGTAGCTGCCGTGGAAGGCGAAGTAGGCCTGGTTGATCTTCCGGAAGAAGTAGCCGTGGGTGGCTAGCTCGACGCGGCGCGCCTCCATGTATTCCTCGGCCTCGTCGACGCGGCCTTCCGCGAGCATTGTGTCGGCCTGCTCCCGCGTCTCCCGCATGAAGGTGTTGAAGTTGAAGCGGGCCGGCTCGGCCTCGACCGCCTCTTCCCCCTCGTCTCTCTCCCTCTCCCGCGCCTCGGCGGCGCGTCTGGCCTCAGCCTCGGCCGCCTCCTGGGCGTCTGCCGCCGCGATTTCCTCCGGCGACGCGAAGAAACGGCGCCAGACCAGATCGCCGATCTCGTCGCCCACCACGTCGGCCACCGACTCGTTGAGCGTGGTCATGTCGCCGTTGTTGTAGTAGGCCCTCCCCAGCGGGTGGAAGGCGAGATAGTGGTGCGTCCACTCGTGGGCCGCGATGCGGAGCGCCCACCGGACCTGCGTTCCCTCCCGGATGAGACTGGGGTAGGTGGCAACGCCGCCGATGCTGACGACCAGCGCGGAGAGGTCGCGGCGGGCGATCGCATCCTCCAACGCCTCACGCTCTTCGGTGGTGATCTCGGGCTCCAGCAAGGTGCTGCGGATGGTGGCGATGTGATCGCGGCGCGAGAGGACCAGCAGCTTGGGTAGGTCGTCGAAGTGAAAGTCGACGGGCGGCCAGAGAAGCTCGAAACCGATGAAGGTGCTCGACACGCCCTCCACTTTCAGCGTCTCGCTGATCGCGGCTTCCAGCGTCTCCTCGATCTCCGGCTCCAGCGCCTCCCGCTCCTCCCGCAGCGCTTGCAGCCGCGCTCGTAGCGCTTCGAGCTCGGGTTCCTCGGTGAGGCCGAAGTCGGCGCGGTCGACGCGGTCCGCCAAGCGGAGGATTTCGATGCCGATTTCGAAGTAACGCCGCACGTTGGCGGCCTTCTCTTCCTCCGACGGTCCTTCGCCGGAGAGCGCGCGGCCGAGCGCCGCGGTCCACTTGCTCAGGAAGTTGCCGACCTCCCACTGCGGGATGCTATAGAGGTGCGGCTTCGCGAGCTGGGTGACGCCGTCGCCGGTCCCGAACGTGTCGCCGGCGGTGGAGAGCACGACGACCGCCAGCAGGGCAACCCAGACGGATTTGAGGATGCGGCCTCTCATGATTAGAAGCCGCATTGTAGCGGGCGGGGGCGGCATCCTGGGGTTGGCGTCCGGTTGCCTGTGTCCGGCGGCCTGACTACAATTGCGCCGCCACCTTGCTACAGGAGTCTTTGCCGTGGACGCTTACGCAACCGACGCCATCCGGAACGTGGTGAGCCTGTCGCACAGCGGCGCGGGGAAGACCGCGCTCGCCGAGGCGATGCTCCACGGTTCGGGCGCCATCAACCGTCTCGGCACGATCGCCGACGGCAACACGGTGTGCGACTACGAGCCGGAGGAGGTCGACCGCCAGAGCAGCATCCAGCTCGCGCTCGCCCCCGTCGAGTGGAACGGGGTGAAGATCAACTTCATCGACACCCCCGGCTACGCCGACTTCTCCGGCGAGGTGGGATCGGCGCTCGCGGCGGCCGACTTCGCCGCGCTCGTGGTGAGCGCCGTCGATGGGGTGGAGGTCGGCGCGGAGTCGACCTGGCGCCAGGCCGAGGCCAAGGGTCTCCCCCGCATGGTCATCATCAACAAGATGGACCGGGAGAACGCCGACTTTCATCAGGTGCTCGACCAGCTCAAGGAACGGCTCGACCGCCGGTGCGTCCCCTTCAACCTCCCCGACGGGGCGGAGAGCGCGTTCGGCGGCGTGGTGAACCTGATCGAGGCCGAGGGGTCGGTCGACCGCTTCGACGAGTTCCGCGAGCAGCTCGTCGAGGCCGCCGCCGAGTCGGAGGACGCCCTCACCGAAAAGTACCTGGAAGAGGGCGACCTGACCCCCGACGAAATCCTCCAAGGCCTCAAGCTCGGCATCACTTCGGGGACGATCTTCCCCGTCGTCGCGACGGCTGCGACGAAAGAGACGGGCATCACCGAGCTTCTCGATCTGCTGAAGGACTACGCCCCCAGCCCGGCCGACGCGCAGCCGGTGAACGGCC
This sequence comes from Dehalococcoidia bacterium, assembly GCA_034420775.1. Lineage (GTDB taxonomy): Bacteria > Chloroflexota > Dehalococcoidia > SHYB01 > SHYB01 > DAOUKH01. The sequence goes on from DAOUKZ010000231.1 coordinate 6,443, forward strand.
AGGATGGCTCGGGCGGCGCGGTCGAGGTATCACCCGGCGACGACGGGCCGCTCGCCGCGCTCGTCTTCAAGACCACCGCCGACCCCTACGTGGGCAAGCTCTCGTTCTTCAAGGTCTGCCGCAACACGCTGAAGAGCGACTCGCAGGTGGTGAACGTCCGCACGGGGCAGACGGAGCGCATCGGCCAGGTCTTCGTTCCCCGGGGAAAGGGCCAGGAGAACGTGCCCTCACTGTCGCCGGGCGACATCGGCGCGGTGGCGAAGCTGCAGGACACCTCGACGGGCGACACGCTCGGCGTCAAGGACGGCGTGCGCCTCGAAAGCATTGAGTTCGGCAACCCCGTCTACAGCGTCTCGCTGGCGCCGAAGACCAAGGCCGACATGGACAAGATGGGCACGGCGATCGCCCGCGTCGTGGACGAAGACCCCAGCCTCCACATGACCCGTGAGCAGGCCACCGGCGAGACCGTGCTCTCCGGTCTCGGTGACGCGCACATCGACGTGGCCATCAAGCGCCTCCAGCGCAAGTTCGGCGTCGAGGCCATCGTCGGCACGCCCCGGGTCCCCTACCGCGAGACGGTAACGACGAAGACCGCCGTGGAGTACAAGCACAAGAAGCAGAGCGGCGGGCACGGCCAGTACGGGCACGTCCACCTCGAGCTCGAACCGCTGCCCAAGGGGAGCGGCTTGGAGTTCGAGACCCGTGTCGTCGGCGGCGCGGTGCCCCGGGAGTACTTCCCCGCCGTGGAGAAGGGCGTCATGGAGGCGGCCCGCACCGGCGTCATCTCCGGCAGCCCCGTGGTCGACCTCAAGGTCACGCTCTTCGACGGCAGCTCGCACTCCGTCGACTCTTCGGGCATGGCCTTCCAGATCGCGGCGTCGCAGGCGTTCAAGAAGGGGCTGCAGGCGGCCGGGCCGGTGATCCTCGAGCCCGTGATGAAGGTCGCGGTCACCGTGCCCGACGGCTACACCGGCGACGTCATGGGCGACCTCAACGGCAAGCGGGCCAAGGTGCTTGGCATGAACCCCGGCAACGGCACCACGACCATCGACGCCGAGGCGCCGCTGGCCGAGATGCAGCGCTACGCCCAGGACCTGCGCTCCATCGCCCAGGGCCGGGGCTTCTACTCGATGGAGTTCTCCCACTACGAGGAGCTGCCCGCCCACCTCGCGCAGAAGCTCCAAGAGACGATGGCCGCCGACGAAGCGTAGGCCTCGGGGTCTGGCGGGCGTGAGCCCTCCCTCAGTCTCTCCCAAGAGGGAGGGAGGTTTAAGTGGCGCCCTGACGGTGAGGGAGACGTCCTCGAGTAACTCAGGGACGGGAAGGAGCAGCGCCCTTCGGGCGCTCGCGCGCCGCCAGGCGCGCGCCCTCTCTCGGTCTCCCCCAGGAGGGGGAGAGGGCCTTTCAACCGTCCCGCCTCTCCTGTGGGGGCGCCTCCGGAGAGAGGGGCCACCGCTCCCCACCCCGGCCCTCTCTCTCATCTCCCCCACAGGCGAGAGGCCGGAAGGAGGCGCCGCCGACAGGGGTTGCGCAACGGATTGACCCACCAGGGGGCGTGTGCTACGCTCCGCGCTCCACCGGGTTGGTCCGGGGCCGCTAGCTCAATTGGTAGAGCAACTGACTCTTAATCAGTAGGTTACAGGTTCGAGTCCTGTGCGGCTCACCATCGCGCCGGGCTCGGATGCTGGGCCGGGGCCCGCGATGGGGAAGTGTCGGAATTGGCAGACGAGCATGATTTAGGATCATGTGCCGAAAGGCGTAGGAGTTCGAGTCTCCTCTTCCCCACTTCCTGAACTCCATACGGCGAGCACGTTACGCGCGAACATGATATAAGGTAAGCTGGGCCGGGCGGCCGCCGGATGCGGTCGCCCGTCAGATTAGGAAGGCCCAGGCGAGGAGGTCGGAAGTGGCCGACAACGAAGCCGCAGTCGAAGAAGCCGCAGCGGAAGCCGCGACCGGTTCCAACGGAGCGTCGTCCAACGGCCTGCTCCTCGACGTCCAGGATCTCAGGACCTACTTCTATACGCACGCCGGCGTGGTCAAGGCCGTCGACGGCGTGGACTGGAACCTGAAGGAAGGCGAGACTCTCGCCCTCGTGGGCGAAAGCGGCTCGGGCAAGAGCGTGAGCGCCCTCTCCGTCATGCGCCTGATTCCGGAGCCGCCGGGGAAGATCGTCAGCGGCAAGATACTGTTCCAGGGCCAGGACATGGTGCAGATGTCGCCGGACCAGATCCGGAACATCCGCGGCAACAAGATCTCGATGGTCTTCCAGGAGCCGATGACCTCGCTGAACCCGGTGCTGACCATCAGCCGGCAGCTCACCGAGACGCTGGAGCTTCACCTCGACCTGGACAAGAAGGCCGCCAAGGACCGGGCGATCGAGCTGCTCGACATCGTCGGCATTCCCGACGCGGCGCGCCGGGTCGACGACTACCCGCACCAGTTCAGCGGCGGCATGCGCCAGCGCGTGATGATCGCCATGGCGCTGTCGTGCGACCCGAAGCTGATCATCGCCGACGAGCCGACGACGGCGCTCGACGTGACGATTCAGGCGCAGGTGCTGGAGGTCATCAACGACCTCGCGCAGCAGTTTAACACCTCGATCATGATCATCACCCACAACCTGGGCGTCGTGGCCCGCCACGCCGACCGGGTGAACGTGATGTACGCGGGCCACATCGTCGAGACCTCCACGGCGGAGAAGGTGTACGGCGACCCGCACCATCCCTACACCGAGGGCCTGCTGCAGTCGGTGCCGCGCCTGGACGAGACGGTGCGGCAGCGGCTGGTGCCGATCGAAGGGCAGCCGCCCGACCTTTCGAACCTTCCCGCGGGGTGCCCGTTCGCTCCCCGCTGCCGCTACGCGTTCGATCGTTGCCAGGAAGAGAACCCGCCTTTGTTCCCCGTGGCCGATGACCACTGGACCGCCTGCTGGTACGACATGGAGGAAGGAAAGCCGAGGGCCGTATGACGCAGGAAGCCGCCACCGAAGAGATCACACAAGACAGCGCCGCGAACGGCGACCGGTCCACCGACACCGGGGAAGTGTTGCTTGAGGTGCGCAACCTCAAGATGTACTTCCCGGTGACGCAGGGGATCGTCTTCCAGCGGAAGGTCGCCGACATCAAGGCCGTAGACGGCGTCAGTTTCCACATCAACCGCGGCGAGACACTCGGCCTCGTGGGCGAGAGCGGCTGCGGCAAGACGACGACCGGCCGAGCCATTCTGCAGCTCTACCAGCCCACCGACGGCTCGGTGGTGTACGAGGGGCGCGACCTCACCGCGCTGCGTCCGGCCGAGATGCGGCCGATGCGGCAGCGGATGCAGATCATCTTCCAGGACCCGTACGGCTCCCTGAATCCGCGCATGACCGCGGGCGGCATCATCGGCGAGCCGCTGGTCATCCACAACCTGGCGGAGACGAAGGAAGAGCGCGACGCGCGGGTGGAAGAGCTGCTCACGACGGTGGGGCTGAACCCGCACATGAAGGACCGCTACCCGCACGAGTTCTCCGGCGGGCAGCGGCAGCGCATCGGAGTAGCCCGGGCGCTGGCGGTGCAGCCCGACCTGATCGTCTGCGACGAGCCGGTCTCGGCGCTGGACGTGTCGATTCAGGCGCAGATCATCAACCTGCTGGAAGAGCTTCAGGAACAGTTCGGCCTGACCTACCTGTTCATCGCGCACGACCTCGCGGTCGTCCGGCACATCAGCGACCGGGTCGCGGTCATGTACCTGGGCAAGGTCATGGAGCTGGCCGACCGGAACGAGCTCTACGAGAACCCGCTGCACCCGTACACCAAGGCGCTGCTGTCCGCGGTCCCGGTGCCCGACCCGGTGGTCGAGGCGAAGCGCGAGCGCATCGTCCTGGAGGGCGACGTGCCGAGCCCGCTCAACCCGCCGACGGGGTGCGTCTTCCACACGCGCTGCCCCATCGCCATCGACGTCTGCAAGGCGGAGATACCGGAGTGGCGGGAGATGGGCAAGGACCACTTCGTCGCCTGTCACCGCGTGTAGCGCGGGTTTTCAAGCAAGGCACCTTCGAGGGCGCCCCGGTTGGGGCGCTCTTGTTTTGGTGGTGGGGGCGTGGTCGATGGGCGTTGGCGGGGGGCAGGGGCCCCTCATCTCAATCTTCTCCCCGAGGGAGAAGAGGTTTCGGAGGGACCCGCCCTCAGTTCCTCCCATAAAGGGGGGGTTCGGAGGGGGGCGCCGGAGGGGAGCCTTGCAGAGTGAGGGTCGCGGGCTACGTTGGGGTTGGCGCACCCCCTCCGCCCCCCGCCCTCACCCCAACCCTCTCCCAGCGCGGGAGAGGGGGCGGACCGCCCCGCTCCACC
>DAOUKZ010000232.1:0-10444 GCA_034420775.1 Dehalococcoidia bacterium
GTCTTCGAGCAGGAATCGTAGCGCGGCGAGGCGGCCAAAGGAGGCAACATGACCTCAACTGGTGAGTCGACGGCAGGCACGCCGGGGATTCGCCGCGTCGCGGTCCTTGGGGCGGGGACGATGGGCGCGCAGATCGCGGCGCTGGCCGCCGGCTTCGACATACCCGTCGACCTCCTCGATCTGCCCGGGGAGGAGGACCGGAACGCCCCCGCCGAGGCGGGGAAGCGCCGCCTGCTCGACCTCAGCCCCTCGCCGTTGTACGAGAAGGCAGTGCTCGACCGCATCACGACGGGCAACATCGAGGACCACCTCGACCGGCTCGGCGAGGCGGACTGGGTGGTGGAGGCGGTCTTCGAGCGCATCGATGTGAAGCGGGAGCTCTGGGGGAAGGTCGCCGGCCATCTCAAGCCCAGTGTGATCGCCACGACGAACACATCGGGCATTCCCATCGCGGCCATCGCCGAGGCGCTCGGCCCCGATCTTCGCCGGCGCTTCGCCGGCACCCATTTCTTCAACCCGCCGCGCTATCTGCATCTGTTGGAGATCATCCCGACGCCGGACACGGATCCTGCCGTTGTCGACAGGCTGCGCTCGTTCGCCGAAACGGTGCTCGGGAAGGGCGTGGTCATCGCCAACGACGTGCCGAACTTTACCGCGAACCGCATCGGCGCCTACTCGCTCACCACGACCCTGCGGGCGATGGAGGAGTTGGGCCTCGCCTTCGACGACGTCGATGCGGCCACGGGGCCGGTGATCGGACGGCCGTCGAGCGCGACCTTCCGCCTCCTCGACGTGGTGGGAATCGACGTCTTCGCCCAGGTCTGCGACAACACCGTCGGCTTCGTCTCCGAGCCCTGGGAAAAGGAGGCGTACCGGTTCCCCGGTTACGTGCGCGACATGCTGGAGCGGGACTGGAGCGGAGAGAAGGGCGGACAGGGCTTTTACAAGCGCGTCCGAAAGGATGGGGCCACCCAGATCCTGGTGCTCGACCCCGCCTCGATGGAGTACCGGCCCCGCTCGCGGCCCACGGCGCCCTCCCTGGACGCAGCGCGGGCCGAGCCTAACCTCGCCAAACGCCTCCGCGCCCTGATCGAAGCCGACGACTGGGCGGGCCGCTTCACCTGGCGCGTCTTCTCCCAAGTGCTCCCCTACGCGGCGTCGAAGCTCGGCGAGGTCGCCGAGGACATCGTCAACATCGACCGCGGCCTGCACTGGGGGTTCGGCTGGGAGCTCGGCCCCTTCCAACTCTGGGACGCGCTCGGCGTGAGTGAGACCGTGCCCAGGATGCAGGCCGAGGGCGTCGACGTCCCTGCCTGGGTCGAGCGTCTCGCGGAGGCGGGCGGCACCTTCTACCGCTCCGAGGGTGGGCAACTCTTGCAGGCCACGGCGGCGGGGAGCTATATCCTGGCGCCGTCCGACGAACGGACAATCTCGACCGCCGCACTAGAGCAGGCGGGGAAGCGCCGCACCGGCAACGCGGGCGCCTCTCTCTACGACCTCGGCGACGGCGTCGCACTGCTCGATCTCCACTCACCCAATCAGGCCATCGACTACGAGATGGTGGCCATGCTGGAAGGGGCGGTCGAGACCGCCCCCCGCGACTTCCAGGCCCTCGTCATCGGCAGCCACGTTACGCCCAACTTCTGCGTCGGAGCGAACGTCAAGCTCATCCTTGACCCGGCGAACGCCGGTGAGTGGAGCCGGATCGACGACCTGGTGCGCCGCTTCCAATACGTCCTGCTTGCGCTGCGCCGGCTTAGCGTTCCCGTCGTGGTCACCCCGTTCGGGGCGACCCTCGGCGGGGGCGCCGAAATCGTCTTTGGCGGACACCGGGCTGCGGCGTCTATCGAGACCTACATGGGCCTCGTCGAGGTCGGCGCGGGACTAGTCCCCGGCGGGGGCGGCTGCATGGAGCTCCTGGTCAGGGCCACCGCCGCCAACCCCGGCGCTCCCGCCGCCGCGGCGATGGACGTGTTCCAAACGATAGGTCTCTCGAAGACCTCGGGCAGCGCGTTGGAGGCGCGGAGCATCGGCTTCCTGGGGGCGAACGACGTGATTGTGGCGAACCCCGACCACCTCGTCTACGAGGGGAAGCGCGAGGCCCTGCGCATTGCCGAGTCCGGCTTCACCGCCCCCGCGCCCCGCCGGATTCCCGTGCTCGGCCCCGGCCCCCGCGCCACGATGGTCGGGGCGGCGGAAGCGATGGTGTCGGCGGGCCAAGCCACGGAGCACGACCTGGAGATCGTCAAGCGCCTCGCCTTCATCCTTACCGGCGGCGATGCGTCCGGTGCGACGGAGAGCGAGGAACACTTCCTCGAGCTCGAACGCGCCGCGCTGATCGAGCTCTGCCACTACGAGAAAAGCCGCGCCCGCATGCAGTCGATCCTGGACACGGGCCGCCCGCTGCGGAACTAGACTAGCGGGGCGGCAGCCCGAGGTGCGCCTTGCCGACGCTCACCAGGAGCGCGTCGGGAAGCGGTGGCATGATCGAGGCGGTGCGAATGTCGCGGTAGGCGCGTTCGAGCGGCATGCCCTTGAGCGCAGCGCGCCCGCCGACGAGCTCCATGCAGCGGGAGGCCACCCGCAGAGAGGCGTCGCCGCACGCCAGCTTCGCCTCAGAGGTCCATCGCCGCCGGGCGTCGGGGCCGGCCTCGTCCCAGTAGGACGCCGCCCGGTGCACCATGAGACGAGGGCCTTCCAGGGCCAGCGCCATCTCGGCGACGCCCCGTTGCATGTCGGCGTCGTGCGCCCGCGCCTGTCCCCCCTCGGGGCCCTCCCCCTTCGCGTAGTCGCACAGGAACTCGAAGGCGCCCGCGCCGATGCCGAGGTAGATGGCCGCCCACCCCAGCGTGAACAGTTCCAGGACCCCCATGCCGAAGATCGCCGTGTCGCCCGGCTTGCCCAGCACCCAATCGGCCTCAACGCGGCAGTCGCGAAAGTCGGCCGCCGGACTCACCGTGCCACGCAGGCCCAGCGGGTTCCAATCGCCGTGGATGTCGACGCCGGCGTGGCCGGTGGGGACGACGGCCCACGTCATGCCGGGGGGCGAGCCGTCGCCGCCCTTCCAGGTGCACCAGACCATCGCGTGGGCCGCGGCCGTGCCGATGGTGCAGAAGTACTTGCTGCCGTTCAGCACGTAGCCTTCACCGGAGCCTTCCAGGGTCGTCCTGAACCCGCCGCTGGCGATGCTCACGCCGGGCTCGCTGCCCCAGCTGCCGAACATCTCACCGCGTTCAACCACGGCGCCGAAGTAGCGCTCCTTCTGTTCGTCGCTGCCGGTGGCCGCGATCAGGCGCGTGACCATGGAGTGCATGTGCACCGTCATGGCCGTGTTGGCGCACGCCTTGGCGACCTCTTCCAAGACCAACGCGTAGCTGAGGGGGTCGAGCTCCATCCCGCCGTAGGCCTTGGGCACGCCCGTTGCGAGCAGTCCCTGTTCCCAGAGGTCGTGCCAGTTTTCCCGGGGGTGGCTCGCGTCCCGGTCATAGACCGCGGCGCGCGGCGCGAGCCGTTCCTCCGCGAGGCGGCGAACCGCCGCGGCGAGGTCGTGCTGTTCCTGGGTGAGGCCGAAGATCATGGCGTGCAGGGGGCAACGTTGCTATGATGGCCGCCCACCAGCATGCATTAGTAAGTTAGGTAATGTCCAGGGCCGCAAGATGGACCGTTACGGCAAGCTCGACAAGATCGAGGCCGCCCTCCCCAGCGCCCACTACTTCGATCCCGCGCTTCACGAGCGCGAGATGGGCGTCTTCTTCCACAACCGTTGGGTGTGCGTTGGACGGTCGAGCGAGGTGGCCGACCCCGGCGAATACACGGCGGTAAACGTCGCCGGGCGGGGCATCTTCATCACACGGGACCGTGAGCAACGTCTGCGCGCCTTCTACAACACCTGCCGGCACCGGGGGTCGGCGTTGTGCTCGGCGGAGCGCGGCGCCTTCGATGGTGTCGTCATCTGCCCCTACCACGCCTGGACCTATGGGCTCGACGGCAAGCTCCTCGCCACGCCGCACATCCTGCCGGCGGAGAACTTCGACAAGGCCGACTTCGGCCTGCATGAGGTGGCGGTCCAAGAGTGGGAGGGCTTCCTTTACGCGCACCTTGGCCCCGACCCGCCTGACCTGTTCTCCGACCCGTCCTTCGGCCGGGCCGCCGACCTCTTCAAGAACTACCACACCGGCGAGCTCGAAGTGGCGGCCCGCCTGGAGTACGACGTGGATTGCAACTGGAAGCTCATCGTCGAGAATTTCTCGGAGTGCTACCACTGCCCTGGGGTCCACCCCGAGTGGTGCGAGACGATGCCGCGCATGAAACGTGGGGGCGCGATTTCGTTCCTGCCCAAGGAATACGACCGGGAGGCCCACCCCGGCGGCTCGGCGATGGCCGAAGGCTTCGAGACGCTGACGTGGTCGGGGCGGTCGAACCGGCCCCGGTTCCAGCATCTAAGCGAGATCGAACGCAAGATCATTTCAGGACACTTGATTTGGCCGAATCTGCTGCTCAGCTTCCATCCCGACTACGTGCATACCCAGCGCATCATGCCCACCGGGCCGACATCTATGCACATGGTCTACGAGTGGCTTTTCGATGCGGAGACGATGGCGATGCCGGACTTCGATCCAGCCGACACGGTGGAGATGTGGGACCTGGTCAATCAGCAAGACTTCGGGGTCTGCATCTTGGCGCAGCGCGGGCTGACCAACCCAGTGCATGCCAACAGCATCTACGCGCCGCAGGAGCGCGGGCTTCACGCCTTCAACGAGTACATCCGCGAAGGACTCGAGTCCGGTTAGGGTGGCCTAGGAGGAAGCCCCCATGCGGGAGATAGCCTGCCCGAACTGCGGCCATGCGGTCGAAGTCCCGCCCGCCGACGGTGATGACGGAGACACCGTCCCCGGCGCCGGGCTGAAGGGGCACGAGCGCTCGACGCTGTCCAACGCCGACTGGGGCGCGATCGAGGCGGGCTACAAGCGCTATCCGCCGTCGGGCTACACGCGGCTTCCGCCGAAGCGCCGGCGGTAACCCGGCGCTACTGGTTTGTAGACTCCCTGGTCTTTGTGTTAGACTCCGGCATCCTTCGCTGCCCGATATATCAGTGGCGTATGTATAGCGAAGTGGTGGATACGCGGAAATTCGACATGTAGGAGGGTATCCAAATGAGGATCCGCAAGTTCTTCCTAGGGATTGCCGGACTGATGACGGTCGCGCTCGTCGTGGCGGCCTGCGGAGGCGACGCGGCTCCTGTCGAAATCCCCGACACGCCGACGCCGCAGACCATTCCCAACACACCGACACCGCAGACCATTCCCGACACGCCGACGCCGCAGACCATTCCCAACACGCCGACGCCGCAGACCATCCCCGATACGCCGACGCCACAGACCATTCCCAACACGCCGACGCCGGTGACAATCCCCGACACGCCCACGCCGATCACCCTCCCACCCACCGCGACACCGTTCCAGCTTCCCACGGCCGTGCCGACGCCGTCGGGGCCCGAGCCGGTGCAAGGCGGAACGCTACGCGTGGCCGGATCGAACAACCGGGGCCTCGACCCGCACCGGAACACCCTAAACTCCGGCATCCGCGACGTCTCGGCCATGGTGTTCAACAAGCTCCTCCGCCAGGAAGGAGCCTCCGGTCCGATCATCGGCGACCTCGCCACCGAATGGAACATCTCCAGCGCCGGCGACACGCTGACCTTCGACATTCGCTCCGGCGTCAACTTCCAGAACGAGGCGCCGGTGAATGGACGGGCGATGACCATCGGGGACGTCGTGTACAGCCTCGACCGGATCATGGACCCGAACCGTGACGACCCGCAGGCACGGATTCGCAACAACTTCCCCTTCGTGACCGGCGTTGAAGCAATCGACAACGACACGGTCCAGATCACCATGTCGTCGTCCGACGCGGAAATCCTGCGCAATATCGCGCACGAGCAGACCGTCATCCTGGCCCCCGAAGCCGCTATTGACGGCAGCTACGGCGACGCCTCCAGCATCATCGGCACCGGTCCATTCCTCGCGAAAGTGCTCCAGACCACCGGCGGCGAACTCCGGTTCGAGCGCAACCCCGGCTACTGGATCGAAGGACGCCCCTACGTCGACGCCGTGACGTACCTGCAGAACGACAACTCGGAGATTCGGAACTCGCTCCTGCGGACCGGTCAGTTGGACTGGGCCGCGCTGCAGAACCCGAACCACGTCACGTTCTACCTGGCGCGCGACAACGTGAATACGTCGTCGACCGAAGGCCACAACTGGGGCACGGCGGGCCTCTGGATGAACATCACCCAGCCGCCGTTCGACGACATCCGGCTCCGCCAGGCAATCAACCTCGCCATCAATAGGGGCGCGATCACCGACGCGGTCTACAACAGTGCCGCCGCTCCGCTGGGCCCCCTCGGCAATGCCGGCGGCCTGACCTGGGGTCTGGACAAGATCTGGACTCTCCCCGGCAACGCCATCGATAAACGCGGCGAGATCGCCCAGGCGAAGGCACTGATGGCGGAGGCGGGCCACCCCGACGGGTTCAGCTTCACCATCCACACCGACCCGAGGTACTACGATCCGCCCTTGGCCGTCATCGAGGCCCAGCTCGAAGCGGACCTCGGGGTCGAGATCGACATCGTCCGGGACAGCTCGTACAACTACCGCTTCGCCAGCTACGTCAGGGACAACGCCGCGGACGCCGTCTTCATGCAGTCGGGGTCGAACACCCCCGACGCGGCGCTGTACCGGCACTACCGGAGCGACGCGCCCAGGAACCAGTCCCTGCTCAACGATCCCGACCTCGACGCGATGATCGACCGGCAGCGGACCTTGCTCGACGAGAACGAGCGGCGAGCCCTGCTCGACCAGATCCAGCAGCGGATCATCGACATCATGCCGGTGGCGATGACGGTGTCCTACACCTGGTTCTACGTGGCGTTCGACTACGTGATGGACTGGCACGCTCCGCCCGAAGCCTTCAACTTCCGGGCCACGCAGTTCCAGGACGTCTGGCTGAACCAGTAGCAGGAAAGCGAAAGGGACTGAAGGGGAGGCTGTTCCGCCAAGGGAGCGGCCTCCCCTTCTCTTGTGAGCATGGGGCGCTACATAGCCAGACGAATACTGATCGCGATACCGGTCTTCCTGCTGGTCACGGTCATCGTCTTCGCCTTCATGCGGCTCAGCCCCGGCGAGCCGGAGGTGATCGCCCTTACCAGGGAGATATCGCCTTCACAGGCCGAAGAGCTCCGGCGCGAGCTCAATCTCCACCGCTCTCTGCCGGTGCAATACGGCTTCTGGATTTCGGACTTCGTCCGCGGCGACCTCGGCAAGTCCGACCTCCATGAGTTCCGCGTGGGCACCGAGATCCGGAACCGGCTGCCCAACACCCTGAAACTGGCCGCGCTCGCGATCCTCACCGCGCTGTTCGTAGGCATACCCATCGGCATCCTCTCCGCCGTCAAGGCCGACCGGCCGCCCGACTACACCTTCCGCGGAGCCGCGGTGCTCGCCCTGTCGATCCCCAGCTTCTGGCTGGCGATTCTGGCGATCACGGTTCCCGCCAACCTCTGGGGGATCGGCCCGCCCCTCCGCTTCATTCCTTGGGGCATCGACCCCTGGTCGCACTTCTCCTTCTTCCTTCTCCCAGGGATCCTGTTGGGCTTCTATCTGGTCGGCATCACGCTGCGCATGACCCGCGCCATGATGTTGGAGGTGCTTACGTCCGACTACATCCGGACCGCCCGCGCCAAGGGGCTGCACGAGGCCCAGATTCTCGTCAGGCACGCCTTGAGAAACGTCTTGATCCCGATCATCACGATCATCGGCGCGCAGGCGGGATGGCTGGTCGGGGGGTCGGTCGTGATCGAGACCATCTTCAGTATCCCGGGCGTCGGCGCGATGATGTTCGACGCCGTCCTGTTCAAGGACTTTCAGGTCGTGCAAGGGGTGACGGTCTTCCTGGCGGCCTTCGTGCTCGCCATCAACCTGCTCATCGACATCACCTACGGCATCCTCGATCCCAGGATTCGGTTGGGCTAGGAATGGCGCAGCAAACGGTATCGGCACTGCACGGAGGGCGTGGCCTGCTTTCCCGCTGGGGAGAACAGGTGGCTATCTTCTCCCGGAGGAAGCCGCTCGGCGCCGTCGGCGCGGCCGCGCTCGTAGGCTTGGTAGTGCTTGCGGTCTTCGCGTCCTTGATAGCCACGCACGACCCGTTGGCGATCGACGTGCCGGCGCGGCTGCAAGGTCCTTCGTGGGCGAACCTCTTCGGCACCGACCAATTTGGCCGCGATGTGTTCAGCCGCATCGTCTACGGCACACGGGTGTCGATCATCGTCGGCCTCGGCGGGGCCGCCATCACCGTGGCCTTCGCCACCGTCGTCGGTGTTGTCTCGGGCTACTTTAGAGGTTCGACGGACATGCTCATTCAGCGAGTCGTCGACGCGTTCATGAGCCTGCCGACCATGATTGTCCTGCTCATGGCCGTCTTCTTACTTGGCAAGAGCCTGATCAACGTGGTGGTCGTCCTCGGCGTGATCGGCGCCCCCCCGGCATCGCGCGTGATCCGCGGTTCTACCATCTCCGTCATGGCGAACCAGTACATCGAGTCGGCCCGAGCGGTCGGGTGCAGCGACGCCAGGATCATCATCATGCACGTCCTGCCCAATATCGCCGCGCCGGTCTTGGTCATGGCCTCGATCGCGGTGGGTGGGAACATACTGGCAGAGGCGGCCCTGAGCTTCCTGGGACTCGGCGTCGAGCCGCCCGACCCCACCTGGGGCAACATGCTCAGCTTGGCCGGGCTTCAGTCGTTGACGGACAACCCCTGGCTTGCCTTCTTCCCCGGCGCATTCATCACCTTGGCGGTCTTTTGCGTCAACGTGCTCGGCGACGCGCTCAGAGATGAGCTCGACCCAAGCCGCCGCGGACTCTAGCCCGCTGAATTGTCCGCCGGAGCGTCCCGCTTCTATAATCGTCCGCGACCCCGCTCGCAGACGCCCGCAGATGGGTGCAAGGAGGCCGTCCGTGTCGCTCGTCAAGCTTGAGATTCGGGACAGGATCGCGATCGTTACCCTGGACAACCCGCCGGTGAACGCGCTGTCGTCTGAGGGGCAGGTCCAGATATACGAGACCTTCGACAGCCTGCACGAGCAGGACGAGGTGGTGGTGGCGGTCTTCACCGGCGCGGGCCAACGGGCGTTCTGCGCCGGCGCCGATATCCGCGCCCGCCTCGACGGTGACGCGCGCTTCCCTGAAGACCACGGGCGGCGCGCCCGCGAGGCGTTCAACTCGATCTACGAGTGTCCAATCCCCGTCATCGGGGCCATCAACGGCCCCGCCTTGGGAGCCGGGCTTGCCCTCGCCGCCTCCTGCGACTACCTGATCGCGTCGGAGAACGCCAACTTCGCGCTCCCCGAGATCGACGTCGGGCTCATGGGCGGCGCCCGCCATCTGGGGCGGCTCTTCCCGCAGGGCGTCACCCGCCGTCTGCACTACACCGCCGACCGCCTCCCCGCCGCCGAGGCCTACCGCCTGGGCGCGGTGCACAAGGTCGTGCCCTCCGATCAGCTCATGGACGCCGCGCTGGAGGAGGCGCGCGTCATCGCCGCGAAGATGCCGATGGGCATCAGGCTCGCCAAAGAGGGCCTGAACATGATCGAGTGGATGGACCTGAAGAACGGCTACCGCTTCGAGCAGACCCGCACCGCGATCCTGCGCAAGACCGACGACGCGGTGGAGGCAAAGCGGGCGTTCCTGGAGCGGCGCGCCCCGGTGTTCAAGGGGAGCTAGCGCGCCGAACTAAGCGTCGCGCTTAGCCTGCCAGTAGTCGCGCACCTTCCGGTACGCCACAGCGGCGCGCTGGAACGAGGGGAAGGCCAGGATACCCTTCTCGGTGAGCTGCCGGCGGAGGTCGACGGCCTCCCGCTCGGCGGAGGTCGCCGTCACCAGCGTGAAGAACGGCTTCGACGAAGGCGCCGCGGCGTGCTCCGCGATGGCCTCGTGGAACGTCGCGTTCTTCTTTTCGGAGGTCATCCGCATCGTCGAGACGAACATCTCCAGGCCCACGAAGTCGACGTTGTCGTCGTCGTTCATGATGCGCATCAGCCGCCGCAGGACGTCGGGCGAGCCGAAGTTGTACGAGACGTCGAGCGGGTTCTGATAGCTGCCGCCGATCACGTTGAAGAAGGTGGCGAACTCGTCGTAGCTCTTTTGGGTGAGCCGGGGGACGTTCAGCCCCTGCTTTCCGAAGGCGTCGGTGATGACGACGGACTCGCCGCCGGTCATGCACATCAGCCCGCCGTTGCCGCCGTGGACCTCCCCGAGCCGCACCAGGGCGGCCGTGGTGTCGACCAGCTCGTCGAGGCTGTCGACCCGAATGGCGCCCGCCTGCCTGATCATGGTGTCCCAGATGGCCTGCGGCGCCGCCAGCGACGCGGTATGCGAGGCCGCGG
>DAOUKZ010000233.1:0-2144 GCA_034420775.1 Dehalococcoidia bacterium
ATAACCAAGGTGATGGGCGGCCTGCTCGGCCCGCTCTACGGCCTCTCCCACGCCCTGAACTACCACATCAGTGGCTTGGCTAGGGCCCTCGACGGCATACGCCAGCAGATGGAGGCGAGCGAGGCGCCCGCCGCGCCGCCGGCGGAAGCGCCCGCTCCCGAGGAGAGCGAAGCATCTGATGAGGGCGGAGCAGAGGAATAGCTGATAACCGGCAACCGTAGCCGGAAGGAAGACGTACACCCTGCGCCGCGTCCGGCGCGCACAAGTAGGACATGGAGGAAAGCATGCCGGCAACGAAGGAAGAGATCTTCGATGGGATCAAGGGCTTGTCCATCCTGGACGTGGCCTGGCTGGTGAAGCAGCTCGAGGAGGAGTTCGGGGTCAGCGCCGCCGCGCCTGTGGCCGTCGCCGCCGCTCCCGCCGCCGAGGCCGCCGCTCCCGCTGAGGAAAAGACCGAGTTCGACGTGACCCTCAAGGAGATCGGGCCCAACAAGATCAACGTGATCAAGGCGGTCCGTGAGGTCACCAGCCTCGGCCTCAAGGAGGCCAAGGACCTCGTCGAGGCGGCTCCCAAGGCGGTGCAGGAAGCCGTGCCGAAGGATACCGCCGACGAGACGAAGAAGAAGCTCGAGGCCGCGGGCGCGGTCGTCGAAGTCGCCTAGCGGCGGCGTTGCAGAGCCCCCGGCCGGGCCGGGGGCATGAGGTGGCGGCCGTGACGACGGAACGCGGGACCGTTAGCTTCACGCGCATGGACCAAGGCACCGCCGAGGACTATGCGCTCCTTCAGCGCGCCTCCGAAGAGTTCAACGAAGACCATACCGACAAAGTCCTCTCCATGCTCGACGAGTTGAAGGACGTACAGCGCGGCTATCAGATCAACCGGTACGTCCACTCCCTCCAGTCGGCGACGCTGGCCTACGACGACGGCGCCGACGAGGAGACCATCGTCGCCGCGCTGCTCCACGACATCGGCGACAACATCTCGCCGGAGAACCATTCGGCGCTGGCGGCGTCCGTGCTCCTGCCCTACGTGTCGGAGAAGATGTGGTGGATCGTCCACCACCACGGCCTCTTTCAGGGCTACTACTTCTGGCACCACTACGGGATGGACCGCAACGCCCGCGACGCCTACCGCGACCACCCGTACTACGAAGATTGCATCGAGTGGTGCGACAAGTACGACCAGCGCGCCTTCGACCCTGGGTTCGATGCCAAGCCGCTCAGCTTCTTCGAGCCGATGGTGCGCCGGGTCTTCGGCCGCAAGCCGTGGGAAGCCTCCGGCCGCGACCTGAGCGGCCCCGGCGTCGTCCCCGCGGAGTAGCTCCCCCAAAAGGACTCTCCCGCTCTGGAGACCCTTGCGTAGCCGGGGCTTCCGGCGCCATGTACGTCGGTGCACCGCTCCCCCGCCCCCGCCCCTCCGACGCGCCTGACGGCGTGTGCCCTCTTTCAGTTTCCCCCATGGTTGCGAGGCAATCGCAACGGAAAATTGCGGTACTCGTGGGCCGTCGGCTTGGAGCGGGTTGAACAGCAGCGGATGACCGGAACCCCGGTTCGGTTCGAATCTTCGTAAGCCCACCAACGTATACGGTAGACAGAACCGTCTTCGAATTGTGGCTAGGCGGCCTGTGAGGCTGTGTCGCACAACCCCTCTCCCAGCGCGTCCGGCCTCAATGATGGAGTATTTCTCGGTGGGATCTCTTGTCCCACGCTCGACTGCGGTTAGGGTAGAGAAGTCCCTTGATGTGGCTGGTACGCCAACACGTAGCCTCCACCCTGCCCTAAGTCTTCGCCCGCAGGCGTTAACCCGTCGCTATGGCCTCGATGACCGCATTAGTGGCTGCCGGTAGGTTCCTCGTCACCAGGATTTCATCGCAGAGCACGACCCGGGAGGTGGGAGATGCCTGCTTGACGCTCCTAAGCGCCACATCGGCGGGGGTGTCGCTCGTAAGCGGTTCGCAAAGGCCTACGAAGACGTCGGTCCCATCAGCACGGTTCACGCAGATGGGAATAGTCACTGCGCCGAAGCCAGGGAGTGTCATGGGATGATCCAGAGCGAAGGTCGTATTCGGAAGGCCTTGCCTGATGAGGTCCTCGTAGAGCAACTGAGTTGAGCTGTGAAGGCGTTCGACTTCCATGGAAGGGGA
>DAOUKZ010000234.1:0-9065 GCA_034420775.1 Dehalococcoidia bacterium
ACCCCTGGCCGGAGATCGAGGCGCAGGCGAAGGCGCTCGCGGGGCCGGGCGCCTCGGTGACGGCGGCGCCGTCGAGCGCATCCCCGAGTACGACCCCCGGCTTGTCGAGTACCTCGTGGCGAACGACGTCATGCGCGGGCAGACGCTCGAGGTCGTCGACATTGCTCCCTACAAGGGCACGATGTCCATGCTCGTGAACGGCCACGAGGTCGTGATCGGGCTGCAGGTCGCGCCCAAGATCCTCGTCGACCCGGCCGGCGTCAAAGCCTCGGCGGCCTAACGCCCTTCCCCGCTCCTATCGGGGACCCCCGCCTTCGCATAGGCCTCCGCCAACTGCCTCCCCGCGTAGGGGCACCTCTTGTGGGTGCCCGTCCCCCGCCAACCGTCAACGGCCATCGACGCCCTCACAGGCACCCCTCTTAGGATGGACACAGGACGGGCACGGGTTGCCCGTTGGAGAGAGGCGGGAGGTGAGGACGGGTGGCCGGGAGGGATGCGCCGACGCCAACGTAGCCCGAACCTCGGTTACACAAAGGTCCTCTGTGGGGAACGCTGAGAGAGGGCCCGCTCCGCGGGCGCGACAGCACAGACGGACACGGAACGACTCGGAATAGCGGGGTGGCCCTTCGACTAGGGCCTTCGGGAGCGGTCGGACGATGCCCCTTGGAGACTCTGAATGCCCAGCCAGTGGTCGAGGTACCGTCTCGAACCTGTCACCACCAAACTCACGAGCTTCCGCATTCTGGTCTCCTACGGGCACGGCGCGTGCCCTCTATCGAGCGGGCTGCACGCCGGTGCGTCGATGCTCTGAAATCCCGGGGGAAGATAGCGAACGGCGGCAAGCATGTCAACCCCATCTCACAAAATAGCATACAACGCATCGAAAGTCAGCGCTAACACGGCGGGCACAGCTTCGTATTGACGAAGTGTTGAGCTATCCCTAGGCTATATCGAAGCACTTTCATGATGCGTGGCCCTCCTGTCCGCGCCGCGATACGAGCCGGCCTTGGCGAGAATCTCCACCGCTTTCCTCCATACCGCGCCGCGTGTCCGCACGGGCGCCCCGCCTGGGCTCTGGTGGGCCGGAGCGCTCATCGGCGCCGCCGTGCTGCTCCCCCTCGTCTACCTCATCTACCGGACGGCCGGCTCGGGGTCCGACGCCTGGGATCTGCTCATCCGTGTGAAGACCCTCGAGGTGTTGCTGCGAACGGCGGCGTTGGCGGCGGCGGTCACTGGGGCCAGCATCGTGCTCAGCGTGCCCCTGGCCTGGCTCACCATCCGGACCGACCTGCCATTCAAGAAGGTGTGGTCGGTCATCACCATACTGCCCCTGGTGGTGCCGACCTACGTTGGAGGCTACGCGTTCATCTCGGCCTTCGGGGCGCGCGGACTCGTGCAGCAAGCGCTCGAAGGGCCCCTCGGCGTCATGCGGCTCCCCGACCTCACCGGCTTCGTCGGCGCCTGGCTGGTACTGACGATGTTCACCTACCCCTATCTGCTCCTGACGCTTCGGGCCGCCTTCTGGGGCATGGACGCATCGACAGAGGAGGCAAGCCGGAGCCTGGGGCACGGGCCGTGGCGGACGTTTCGGAGCGCCATCTTGCCGCAACTGAAGCCGGCCATCGGCGCGGGTTCGCTGCTGGTCGCGCTCTACACCCTCAGCGACTTCGGAGCCGTGGCGCTGCTGCGCTTCGACTCCTTCACTCGCATCATCTTCGTGCAGTACGAGGCCTCGTTCGACCGGACGCTGGCCTCCGTGCTGGCCCTGCTGCTCGTGGCCTCGACCGTGATCATCTTGCTCATGGAGCGGGCGGCCCGGGGACGCGCGGCCTACCACCGCTCGGGAGCGGGGGTGCAGCGAGTCCCGTCGACCGCCCGCTTGGGCTCATGGCGGTGGCCATCCCTGGCGTTCGTGGGAGGCGTGGCGCTCGTGACCCTCGGCCTGCCGGCGTCGGTGCTGCTCTACTGGCTGGTCGAAGGCGTCTCGGCCGGTGAGGAGCTCGGCTTCCTCGGTGGCGCGATCATGAACGGCCTCTACGTCTCGGGTCTGGCCGCGCTGGTCACGGTCGTGGCGGCGTTGCCCATCGGCGTCCTCGCGGTGCGGTTCGACGGCCGCAGCTCGCGGCTGCTCGAAGGCGTCTCGTATCTCGGCTTCGCTATGCCCGGCCTCGTCGTCGCACTGGCCCTTGTCTTCTTCGGCGCCAACTTCGCGACCCCCGTCTATCAGACGCTATGGCTGCTGCTCTTCGCCTACGTCGTGCTCTTCTTGCCGCTCGCCCTGGGAGGCGTGCGGGCGTCGCTGCTCCAGGTCAGTCCCGCGCTGGAAGAGGCGGCGCGGAGTCTCGGCCGGTCGTGGTCGCGGATGATGGTGAGCGTGACCCTGCCCCTCCTCCGCCCCGGTCTCGTTGTGGCCGCGGCGCTCGTCTTCCTCACTGTCCTCAAGGAGCTGCCCGCGACGCTGCTCCTAGCGCCCATCGGCTTCGACACGCTCGCCACCGAAATGTGGGCGGCGGCCGACGAAGGCTTCTTCGCCCGCGCCGCGGCGCCGGGCCTCATCCTCATCGCCGCCTCCATCCTTCCCGTCGCCGTGCTCCTGTCACGGGAGCGCGGAGCGCAGATCACGGAAGGGTAGGCCCGCCTTGTTCCCCATGCGCCGGCTTGCTAGGCTGGTTCCAAGCCCGACCGATGCCCCGGAATCGGGCACGGACGCTCCTCCTGAGGCACCCGGCTTGAACGCACGACCCCGCCCCGCCGCCGCTCCGCCCGTCATTGCCGTGGCCGGCGTGAGCAAGACGTACCCCGGCGCCTCCACGCCCGCCGTCGCCGACCTTTCCTTCGCCGTCGCCGAGGGCGAGGTCGTGGCCCTGCTGGGCCCCAGCGGTTGCGGCAAGACGACGACCCTGCGGCTGATCGCCGGGTTCGAGTCGCCGGACGAGGGAGAGCTTGCCATCGGAGGACACGTCGTGGCGTCGTCTGACCACTGGACGCCTCCGGAGCGGCGCGGCCTCTCGATGATCTTCCAGCAGTTCGCCCTCTTCCCCCACCTAACCGTGCTGCAGAACGCCATGTATGGACTCAGGGGGATGAGCGCCGACAAGAAACGGCGAGTCGCCGAGACCGAACTGGAGCGGGTGGGCATGTCGGAGTTCGTCGACCGCTACCCGCATCAACTCTCCGGCGGGCAGCAGCAGCGGGTGGCGTTAGCGCGGGCGCTGGCCCCGCAGCCCGTCGTGCTGCTGATGGACGAGCCGTTCGGCAGCCTCGACGCCGCGCTGCGCACCGGCATGCGGCGGGAGGTGAAGAGCATTCTCGCCCAGCGGGGCGCGACCGCCGTGATCGTCACCCACGATCAAGAGGAGGCGTTCACCCTCGCCGACCGCGTCCTCATCCTGAGACGAGGCCGCCTCGAGCAGTTGAACACGCCCGACAACATCTACCACAAGCCGGCCAGCCGCTTCGTCGCCGCCTTCGTCGGTCAGGCCGACTTCGTTCCCGTCACCCTCGCCGACGGCTACCTTCACTCTGAGCTGGGAGTCTTCCCTTTGAACGGCGTCCCACCGCCGGCCCCCTTCGATCTGCTCCTCCGCCCCGACGATGTCGTCATCGAGATCGACCGGTCCGGCGAGGGTGTCGTCGACGCGGTGGTGGTGGAGCGCGAATTCAAGGGCGCCGACAACGTCTACACCGTCGAGCTTCCCTCAGGCGCGCGGGTGCGCAGCGTGCAGCCCTCCACGCGCATCTACAATGTCGGCGAGCGCGTGCGCATCTCCGCCTTCCCCGACCACATCGTCCTCTTCTCCCGCGACGCAGGCTGACCGTTCCACCTTTTCCTCTTCGCCGACCGCACTATCCGCGCGTAAGCGGCAGGACTTCCTTGGCGAACTGCTCCATGTAGTGCAGCTTGCGCTCGTGCGGGAGGCCGTTCGCCAGCGTCATGTTGATGTCCGTGGCAGGAACGCCGGCGCTCAGCTCGGCAATGTGCCGGGCGCACGCCTCAGGCCCACCGACGAAGGGTCCGCGGAGCCCGGCGCCGCCGGCCTGCGGGGCAAAGAAGCCTTGGTCGCGGGGATGGTCGGCTGCCCGCCGATAGTGCACCGAGAGGTCGTCCGAGCCGCCGACGCCCTCGACAAGGTAGGGTTGAAGCTCGGCGCGCGCCGCGTCGGGATCGTCGGCAACATACATGGTGGTATGGAGCAGGACTTCGCAGTTGTCGGGGTCCTCTCCGACTTCGCGCAGCGCCTCGGCCCAGACGTCGTACTCGGCGCGCCCGCCGCCCGCGGCCAGGGCGATGGGGCAACGAAGGCGGGCAGCCCGCCTCGCCGGTCTCGCGCCGCGGGCCGCCATCCAGATCGGCGGCCCGTCGCCGGAGGGCTTGGGCGTCACGTCGACATCCTCGAAGTCGAAGTGGCGGCCGCGGTAGGAAAAGGACTCCGCCCCCCACGCCAGCCGCAACAGCTCGACCCCCTCCTCGATGAGCGCGGGCCGGTCTTGCCGCGCCACCCCGAAGGCCTCGAACTCCTCGATGCGGTAGCCCAAACCGACGCCGAGAATCAGGCGGCCGCCGGAGATGGCATCGACGACCGCGGCGTCCTCGGCCACGCGCAACGGATGGTGCAGGGGTAGCAGCAGGACCCACGTCCCGATCTTGATCCGGCTGGTGCGTGCCGCGATGGCGGCGGCCGTGGTGAGCAGCGACGGGCAGTAGCCGTTGTCGAGGAAGTGATGCTCGCTGAGCCAGACGTGGTCGTAGCCCAGATCCTCGGCCGCGGCGGCCTGCTCTAGGACCTCCCCATAAACCTGGGACCAAGGTTGGCGAAAGGGGCGGGGATTCGTGCAGTTGAAGACGATGCCGAAGCGGGGGACTGTGTCGGGCACGGCGGTTCCCTTCATGCGCCGCCTTGTTCCCGCACCGCGGCGCTCGCGTTACTATAGGCCCCACACTCCGATAGCGCATGGAGGGTCGCGCGCGGCGCGACGATTTCGACTAGCGATGCAGGCTTCGGTAAACCTCATGATCGAGCGGGACGCACAGGACGTGTGGGACTGCGTGGCCGACATCGGGCGGCGGCACACGTGGTTGGAAGGGCTGAACAGGCCCCGGCGCACGTCGGAGATCGAGTCTGGGGTAGGCGCGGTATACGCGGCGCGTTACGCCCGGCTGGCCATGAACATTTCCTACGAAGTCACCGAGTCCGACCCTCCGCGACGCCACGCTATGCGCGTGGTCATGCCGAGGATGCCCTTCGACGCACTCATCGAAATCGAGCCGGAGGGCGACGGCGCGAGGGTAGCCTATACCATGGACACGGGCTCGGGCGGCTGGTTGGCGACGCTGTTGACCACCGTGCTGGGACCGCTCATGCGCCCCCTGATGCGTCGGCAGTTGCTCAGGGAGCTGCGTGGGCTCAAGGCCGTCCTTGAGCAGCCCGGCACGCCCTAGGCGAACTTGTCGTCGTACTCCTTCGGCTTGATCGAGAGGTTGTCGGGCATCGGCGGCCGCGACGAGGTGCAGGCGAGTCCCCCGTCGCACATCACGATCTGGCCGGTGACGAACGAGGCAAGGTCCGAGGCGAGGGCCACCGCGATCCCTGCGATGTCCTCCGGCTCGCTCAGCCGTCCCAACGGTATCGACTTCGCCATTTCGTCCATGCGCCACTGGGGCAGGCGCGTCTTCCCCGGCGGCGCGTTGATCGAAGCGGGGCCGACGCAGTTGACTCGAATGCCATGCGGGGCGAGCTCGACCGCCAGCGTCTTGGTGAACTGCATGACGCCGGCCTTCGCCGCGCCGTAGGGCGCGAGCCGGACAGAGGCGCGGAGGCCGCTCAGCGACGCAATGTTCACGATCGCGCCCCTCGCCTCGTTGGCGATCATGGCGCGGGCGGCGGCCTGCGAGCAGAGGAAGGTGCTCTTCAGGTTCTGTGCCACCGAGACCTCCCAGAACTCCCAGTCCATGTCCACAATCGGCGTCGGCGCGTGGCCGCGCATGTTGCCCACGTTGTTGATCAGCGTGTCGACACGCCCGAAGCGGTCCACGACTTCGTCGAACAGTTTCTGGACGCCGGCCTCGTCGGTGACATCGGCGGAGCCTCCCATGGCCTCTCCGCCCGCGGCCCGGATTTCGGCGGCGGCTTCCTCGGCGATCTCGCCGATGATATCGACGGGCACGACCTTAGCGCCCATCTCGCCGAGTAGCAGCGCCGCAGCCTTTCCCGCCCCCGCGCCCGCGCCGGTCACCACCGCCACCTTGCCCTCAAAGCCGAGCCTGCTGTCCGACATCGCCGCCTCCTTGACTCCTATTGCTGCGCCGCTCCGCCGCCTTCGTCGCGGATGCCCGCGGCGGCGCGACGGTTGCGGGGCACCACGCCGACCGCGGCGGTGAAGCCGCCGTCGACGCTGATGAGCTGTCCGTTCACGTAGCGAGAAAGGTCGGAGGCAAGGAAGAGAATCGCCCCTGCCTGGTCGTCGGGCTCGCCGAGCCGCCCCAGCGGGTTGGCCCTCGCCACCGCCTGCATCGCCCTCGATTCTGCCGCCACCGCGCCGGTCACCGTCGTTCCAGGTGCGATGGCGTTCGTCCGTATGCCGTGGGGCCCGAGCTCGACCGCCATCGTCTGGGTCAGGTTGATCACGCCCGCCTTCGCTGCCCCGTAGGCGGAGACGTGCCGCACGTGTCGTACCCCGCCAAGCGAGGAGATGTTGATAATGGAGCCGCCGACGCCCCGGTCGATCATCGACCTCGCCTCGACTTGGCAGGCAAAGAAGACGGCGCGCAGGTTTAGGTCGAGCGCGTCGTCGAGGAAGTCGGTGCTCGCCTCGATGAAGGGGACACGGGGATGGCCGACGGTCCCGCCGGCGTTGTTGACGCAGATGTCGAGACCGCCGAGCTCGGCGACGGCACGGTCCACCATGCCCCGCACGTCGTCCTCGGAGCGCACGTCGGCGGCCACGGCGATGGCGCGAACGCCGAGGGCGCGCGCCGCGCCGGCGGTCTCCTCGGCGGAAGCCCCATTGAGGTCGACCGCGGCGACGTGCGCCCCGGCCTTTGCTAGCAGTAGCGTGGCGGCCTTCCCGATGCCGCGCCCTGCTCCCGTCACGAGCGCGACCTTGTCCTCCAGACCAAGCAACGACCGCTGCGAGGGGCTCACCATGCCGCGAGTGTACCGACGCGCCCCAGGGGGGTCAACGCGGAGGCGTCGGAGGGGTGCGGTGGAGTGGTCTTACCTCTTCTCCCCACGGGAGAAGATTGAGATGAGGGGCCCCCTGCCAACCGCCTACGCTCCATCGAACCCCGTCACCGCTGGCTCAGCGGGGCTCGTTTGCACAGGCCTTGTAAAGGGAGAGGTCTTAGTGACCTAACGAATCGCCAGCACGTCGTCGAGGATGGCGGAGAGCCGCTCCTCGCTCAGCGGCCCGACAAACTTGCGCACGACCCGCCCCCCGCGGTCGATGAAGTGCTTCTCAGGGACGCCGGTGAGGCCGTACTCGATGGCGATGGTGCCGCGTGGGTCAGGGCCCGATGGGTAGGTGACGCCGAACTCGCGCAGAAAGTCGCGTGCCCGCGAGTCCGCGTCGAAGACGGCGACGCCGACGAAGAGTACGCGGTCCTGGTAGCGCCGCCACACGGTTTCGAGGACCGGCGCCTCGCGCCTGCACGGCACGCACCACGACCCCCAGAAGTCGACCAGGATCGGCCGGTCGCCGATCTCCTCGGACAGCGTCAAGGATTCGCCGCTGAAGAGTTCGATGGTGAAATCCGAAGGGGTCTCCCGGAGCACCTCGACCTCGCCGGTGTCGTCGAAGGTGACGAGGCCGCCGCGTCCGCTTCCGCCGCTCACCACGCTGATCACGATGATGATGAAGATCCCGGCCAGCGGCGCAAGACCGATGGCGTAGAGGGACCACTTGGGCAGGGACACGTTCGGTATGCGCACGCTAACCGGCCACGTCGCCGAGGACTATCCAATAGACAATGAGATAGGCGCCCGACCCGGCGAGGAAGACCGCGCTCAGCCGGTGCACGTAGGGAACGAGGCCGCGCAGCGCCCGCGTCACCGCCCCCTTCAGCGTCGCCGCGCCCAACGCGACGGCGACCACAACCAGGCCCATGCCGAGGGCGAAGCTGACGAACTGCCCCGCCGAGGCGAGGAAGCCGTCGCGGTTGAGGGAAGTGGCGACGACGACAAGGAAGATGGGCAGGGTGCAGGAGAGGGAGGCGGCGCCATAGGCCACCCCGTAGGCGAAGGCGGAGGCGGGGCCCCGGCTGCCGGGCCGGACGCCGGGCACGTTCAGCCGCGCCGCCCAGGCGATCCCGATGCTGCGTCCGGTAACGAGGAGCCACGCGCCCAACAGCGCCATGCCGACGCCCACGGCAAGGCCGGCCCAGGGGAACGCCTCGACGACCGCTCCACCCCCGGCGCTGACGATCGAGCCAATGATGGTGAAGAGCACGACGAATCCGAGCGTGGCCATGACGCCGAGCATGGCGCCCCGCGCCAATGCGCGAGGGGTGACCTCTCCGGCGGGATCTTCGCCTTCGCCCATGTAGTAGCCCGCGAAGGCGGGAAGCATCAAAAAGCCGCAGGGGTTGACGCTGGCGACGACGCCGGCGCTGAACGCGTAACCGAACGGCAGGAGCGTGACGAAGTCGCTGGCGTACTGCTCGGGGCTGACACCGTCGCCGGTCACGCCTCGCAGGCCCAACGCGAAGACCGCGGCCATGAACGCCGCCATCGCCAGCCCGAGTCCGCCAAAGACCAGCAGCGGCCTGCCCGCCGGCGCCGCGGGAGGGGTCACCCCCGGAGCGGGGTGCGAAGAGCTTGCCTCCGTCTGCGCGCTCATGGTCCTCGGCCTACCGCACGCCCCATCAGGGCCGGCTAGCTTCCGGTCGCGTTGAGGGCCCAGCTATTCCCGTTGTCACGGCTCGCGAAGACCTGGCCCATGGTGGTCACGGTGTAGAGGACGCCGTCGCCGGGCCACACCGCGACAAGCCGTTCGTCGTCGTCGAGCCCTTGCCCGACCAACTCCCAGCTTTCACCGAGGTCGCCGGAGCGGTAGAAGCGTCCCTGGGC
>DAOUKZ010000235.1:0-5240 GCA_034420775.1 Dehalococcoidia bacterium
CTGCCCGAAGATCATGGTGCCGTCTATGTCGAAGCTGATGAGGGTCACAGTACGGTCCTCCTCCAGCGAGGGATTCTCACATAGCCCGCCGGACACGGTCAACTTGACCGGCCCAAGGAAGCAAACGCCAATGGGCCTTTATTGCCCGCCCTCCGCGCGGCGGTATATCCTTGGCGGGCCGGACTCAGGTAACGATTTCCGGGCCTGCTTCGCGGGGTGGTGAGATTTTCCGAGACGTTCCCGGCTCGCTGCACATCGCCGTCACGGTGGCGTCATCGCTTCCCAAGGCGCGGCAGTTTCTCACCACGGAAACGGGCATTGAGGCGTGGCTGGCGCGTTCCGCGTCCTTCGACACCGAAGTCGGCCGCGGCTACCGAATCGAGCTCCGTGAGAGCGGCGAGGTTATCGAGGGCGCCGTCCAAGGCTACGACCCCGCCTTCGGCATCGCCTACAGCTTCGCCGACGACGCGGTGCGCCGGGCTTACGGCTCAACGGTGGCCCGATGGTCGTGGGAGGCGCTCAGCCCCGACTACACACTCCTCACCCTGATCCATTCGGGTTACGGCCAGGGCGACGTCTGGCAGCAGGCCTACGAGCGGCACCTCGACCGTTGGACGTTCTACCTGCGCAACCTCGTCCTCGTCGCCGGCGGCGGCAAAGACCAGCGCCTGACCCGCACGTTGCCGTAGGGTCACCGGCCGCCGAGGTGACAGGCTCGATTGGCCCGTGGCGGCGTTCAGGGGGCCCCTCATCTCAATCTTCTCCCGGGGGGAGAAGAGGCAAGACCTCCCGGCGCCCCGTCCCTCTCTCCGTCTCCCCCAGAGGGGGAGAGGCCAGAAGGGAGGGCGGCCACAAGGGTCGCCCCTACACGGATGACCTCTGCCGGCGGCGCCGGTTACGCAGGGTTTCTAAGGGAGGGGCAGGCGCCGTTGGGGCTAGGCGTCCTCCGACTTCGTGAGGGCGGCCATCACCTTCGGCGCGAGGTCCTTCGCGATGCTCCGCGCCTCTTCGTCGGTCCACACGGCCGTCGGAATGTGCGGGTATTTGACCTGGACGTAGTCGTAGTCCTTGACCCCGCTCAGCCGCTTCATCGAGTCCGCCGACCCTGCCAGGGCCTCGTGGATGATCGCCACGCTGGGGATGCCGGCCCACTCAAGCTCAATCGCGTCGCGCATACTGCGCGCACTGCAGGAGCCTCAGCCGCCCATCCCGGTGATGGCGACGGTCACCTCCGAGAGCAGGCGCTCCCAGTCCGGCGGGTCGGGCGGGATGGAGACGCTGCGCTTGAGCACGCGGACGGCGCCGACGACCTCGGCCTCCTTCGCCAGCTCCTCGTAGAGCGCGTCCATCATCTTCTGTCCCTCGCCAAGTCCGTTGGCGACCAGGCCGACGACGGCGCCGTTGAGCGTCTCGGGCCGGTCGGGGAAGGCGCGCGGGTCCTTGCGGTCGAGCGGGCCGCTGGTGGGATCGAGTGCCACGATTTCATTGGAAGCCATGCTTTACCTCCCCGGCGTCTCGATTTGCTTGGTGATGGCGAGGGCGAGGTGGGGCAGCAGAATCCACGACTCCGCCATCCCCGGCCCGCCCGCCGATACAATCAGGAGATTCTCCGGTTTGCCCATCCTGAGACGCCGCCCGCTCTCGCCGGACGGCGCGGTCAGGCGCGGCCAGAGATAGTCGCGCATTTCGGCCTTCGACATGCCCGCATCGGCGAAGTAGCGCCGGTGCTCCGGTCCAACCACGACCACGACGTTGAGCTCTTCGCCGAGCCAGCGGTCGCCGCCCGCGCCGCGCAGCCGCGCCTCCTTGATGATGCTGTCCATGATCCCTTCAGGGTCGCGGCTTCGAGAGTCCGAGGCGACCGTCATGTTCATCACGGAGTGGACGGTGGCCGTGCTGCTCTCGGCGGGAAAGCCGCGCTCGACGTGGAGCGGGGTCCACGGGCTCTCCTCTTCGTCCTCGCCGAAGCAGAAGGAGTAGCGCGCAGGCGTTGAGAAGCTGGCGCGGTCGAGAAAGCCGGGGATGGCCCGGCAGACGTTGCGGATAACCAGGCGCAGCGCTCGTCCGATCGTGGCATTGGCGCGAAAGCCGGGGCCGAAGCACCCCGCCTGCGACGCCACGCCGATCTCTCCACGGACGGGGCCGTTGATGATCAGACACTGAGACGCGCCGGAGAGCGTCCCCGTCGTGCTGTGACAGTTCCCCTTCTCTTCAAGATGGGCGCGGACCGCGGCGACGACCACGGGAAAGTACTCCGGCTTGCATCCGGCCATGACGGCGTTGATGGCCGCCTGCTCCGCCGTGCACGTCACCTCGCGGGTGGGGACGTGGCCCAGCACCTCGTTCGGCTCGAGGCCGGCGACACCAAGGAACTCCTCGACCTTCTCCGGCGTCGGCGGAACGACGGGCATCCCGTCGGTCCAGCCCCGCTCGTAATACGCGTCGAGCAGGGTGTCGTAATCGGAGAAGGCGTGGCGTTCGGCTTCGAGCGGCGTCATGCGGCGAGTCTAGGCGGCGTTTCGAACAAGTGTCAAGGAGCGGGCCTAGCCCCGCAGCGGGTTCCACGCGACGGGCGTGAGCAGCTTCTGCACCCAGTCCGAGCGCAGCTCCCGCATGTCCCGCATCCATTCCTGGACCTCGGCATCCGTGGAGGCGGTGCCCCGGAGCTCGGTCCAGTGGTCCCAGTCGCGCAGCGCCCAAATGTTGACCGCCTCCGTGTTACGGAAGGCCGAACGCCACGACCCAACGAGTTGCATCCCCCTCCGTTCGGCGATGGGACGATAGCGGGAAATCACCTGCGCCGTGTATTCGTTGACCCGCCCCGGCGCCACCTCGACGATCTCGTGCAGAAAGACGCCGCCCTTGACGCCCGTCCGCCGCAAGTCGGCGATCGTCGGCGAGCCTTCGCCGGGAATGAGCATGCGGTCGAAGCCGCCGGTGCGCCACTTCCACGCACTGTTGACCCACTCGACGAGCCGTTCGTCCCTCTGGCCGTCGACGAATTGGGACTTGCGCAACCGTGCGTAGTGCTCCCAGTCGTCCATTTCCCATAGGGCGATGGCCTCGGGCCAGCGGCCGGTGGTGCCCACGGTGGCCCAGAACCCGACGCAGCGAAGGTCGCGCTTCGCGGCCACGGGTAGCCAGAGCCGTCCCAGACCTTCGAAGTATTCGTCGGCCATGCCGGGCACGACGTCCACCGTTTCGTGCAGATAGATGGCCATGGTCACCGCCCTTGCCAGGCTAGCCGCGGTCGAGGGGGAGGCGCGTCGTCTGCTCGACGGGGAAGGTCCACTCCGACATGCGGGCGTCGATCGCGGCCGCGTTGCGCCGAGATGTCTCGTCACTCGGTGGCGCCAGCGTCCCCCCGTGCGTCCACGACGGGCCGCCGTAGCCGGGAGGGTCGACCCGCCAATGGTACGGCTGTG
The DNA here is from genome assembly GCA_034420775.1 of Dehalococcoidia bacterium. GTDB lineage: Bacteria > Chloroflexota > Dehalococcoidia > SHYB01 > SHYB01 > DAOUKH01. Next base: position 3,426 of record DAOUKZ010000235.1, read on the forward strand.
TCACGGGGACCATATGCTGCGGCGGAAATCCGGGATCGCTCACGGCGTCCTCCTCTTCGACGCTCTTAACTCTGTCGCGATTGCGCGCCGTCATTCTGCGCCCATGATAGACTAGCGGCCCCCTACGCGCGCGAACGCCGCCCCGTCCGACCCCGGAGGGCCGGCCCTTGGCATGGCGAGGTGACACCACCATGATCGACGAGGCGCTGCTCTCCCTTGGACTGCTGGTAGTCGTCGCCAAGCTTGCTGAAGGAATCTTTCGCCAGTTCAAGCTGAACGCGATCGTCGCCTACGCCGTGACCGGCGTCATCCTCGGCCCGGCCACCGGACTCGTGGAGGTGACGAGCGAACTCAATATCCTGCTCGGCATCGGCGTCTTCGTCTTCTTCTTCCTCATCGGCCTGGACGAGATCGACATCGCGGGGTTCGTGGCGGCGATGCGGGGCCGGTTCTTTGTCGCCGCAATCGTGTCGGTGGTCATTTCGCTGCTCGCGGCCCTGGCCGTCACCTCCGACCTGCTCTACGACTTCGAACTGGGCCTCGACTTCAATCACGCGCTCGCCCTCGCGGGAATCATGGCGCTATCGAGCCTTGGCCTCGTGGCAAAGGTGCTCGCCGATGAAGGACGCCTCAAGGACCCGTTGGGTCTCCAGCTCTTCACCACCGTGATTATTGCCGAGTTGCTCGCCCTGCTCGTCGTGGGGTTTTCCATCGGCGAGCACGCCGAGGACCTGGGCGCCGTCAGCGTGCTTGTCCTTCTCGGGCAGATTGTGGGATTCACCATCGCGACGTGGTTCCTTGCGACGCGGGTGGTGCCTCGCATACTCGTGCTGCTGCAGCGCGTCCTGCGTGTGCCTCAGCTTTCGTTTGGCTTGCTCCTCGGTGGCCTGTTCCTGATCGTCGTCGGTGCCGAGGAGATCGGGCTCCACGGATCGATCGGAGCGCTGCTCTTCGGCGCGGCTCTGTCTGGGCTGCCCCACCAGGTGCGCCAGAGCGTCATGCCGGGCATACGGAGCACGGCAGAAGGACTGTTCATTCCACTCTTCTTCGCCTCCGCCGGCCTTCATCTCAGCTTCGCGTTTACCGAGCTGCCCGCGTTGACGATCGCGGCCTTGGTCCTGATCCCCCTCGCAGGGAAGTTCGTCGGCGCATTCATCGGCGCAGGCCTGACCCGGCTGGACATCTCATTCCCGTTGGCCACGGGACTGCTGGCCAAGGGCGTCGCCGAAATCGCCCTGCTCCTGGTGCTCTTCGAAACGCACGTGATCGATCAGGCCGTCTTCTCGCTGCTCGTGCTCATCATGTTCGTCTACATCGTGTTCATGCCGCCCCTCATCAGCTTCGCCGTCAACCGGGCCAAGACACCGGAGAGCAGCGCGCTGCCCGAGGCCATACCGCCTTCCCTCGCCCGCTTCACGCTCGAGAACGCCACCGTTCAGGACATCATGGACAGGTCGTGGAACTACCCGGAGTCGACGCTCTCAGTACGGAGCTTCGCCGACCGCTGGACCGTTCCCCATCAACAGGACTACGTCGTCGTCGAGCACGGCGCCCTCGCGGGGATCGTGTCCCTCAGCAAGCTCCGGTACCTGCCCAAGACCCAGTGGTCCCAAACCCCACTGGAGAACGTCATGATCCACGACCTGCCCAAGGCGTATCCCGATGAGCACCTCGAAGACGCGCTGCAGCGCATGACGGAACACTCGTTGACGGTCATTCCCGTGGTTGACCGGGAGAGCAACGCCTTTTTGGGTACGGTCACCAGCCGCGACGTCCTCGACCTCATGCTCCTCGATGCCAAGGGCGAGCACTAGC
>DAOUKZ010000236.1:0-3266 GCA_034420775.1 Dehalococcoidia bacterium
AGCTCGCGGCGCTTCGTTCCCTCCCAGAAGGGAGCGGAGAGGGCCGTCGGCGTGGGCAGGGGCTTGTCGTAGGCCATCGTCGGTTTCCGTCTAGTCCTTGGCGAGCAGGGCGAAGGAGTGACGCCCGGTGAGGGGGCCGCAGGCGACGGCGATCTTGGGGTCGCGGACCTTGCGGCAGATGCTCCGGTCATGCGAGTGGACGCCCGCCGCCGATTCCGGGCAGAGGTCCTTCACCTCGTTCCGCATCTGGCGCACCGCCTCAATGATCTTGAAGTTGTAGGGGTTGCCGGGGTGGCTGAAGGAGAGGTTGCCCCCGTCGGGGCAGACGGGGAAGGGGTCGTCGAGCCCGATGTTCTCCATGACGAAGGGGCCGCCCTCGCCGATTTCGCAGAAGCCCAGCGCCTCGTATTGCATGACGATGCCGCTGGCGAAGTGGTCGTAGACCATGACGAGGTCGACGTCCTCGTGGCGAACGCCTGCGCGGGCGAAGGGCTGGAGCATGTGGCCGCGGCTGTTGAGGAGGTCGAGGGTCGGCGCCTCGAAGTAGGCCTTGTAGCGGCTCTCCATCGCGCCGGAGAGCACCCAGACCGGCTCGCGCTTACAGCTCCTAGCGCGCTCGGCGGAGGTGACGACGACGCAGTTGCCGCCGTCGTTGACGATGGAGCACATCAGGAGGGTGAAAGGGTCGGCGACCATGCGGGCTTCGAGGATGTCGGCGGTGGTGTAGGGGCCGCGGTTGAACATAACGGCGTCGGGGTTGATGTTGCCGTTGTTGCGGACGACGGCGCAGCCGTGGGCGATCTGCTCCGGCGTGGTGCCGAACTCGTGCATGTGGCGGCGCATCTGCATCGCCATCTGGCCCGGCGTCATCGACCCCGTCCACTCGGTGAACTCGAAGTCGGGCCGCGTCCAGTCGACCACGCTGCCGTCGGAGGCGGCGCGCGAGTTGCCCGAGGCGAGGATGGCGACCTCGCAGACGCCGTCGCGGATAGCGGCGGCGGCTTGGATGAGGGCCATGGCGCCGGACATCTGGAGGACGAGGCTGAAGGGACGGTTGAGCTGGTAAGAGACGTTGCCCTCGGTCGGGCCCTGGCCGTTGCCGAGGGGGAAGGAGGAGCCGAAGTAGGCGTCGACGTCGGCCATGGTGAGGCCGGCATCGTCGAGCGCGCCGAGGATGGCCTCCATGCTGATCTCCTGCGACGTGCGCTGGGAGACGCGCTCCTGCTCCGTCGCGTAGACGCCGACGATGGCCACGTCCCTCGGCTTCGGCATGGCCGCGCTCCTTCTAGTGGGATGGGATTGAAGGGGGATTCTCTCCCATGGGGGATTGTACGGCAATTATTCGCCGTCGGCGGTGATGAGGGGGCCCCTCATCTCAATCTTCTCCCGGGGGGAGAAGAGGCAAAAGGGGCCTTCGGCTACCAGACGCAGCCGGGGGTGTCGACGGCGAAGTCGGTCTTCATCGGCGTCGGCTTGATGTCGGTGACGGGGATGCGGACCGGGCCGTGCTCCCGCGAGGGCAGCAGCACGACGCCGTGGCCCGGCGAGGAGACCTCGCCGCGTTGGTTCTCGCACCAGACGTCGAGCTCGACGACGTTCAGGTCTTCCTCGCGGCGCTTTTCGGTGACCTTGCCCTTCACCCACGTCGTGTCGCCGTGGTAGTTGAACTTGCGGGCCTCGTCGGACTGCTTCCAGACGAAGCCGTCGTCGCCGACCCAGTTGGTGAGGTAGTGCATGATCCACGAGGTGCGCACGTTGCCGTAGTCGTAGGCCCTGGGGTTGCCGACCCTCTTGGCGCGGGCGTCGTCCCAGTGGACGCGCTGGGCGGGCGACCAAAACCCGTCCTCGGTCTTGGTATAGAAGGCGGGGATGCGCTTGCGATTGAGGTAGTCCATTCGGTAGGCGCCGACGCGGAAGATGCCGAAGCCGATGCCCATGTGCCACATCACCATGTCCTTGGTCTCCAGGGGGCCTTTGACCATGGTGGGCATCTCCATGCCGGGCTCGACGTCCTCCCAGTAGAGGGTGTCTGCGCCCCGGCGGTACTCGTTCTCGTAGGCCTCGTCGATCTTCGCCAGGTAGTCGTCGTCGTAGTAGGTGGGCTCGTAGGTCTTGGTGTACTTGCCGGTCTTCTCCGACGCCTCGCGCTCGACGTGGAAGAAGTAGAAGCGCCGGATGGCGACCATCTCGTCGCGCTGGTTGATGTACTCCTTGCGGTGGTGGATGATCGCCGCCTTGCCGCCGCCGAACTCGCTCCGCTTCTCCTCGACGTTCTCGATGAAGTAGTTCATGCGGATCTGGTCGCCGGGCAGGATGGGACGGACCCACTCGTAGTTGCCGCCGGAGAGGTAGTTGGGGACGCCGCGGAGGGCCCCTGCGCCGGCCTTGCGCACCTCCGGCGGGATGGGCGGCACCGTGGTGCGCTCCAGGGTGATGATGTACTGCGGCGGGGCGATGATGCCGCCCCAGCGGGTGTCCTTGCCGTACGCCTCGTCGCAGAAGAGCGGGTTGTCGTCGCCGTAGCAGTTGGCGAAGTGCCGGATGGTGTCCTTGTGCGCCTCGTGGTTGAAGGGAGGCGCGTCGGGGATGAGCACGCCGATCCGGTTCCGGTAGCGCTGCACGCCGTCCTCGGTGATCTTTCCCTTCATCTCGGCGTCGTCGCGCTTCGCCATCGAGACCTCCTGCTTTGAACAGCCGCTGTGAGTCGGCGCCATGATAGACGAGGGCGGGGGCGCGTGCTAGGGAAGGCGTTCGCTGGGCGCCGGAGCGGATGGGCTGGGGTTACCTGGATTCGAGGGCCCCATGCGGTGCCGCCTAGCAGGTGGGAAGCCCAAGAGCCCAGAGGTCGTTATCCCGCAGGTCTAGCAGGGCTGCCGGAACGCACCCCGTCAGGTCGTTGCCGCTGAGATGGAGCCACCACAGTTTGGAAAGGTCCGCCAGGCCCATGGGAATTCCGCCGACCAACCCGTTTGCGTTGAGCGTAAGGGCCTCCAGGTCCTCGAGATCCTCGAGACCGGGTGGTATTAGCCCCGTCAGTGCGTTGTGATTGAGATGCAGATACTTGAGGTCCTCCAGGCTTCCAAGCTCCGGGGGGATTCTTCCAGTCAACTGGTTGTAGCTCAGGGCCAAGAGTGTGAGATCAAGGAGGTTGCCAAGCTCCGGCGGGATCTTCCCGGTCAGCGCATTGCCGTCGAGACGGAGGGTCCAGAGGTCCTGTAGGTTGCCGAGCTCCGGCGGAATCTTGCCCCTCAGGTCGTTGCCCTGAA
>DAOUKZ010000237.1:0-10914 GCA_034420775.1 Dehalococcoidia bacterium
TCTACGGGGAGCGCTGGACCGTCTATTGGGCGGCGCCGGACTCCGCAGAGGTCGGCGGCACCCCGACGATCTGCGCGTCGGCGACGCCCTCGACTTCTGGAGAGTCGATGCCCTGGAGCCGGACCGCCTGCTCCGCTTGCGCGCCGAGATGAAGCTGCCCGGCCGTGCGTGGCTCCAGTACGAGGTCTGGGAAGCTCCCGACGGTTCGACCCAGCTAGAGCAGACGGCCGCCTTTATCCCCAGAGGACTGGTGGGCTTGGCGTACTGGTACGGCCTCTATCCGTTGCACGCCTGGATCTTCGGCGGACTGATCAAGGCCATCGCCCGTCGCGCCGAGCGGGGCGTGTAAACCTGGTGAGCCGGGTGGGGATCGAACCCACGACCTACTGATTAAAAGTCAGTTGCTCTACCACTGAGCTACCGGCCCGCGCCTTGGACGCGGTTCAATTATACGGCGTGCGCGGGGCGCGATGCCCCATCGAAGGCGTCCGGCGCCTGCGGCACAACCGATAGGCACTGCCCGACGTGTAGAACGGGCGAGTCGTGACTCGCCCCTACAGGGGATAGGGAGAAGACCCCACCCGCACCCCTGGGCAACCACGAGGGTTGCCCCTACAGGAATGATCCCCTGCTGCCGTCGCGGGTCAAGCAACAACCAGTCCGCTCATGGACGGTGGCTCTCGTGGCGTGCGGCGAGTATCTCGTCCGTAGAGAAGGCAACGCGTCTCCAACCGGCGCGGCGCTCCCGGAAGCGCTCCACCGCTCGCTCGCGGTCGGCGCGGGCCTGGGCGTCGGCGGGAACCAGGTGCGCTACCGCTTTACCGTGCCGGGTTATGGCGACGGTCTCTCCATGCTCAACTGCCCGAAGGAGCTCTGCCAACCGCGCTTTGGCTTCAGTAGCCTGAATCTCACGCATGTTGGAATCCAACCCGTTGATTTGACCTACGCCGGCTCGAATTTCGGCAGGGTGATCTCGGGGGTGACGTCCTCGAAGCGGACCTTCACCGGCATCCCGATACGCACGTCGGCGGGGTCGACGTTGACGAGGTTGGACATGATCTGCACGCCGCCGGCATCGTCGATTTCCACGACCGCGACCACGTAGGGGACTTCGTCGCGGAAGCCGGGAGCCGCGCTCTGGCGAATTACCGAGAAGGTGTGCACCTTGCCCGCGCCGTTGGAGGTGCGCCAGGTCAGGCTCGCGCTGTGGCAGTGCGGGCAGATGGCGCGCGGATAGAAGACGAACTTGCCGCAATCGTCGCACTGCTGGATGTCGAGGCGGTGTTCCTTGCACGCGGCCCAGAACGGCTCGGTCTCGACTTCGGGCACGGGGAGTGGCTTCACGTAGTCGGCCATGGTCGGTTTCTCCGGGGTCGCGTCTACTCGTTGGTGAGGATGGCGGTGATGCCGCTGTGGCGGGTCCCCATGAACCCGCCGATGCCATGGACCATGGCGATCTTGGCGTCCGGCACCTGCCGCTCCGTCCCGGCGAAGTCGCCGCGCAGCTGCCGCGTCGCCTCCACGAGCAGGAACATGCCGCGCATGCCGGGGTGACAGGAGGAGAGCCCGCCGCCGTCGGGGTTGACCGGCAACGCGCCGCCGAGCCCGATGTGGCCGTTCTCGACGAATGCTCCGCCCTCGCCCTTCTTGCAGAAGCCGGCGTCCTCCAGCGTCAGGATGACGTTGATGCTGAAGGCGTCGTAGATCATGCAGAAGTCGATATCGTCGTGGGAGACGCCGGCCTGCTTGAAGGCGGCGGGGGCCGACCATGCCGCGGCGGAGACGGTGAAGTCGCGGTAGCCGCCGCTGGTGTGCTGCTGCGCCTCGGCGCCGCCCATGACGTAGACCGGCTTCGTTTTGCAGCGGGCGGCGACCTCGGGGCTTGCCACGATGATCGCGCCGCCGCCGTCGCTGATGATGCAGCAGTCGAGCAGGTGGAGCGGGTCGCAGATGAGCCGTGAGCTGACCACGTCCTCGACGGTGATGGGGTCGCGGTACTTGGCATAGGGGTTGAGACCGGCGTGACGGCGCATCGTGACGCCGACCTCGGCGAGCTGCTCCGGCGTGGTGCCGTAGTCGTACATATGCCGCTGCGCGCTGAGGGCATAGGTCCCGATGAGGGGGATGCCCCAGGGAGCCTCGAAGCTGTCGGTCACGGCCTGCTCGCCGCCGCCGGAGGCCGCCGTCCGCGCCCCGATCTTGCGTCCCTCGGTGGTGGGAAGGCTGCCGTAGACGATGGCGACGCACTTTGCCCGCCCCGCGGCGATGGCGTCGAGGGCGTGGAGCAGGTAGAGCACGAAGCTCGACCCGCCGACCGCCGTCGAGTCCATGAAGGTGGGGCGCAGCCCCAGGTATTCGGCGAAGGCGATAGGCTGCATCCCGGGAACGCGCGTCGCGCAGAGGCCGTCGACGTCGCCGATACCGAGGCCGGCGTCTTCCAGAGCGGCGAAGAGGCACTCCGCTTGCACCTGGTTGGCCGTCTTTCCGGGCGCGCTTCGCAGGGGATACTCGTAGGCCCCGACGATGGCGCCCTTCTTGTAGTTCGCGTACGGACTCACCCGTGCCTCCTGACCATGAAGGGTTGGAGTGTACCCGTCGGCGTAGCGCCTGAACAGGCGGCGCGCCTAGCCCCCGGAGTCGATGGCGCGGCGGGCCTGGTGGTAGTCTACGGCGTTTCGGATAGCCTTCGCGGCCCTGTAGTAGTTGGGGAAGCAAGGGATACCGGCCTCGCGGAGCTCCCGCTCCGTCTCGCGCAAGATTTCGGCGTGCTCGTAGGGCAGCAGCGAGTAGGGAATGGCGACGGCGGGCTTGTGTCCGCGCTCGAAGGTGCGCTTGATTGAACGGACGTGGGCCGCCCGGATGCCCTGGTGGCGCTCCTCGTTGGAGAGGATGCCGATCTGCATGCCGATGAGGTCGATGCCGGGGTCGGCCTCCAGGATATCGAGCGTGCGGTCGATGTCGGCGATGTTCATACCGAGGTCGATGGGGTTGGCGGCGAAGGCGCCGACAGACCTGAAGTATGCGCCCAGAGCCTCCTTCGAAACGTCGGAGAGCGGCGGGACGCGGAGCCCGTGCTCGGCGAAGGCGTCGGCAATGGCCACCGACTGTCCTCCTTGCCCGCCGATGAGTCCGCAGCCGGGCCCGTGAAGATCGGGCAGCTTCATGATCACTTGCAGGGTGTCGAGGGCCTCCTCGATGGACGTGACCAGCACCGCGCCGGTCTGGCGGGCTGCCGCCCGCCACAGCGCCATCGACTCCGCCAGCGCCGCGGTATGCGACGCCGCGGCCCGGCGTCCGTCCTCGGTGCGGCCGCCCTTCCAGATGACGACCGGCTTCCGGGCGGCGACCTCGCGCAACACCCGGAGGAAGCGGCGGCCGTCCTTCACGCTCTCGACGTAGAGCACGATGGCCCGCGTCTGGGGGTCTTGACCGAAATACTCCAAGTAGTCGGTGCTCTCCAGCACCACGCCGTTCCCGAAGCTGATCATCTTACTGAGGGGAAGGCCGTTGTCGGGCGCGGCGATGGAGAAGAAGTTGCCGTGGGAGCCGCTCTGGCTGGCGAAGCCGACGTAGCCCCCGTCGTACACCGGCTGGAAGGGCAGATAGCAGAGGCCGCGGCCGGGGTTGTGGAGTCCCATGCAGTTGGGCCCGAGCATGACCAGGGAAGCGTCGCGGGCGATGCGCTCGATCTCCGCCTGCGCCTCGACGCCGTCCGTCTCGCCCGTCTCCGCGTAGCCGGCGGTGTACATGCAGACGCCGCCGACGCCGGCCTCGGCGCACTCCCGCAGCCCGTCGGCGGCGTACTTGCGGGAGAGCGCGACGATCACGTAGTCGACCGGCGTCCCGATGGCATCGAGGGAGGGGTAGCAGTCGAAGCCCATTTCCTTGAGCCGCCCCGCCTCCTCTGGGTCGGGCTGGACGGCGTACAGCGCGCCCTTGAAGCGGCGCAGCGCCGGAAGGAACATGTGGGCGCGGGACGTGCGCTCGCCGAGCACCGCGACGGTCTTTGGGCTGAGCGCCCGGTCCATTGCGGCGAAGTCGATGGACACGGGAGAACCTGGGGGCGGGGTCACGGGTTAGGGGATGGGATCGTGCGAGGTGACGATGCCCACCTCGTTGAACGGGAAGTACGAGAACCACGCCTTGCCGATGATGTTCCCGCGGGGGAGCATCCCCCAGGCCCGGGAGTCGTAGCTGCCCACCCGCTCGTCGCCGAAAACGAAGTAGTGGCCGGATTCGATGTGGGTGGACGGCACGCCCCGGTTACCCAGCCGCGGCAAGTAGGACTCATCGAGCCGGACACCGTCGATGAAGACGGCACCGGGCTCCGCTCCCGCGCAGAGCGCGCTCGTCCCGTTGCCTTGCCCGCAGACCTCGATGGTCTCGCCCGGCAGGCCGATGACCCGCTTGATGAAGTTGCGGCCCGGTTCGGCGTCGCGCTTGAACACGACGACCTCGCCGCGCTGCGGCTCGCCGAACGGCTCGACATAACCGTCCTTGTCCCGGTCCAAGAAGAAGAACCAGTCGGAGATGGGTTTGAAGCTGAACCTTCGGTACGCGGCCTTGTTGACGATGATGAACTGGCCGTCTTCGACGTTCGGGCTCATGCTCGTCCCTTCCACCTGGTAGTTCTGGAAGGAGGTGTAGATGAGCACGAAGACGATAGCCGCGAGAAGCAGCGTGACGAGTACGCTCTGTATGGCGCGGACCCGGTCGGTGCCGGTGGCCTCGGCGCTGCCCGCCTCGAAACTTTCCGCTTCAGCGCTGCCGTCCTCGGAAGCCCTCTCTTCAGAGCCGCCCTCGTCGGGCACGTCGGACTCCGTTTCTGGGGACGCCGGCTCGTCCGCGGTCTCTGTCGCGTCGGGGGTCTCTGACTCGTTGGAGGGCTCGTCCATGGCGTACATTATAGGGTAAGCCGGAACTGCGTCGGCGGTGACCCGGCCGTTGACTGACGTTCAAGACGCCCCCTCCCATGGACTCTCTGCCGGTCTTCAATGGATGACGAAAAGCTCATCGCGCTGAGCCGCGAGGGCGACCTCGACGCCTTCAACCAGCTCGTCGAGCGGTACCAGAGCCGGGTCTACCGCCTCGCGTACCGCATGGTGGGGCCCGCCACGGCTGACGACGCCTCCCAGGACGCCTTCATCAGCGCGTTCAAGAGCATCCGGTCGTTTCGCGGAGGGAGCTTCCGCTCCTGGCTCCTCCGCATCACGGCGAACGTCTGCCGCGACCAGCTTCGTGCGGCGAAGCGCAAGGGCGGCGCGTCGCTCGAGTCCATGCTCGAAGCTGGCGCTTGGGAGCCCGCCAGCCCTGGACGCTCGCCGGAGGAGGCCGCGTCCGACGCCGAGCTCAACGCCGCCATCATGACGGCGGTGGCGGCCCTGCCGCCCGATCAGCGGGCGGTACTCGTCTTGATCGACATCGAAGGCTATTCCTACGAGGAAACCGCGGAGACGGTCGGGGCGTCGCTGGGAACGGTGAAGTCACGGCTCAGCAGGGCGCGAGAGAAGGTCCGCGACGCATTTCAGGCCAGTCCGGAACTCTTGCCCGTCCAGTATCGTCTGAAAGAGTGAGGGTGGAAGCGTGATGAGAGCCATACTCCGGCTGTTCACATCGCGGCGGCGGCGCTGGCGCGAGCTGTTCTCGCTGGCTATCGACGACCGGCTCTCCGAGGCGGAAGCGGTGGAGCTCCAACGCATCCTCGACCGGTGGCCGGAGGCACGAAGGGAGCTCGACGCGATGCGCGAGGCGGTCACCGCCCTGCGCGCCGCGCCGCAAGTCGAGCCGCGCCGCAGCTTCCGGCTCACGCCGGACATGGTCGAAGATCCGGCGCCCGAGCCGGTCCGGCGACTTCCCGCCTTCGTCCCCGCGGCTGCCGGCGCCGCGGCGCTGCTCGTTTTCGCCATCATCGGAGGCACGTTGGGTCTCTTCGACGGAGGCCCGGCCGCCGACGAGTCCCCGCCGATCGCCGCCGCACCGTCCGGACCCGCTGGACCCGCCGGGCCGGAAGGGATGCCCACCCCAGCGCCGGCGGCGACGCCCACGCCGGCGCCCACGCCAGCGCCGACGCCGACATCGGCATCGGCATCGGCATCGGCTGCAATGGAGTCTGACGCCGCGGCGATGCCGGAACCCACGCAGGCCCCCGCCCTTGAAGCGACCGCGATGCCGCCTCCTCCGACGGCGATGGCGGAACCCACGGCCACGCCGGAGGCCATGATGATGCCGGAAGCCACACCGGCCCCGGCCGCTACCAGCACCCCGCAAGCGATGATGGAGCCCACCGCACCGCCGGCGATGTTCACTGTGTCCGAACCCACCGCGACGCCCGCGCCGGAAATGCGCGCCGACAGCACGACCTCCGAAACTATGTCGGCTCCGAGGGACGAACCGACGGAGGCTGCAATGATGGTCGCCGACGGTGCTCCCACTTCCGCTCCTACGCCGGCGGCGACTCCTACGCCAGCGGCGACTCCGGCGCCGACCGCCGCACCGCCGCCAACAGTGGCGCCGACGGCTGCTGTGGTGGTAATTGCGGCTACGCCAACGGTGCAGGACATTGAGAAGGGTGTGGCGACACTGGACCCCAGCGCCGTTGAAGGGAACGTCGCTGAGCTCGAGGCCGTTATCCGCGAATACGTCGACGTCAACCGGGCTGAGTTGCGCGGCGCCCAGGGTCCGCCGGGCCGGAACGGCACGGACGGCACGGATAGCGAGGACGGCGGCCCGGGCTCGCCCACACCCCCGGGCGAACAAGTACCTACGGCCACTGTCGGCGCCGACGCGCCGCGGGAGACCGCCGGCGCTGAAGGTCCGCAGGGCGAGCAAGGGCCGCTGCCCTCGCCGGAGCGGGACGGCGGCTTCCCCTGGCTGCCGCTGCAAATCGCGGCGGCGGTGCTGCTCGCCGCGGTCCTGGCATTCGGGGCATGGTCGTACCTGCAGAGATGAACCACGTTAGGAAGAATGAGCTAGTTCGCACAAGCGATACGAAACGAGGGAGGAAGACCATGGTCTTACTACAAGGATGCAAACGAAGCGCAGTTATGGTCCTGGCCCTGCTCGCGGCGGCCGCGATGGTCGCCGCAGCCTGCACGGCGGATGACTCAGACGCCCCCACCGCCGCCCCACCGGCGCCGGTCGTCGTCCAGCAGGGCCCGTCGGCGGCGCAGCAGACCGGCATCTGGGTGGACGGCGCCGGCTCAGTCACCGCCGAGCCCGACGTGGCCAACCTGAGCTTCGGCGTCGAGGCACGCGCCGACACCGTAGCTCCCGCCCGCGCGGAGGCGGCGTCGGCGATGGACGCGGTGATCGCCAGCCTGCGCGGCAACGGCGTCGCCGACCGAGACATCCAAACGTCGTACTTCTCGATTGAGCCAATCACCGTGTACGAAGAAGGGACAAGCGGCGAACGGACGCCGAAGATTGTCGGCTATCGCGTGGCGAACTTCGCTACGGCAACGATCCGCGAGGTCGGCAACGTCGGCTCCATCATCGACGACGCGGCGGAAGCGGGCGGCGACGCCATCCGCATCAATGGGATCGGCTTCTCGGTCGACGATCCGCGCCCGCTGGAAGTCGAAGCGCGCAAGCTCGCGCTCGAGGACGCCACCGCCAAGGCCGAGCAGATCGCGTCGGTGATGAACGTCACCCTCGGCGAGCCCATCTACGTCTCGCAGCAGGGCGGCTCGCCGGCGGTCTTCAGGGGGGTGGCGGTCCCCGAAGCCATGTTCGCCTCCGACGCGGCGACCTCTATTAGCGCCGGGGAACAGGAGATCAGCATCTGGGTGCAGGTGGTCTTCGCCATCGAATAGGCGCCCGCTCCCGGGCCGCGTCAGACGCTGAACAGGACGTGCATGACGTCCCCGTCTTGCACGGGGTAGGTCTTGCCCTCGGTGCGCAGGACGCCGCGGCGCCGCGCCTCGGCCATCGACCCCGCGTCGACGAGGTCGTCGTAGCGCACCACCTCGGCTCGGATGAAGCCCCGTTCCAGGTCGGAGTGAATCTTACCCGCGGCGCGGACGGCGGGAGTGTTCGCCGGGACGGGCCACGCCCGCACCTCGTCGTCGCCGACGGTCAGGAAGGAGACGAGCCCTAGGAGGTCGTAGGAGCAGCGGATGCCGCGCGCGAGGCCGGACTCCCCAGCGCCGAGCGATGCGCGGAACTCCGCCTCGTCGCCGGGGTTCATGACGGCGAGGTCGGCCTCCAGCCCCGCGGCGAGCACGAAGCCTGCCGAATTCGGTCCGCCGGCGCGCTCCGCAAGCTCTGCCTCCAGGGATTCCGCCTGTGCTAGCTGGTCTTCACCAATGTTCACCGCGTGCAGGATCGGCTTGGCCGTGAGGAACTGAAAGTTGCCGAGCCAGCGCTCCTGCTCGTCCGTCGTCTCTTGGGCGCGCAGTGGTTGCCCGGCCTCGAGGGCATCCTTGACCCCGTCGAGCCAGTGGCGCTCCCTCCGGGCCGCCTCCCGTATCTGGGGCTTGTCCGACTTCGCGTCGGACTCCAGCCGCGCGGCGCGCCGTTCGAGGATCGCGAGGTCGGAGAAGGCAAGCTCGAGCTCCATCGTCTCGATGTCGCGGAAGGGATCGATGCCGCCCTCGGGCTCGGCGACCGCGGGGTTGTCGAAGGCGCGAGCGACGTTGAGGAGTGCGTCTACGCGCTGCAGCCGGTTGAGCTGCTCCCCTTCGATGCCGCGCCGCTGCGCGCCCTCAGGCAGGCCGGGGAAGTCGACGTACGAGACCTCGGCCTGGACCACTTTCCGCGGCTTGAAGATCTCGGCGAGCTGGTCGAGCCGGGCGTCGGGCACCCGGGCGACGCCGATGTTGGCCTTGCCGCTTCCCGGCGCCGGCGAGACTCCCGTCAGCGCGGTGAAGGCGGCGGTCTTGCCGCCGCGCGGGAGTCCGATGATGCCGATTTCCATGCCGGTGCGTTCCAAAAAGAGGGGCGGTTCCGAGACCGCCCCTCTCTTGCTGCCGTTGTCTGTTCCGCTACCTACAGGTTGGGCTGCGGAGTGGTGCGCAGGTAGGGCTTGATCTCCTTGAAGCCCTTGGGGAACTTGTCGGGAATATCCTCGGTCTTGATAGCCGGGACGACCACGCAGTCCTCGCCGTGCTTCCAGTCCACCGGAGTGGCGACCTGGTAGTTGGCGGTCAGTTGCAGCGAGTCGATCACCCGCAGGATCTCGTCGAAGTTCCGGCCCGTCGAAGCGGGGTAGGTGATCGTCAGCTTGACCTTCTTGTCAGGGCCGATCACGAAGACGGTGCGCACCGTCAACGTGTTGTCCGCGTTGGGGTGGATCATGTCGTACAGCGACGCGACCTTGCGGTCCGGGTCGGCGATGAGCGGGAAGTCCACGTTCGCGTTTTGCGTCTCGTTGATGTCCTTGATCCAGCCCTCGTGCGAGTCCACCGGGTCGACGCTGACCGCGCAGACCTTGACGCCGCGCTTGTCGAACTCCGACCTGAGGTTGGCGACGCGTCCGAGCTCGGTGGTGCACACCGGCGTGTAGTCCGCAGGATGCGACATCAGCACGCCCCAGCCGTCCCCAAGCCAATCGTGGAAGCTGATCGCGCCTTCGGTCGTGTCCGCAGTAAAGTCCGGGGCGTCGTCACCTAGTCTGATAGCCATAGTTGCCTCCTCTTCCTACGGCGGTCGTGTCCGCCGTCCTAGCCAAATCCTTCCTCGGCGCGCCTCCAGCGCGCGTACGGGTCTAAGCCTACCACGCGGCCCAAAAGCGGGCCAAGGCCGGGTCTACCACCAATGAATTTCGTCGAGATCGGCCAGCTCGCCGTCCGTGGCTCTCCAGGGGCGGGCGGGCAGGTACTTCCAGCTGCTGTCGGCGAGCATGGCGACGATCACGCCCTCGTCCATGCGCTCACCGAGGCGGAGGGCGGTGTCGAGCACCGCCCCCGAAGAGGCGCCCGCGAAGAGGCCTTCGGCCCGTGCGAGGTCCTGGACCCGTTGGAAGCTGGCGGCGCTGTCCACCAGGAAGCGTCCGTCCAGCATGCTGAGGTCGAGGAGCGGCGGAATAAAACCCTCGTCGAGATTCTTGATCCCTTGCAGGCGCTCGCCGAGCTTGGGCTCGACGCCGACGACCCGCGCCTCCGGCCAACGCTCCTTGATACGCTGGCCCGCCCCCATAATGGTGCCTCCGGTGCCGATGCCGGCCACGAAGACGTCGACGGTGGGAAGCGCCTCGGCAATCTCGCGGCCCGTGGAGTCATAGTGCGTGTCGGCGTTGGTCTGGTCGGTGAACTGCCCCAGGAGCTTGTAACCGTGGGACGCAGCGAGGCCGGCGGCCACCTCCATGGCGTGGCCCATGCCGCCCTCCATCCGGCACCAGGTGACCTCGGCATCCAGCAGGCCGAGTACGTCGCCGATACTCGGCGCGACACCTTCGGGGATCACCACGTGGGCGCGGTAGTCCTTCTGCTTGGCCACGAAGGCCAGGGCGATCGCGGTGTTGCCGCTGCTCGCCTCGACGATCGTGTCGCCGGGAGCGATGCGGCCCTCGGACTCCGCCCGTTCCACGAGGGCGAGGGCGATCCGGTCCTTGATGCTGCCGGTCGGGTTCTGCCCCTCGATTTTCCCGAAGATGCGCACGCCGGGTTTGGGCGAGAGGCGCCGGAGCTCGACGAGGGGCGCGCCGCCGACAAGCGAGAGCGGGGAGGCGCTGTCCACGGCTACGCTTCCGCGTCCGGTTGACATGCCCTCGTTGAGGGCAGCATCATGGTTACCCGGCCTTCCATGCCTCTATTCTCGCATCTTCTCTCACCTGACGGATAACCCGCTCCCCCGGGCCGGCACGCTCCTCCAGAAACGGGTGACTTCATGGGCAAACTGCTCGACAAGCTGAACCAAGTGGCCGCCTCCGGCGGGCCGCGCCTCGGCTTTGCCGCCGGCGGAGACGAAGGACGCGGG
>DAOUKZ010000238.1:0-2295 GCA_034420775.1 Dehalococcoidia bacterium
AGAGCGTGCCGCCCGCCCGGGGAACGACGAGTGACCGGGAAGCAGAAAGTTATTCTCCTCGTCATCGTAGCCTTCGCGGCGACGGTGGCGGGACGGCTCTTCCTCAACTTCCCCATTCCCTTCATCTCCCTGGCCGCCGAGACGGTCGCCAAGGAGATCTTCGGCGTCTGGAACCTCACCAACAGCGTCATCTCCGCGTGGATCGCGATGGCGGTGGTGATCCTCATCGTCTGGCTGGGGGTGCGCAACCTCACGCTCGTCCCCAGCAGCCGGATGCAGAATCTCGTCGAGGGCGTTATCGGCTGGCTGCTCGGAATCGTCGAGGACATGGCCGGCAAGAAGCGCGGCCGCATGTTCTTCCCCCTCGTTGCCACCATCTTCATCTTTGTCCTGGTCGGGAACTGGACCTCGCTCACGCCGGTCTTCGGCACCATCGGCAAGGTCGAGACCGGGCAGTACCTCGTTTTCCACGCCGTTGAAATCGCCGTCGAAGACATGGTGGAAGAAATCGAAACGGCCCTCGCGGCCCCCGGCGCCGACAAAGACGCGCTCCACCACCTCGAAGAGGTGCTGCACCACTACGAGGAAGAAGTCGAGCACTACTACAAGACGTCCACCTTCGAGGGCGCGGGGCCGCCGAACCCTCATGAGGTCGACGTGGTCGCCCACGAGCTCGGCCTGCCCACGCTGACCGAGCTCACCGAGACGGAGGGCGCGGCGGAGAAGCTGGTCATCTTCGACGGCGACGCCGGGGCGCGGCTCATTCCCTTCGGCTTCGGCAAGGCGAAGGAGATCGAGCTGGGCGAGTGGTGGAACTTCGACGAATGGGCGGCCCGGACGGGCACGGTGACCTCAGGCGAGACCGAGGTGAACCTCGAAGGCAAGACGGTCGGCCGCCTGCTCCCCTTCTTCCGGGGGATGAACACCGACTTGATGAACACGCTCGCCATCGCCCTCGTGGCCATGTTCATGGTGCAGTGGTGGGGGGTCAAAGCCAACGGCTTCTTCAGCTACGTGGGGCGGTTCATCCAGTTCCGGCAGGGCCCGCTCGGGTTCATCATCGGCATCCTCGAGGCGATCAGCGAGTTCGCCAAGATCATCAGCTTCAGCTTCCGGCTCTTCGGCAACATGTTCGCGGGCGAAGTCCTTATCTTCTCCGTCGCCTTCCTGCTGCCGATCATGGCCGGAGTCTTCGTCTTCCCCTTCCTGCTCGAGGTCTTCGTGGGGTTCATTCAGGCGGTCGTCTTCGCGATGCTCACCTTGGTGTTCGCGGTGCTGGCGACGACGTCCCACGACGATCACGGCGAGGAGGGTCATGGAGGCGGCCACTAGTACGACATCCCGCCGGGTGCGCCCGGTTTTCGATAACGGAACGCGAATCTAGCGAGCAACTGAATCAGGCAGAAAGGTCAGGAGGACAGGAATTATGGATGCGCTTTTCTCGGTGTTGGGTCAGACCGCCGTTGGCGACAGCGGCTTGAAGGCCATCGGCGCCGGCCTCTCGATCGGCGTCGGCGCCATCGGCCCCGGCATCGGCATCGGCATGCTGGTGGCGCGCGCGATGGAGGCCCTGGGCCGCAATCCGGAGGCCGAGAACTCGATCAGGACGAACATGATCCTGGGCATCGCGTTCGCCGAAGCGATCGCGATTTACGCCCTGATCGTGGCCGTCATCATCGCCTTCGTCCTCTAGCGGTTCGAATGGGAGTACAGGGCCGGAGACCGCGCCGCGGTCTCCGGATACTCCATTGGTAGAGCCAAGGGGGTCTGCGTGGATGCACTAGGGATCAACCTACCTGGTCTGGTCGCCCAGATCATCAACTTCACCATCCTGCTGACGGTGCTGTACCTCTTGCTGTACAAGCCGGTCACGCGGATGCTGGACCAACGCGGCCAACGGATCAAGGAAAGCCTGGAACAGGCCGACCGGATGAAGGCGGAAAGCGCCGAGGCCGAAGAGGCCGTGCGGAAGCAGATCGAAGCCGCACGCGAGGAGGGCCGCGGCATCGTGGCCCAAGCGACGCAGGTCGCCGAGCGGGTCCGCGAGGAGGCGCGCGAGCAGGCGCGCCGCGACGCGGAGCAGATCACGGCCCGCGCCCAGGCCGACATCCAGCGAGAGCGGGACGAGGCGCTGGAGCGTCTACGGGCGCAGTTCTCCGACCTCGCCGTCCTCGCCGCCGAGCGCGTCATCAATTCCTCGCTCGACGAGGCGCAGCACCGCCAGTTGATCGAGGAAGTGCTCGAAGAGGGCATGCAGAACGGCGCGAGTCAGAACTAGGGAACTTCGAGGAAGCA
>DAOUKZ010000239.1:0-2279 GCA_034420775.1 Dehalococcoidia bacterium
AGCTACTCCGGGGATAACAGGCTGATCGTGCCCAAGAGTTCACATCGACGGCACGGTTTGGCACCTCGATGTCGGCTCGTCGCATCCTGGGGCTGAAGGCGGTCCCAAGGGTCCGGCTGTTCGCCGGTTAAAGCGGTACGCGAGCTGGGTTCAGAACGTCGTGAGACAGTTCGGTCTCTATCCTCTGCGGGCGCAGGAAGTTTGAGAGGATCTCTCCTTAGTACGAGAGGACCAGGAGGGACCAACCTCTGGTGTGCCAGCTGTTCCGCCAGGAGCACCGCTGGGTAGCTATGGTTGGCAAGGCATCAGCGCTGAAAGAATCTAAGCACGAAGCCCACCTCAAGATGAGACTTCCAGTCCTTCTTTTGGAAGGAGTAAGACCCCAGGAAGACTACCTGGTTGATAGGCGGCAGGTGTAAGCACAGCGATGTGTTCAGCTAAGCCGTACTAATCGGTCGAGGGCTTGACCTGCATTAAGTCACGCTGAGAAGCATCCGTTCGCATGTGATTTCTCTTCGGCAGCCGCCCACCCGACGCGGGGTGGAGCAGTGGCAGCTCGTCGGGCTCATAACCCGAAGGTCGCAGGTTCGAGTCCTGCCCCCGCTACCAACCATGCCCAACCAAGGCCCGAGGTCCCCGACCTCGGGCCTTTCCTTTGCCCTGAAGCCTCCAGTCCGAGCCGCGCGTATACTGAAGCAACCCTCTCGCCGTTAGGCGCTCCCTATGTCACGAGCCGCGACGCCCCTCCTGCGCTGGAGCCTCCCGGTCACCATCCTGACCTTGGTCGTCGCGGCGTGCTCGACTGAGACGCCGGCTGCCTCCCCGGCCCCTTCGCCGCAACCGCCCACGGCAACGCCGACCGCCCAGCCGGCTGCTCCAACGAGCACGGCGACGGTCGCCGTTGCTACTGCAACGGCTGAGGCCGGCGACGAAACCGCCTTCGGCAGCCTCGCCTACGTCGGCGCCGACGGCCACGTCTACGTCATGCGCGCCGACGGCTCCAACCGCGTGCGGATCAGCGAGCCCGATCCCGAGGGCGCGCGCGCGGCGCACACCTGGCCCATGTGGTCGGGCGACGGCGGGTCGGTCCTCTTCTCACGTGTCGTGGTCGACGCTGACGGGCCGCAGTTCTCCCTGCAATCAGCCACGCTGGGGGACACTGGACCCAGCCTCGTCTATGAGAACCCTCCCGGCGCGCGGCTCGTTGGCCGTAACGCGCCGCACTACACCAACGGCTCTCCGGACGGCCAACACGTAGCGTTCCTTGCCGTCGCGGGGAACATGGCCCTGCTCCTCGGCGACGTCGAGGGCGGAGCCCAGGCGCGGTCCATCGTCCAAGGATCCCCGCTCTACTACGCCTGGACGCACGACTCGGCGCGTCTGCTGCTCCACCTGAGGGACAGTCTGCTGCTCTTCGAGCCGGGCAGTGACGATGCCCTCACACTGCTCGACCTACCGCCCTCCTGGAGTTACCGCGCCCCGGACTGGTCGCCCGATGGGCAGCGCTTCGCCTTCATCGGCGACTCCGAACAGGGCTCCTCCCTCATGGTGGCCAATGCCGACGGAAGCGACCCCCGGACCCTGGCGCCCGTCTCCACCACCAGCGCGTTCGCGTGGTCGCCCGATGGAAGCCGCGTCGTCCTCGCCTCAGAGGTTGCGCCCGCGATCGCGGTCTTCGACGGCCTGCTGTTGGTCAACCCGGAGGACGGCCGCACCCGCGTCCTCACCGAAGATGCGGCCATCGCCTTCTTCTGGTCGCCGGCCGGCGACCGGCTGGCCGTCATCAGCCTTGCGGAGCAGGGCGGCCGCCTCGCCGTCACCGTGTTCGACGTCGAGACCGGCGCGGCGCGGCAGGTAGCGGAGTTCATCCCGTCGTCCGACATGCGGGTCATGCTCTCATTCTTCGACCAGTACGCGAAATCGCACCGCATCTGGTCCGCCGACGGCCGCTACCTGGCGCTGAGCGGCTCGCTCACCGACGGTAACGCGACCCCTGAGTCGCACGTCCTCGTGATCGACGCCTCGGGGCAAGAGCCGCCCCGGGCGGTCGTCGCCGGCACCCTCGCGTTCTGGTCACCCGTCGCGGCCCCTTCGGACGAAGGCCGCGTCCGGCTGCACCTACGCCCCTAACACCTTAAGCCTCTCCCCCTCTGGGAGGGCACCTTAAACCTCTCTCCCTCTGGAGACCTTTGCATAACCGCGCCGCGTAACGTCCTCTCCCGTAGGGGCGCCTCGCGAATCGCCCGTCCCCTCCGGCCTTTCCCCCTCTATGGGGGAAA
>DAOUKZ010000240.1:0-4765 GCA_034420775.1 Dehalococcoidia bacterium
CGGCCACGAGGTCCGCTATCACGAGGGTCTGATCGGCGGCTGTGCCATCGACGCCACCGGCGAGGCTCTCTCCGACGAGACCGTCGCCATGTGCCGCCGCGCCGACGCGGTGCTCCTCGGCGCCGTCGGTGGCCCGAAGTGGGACGACCCCAAGGCGAAGACCCGCCCCGAGGCCGGTTTGCTCAAGCTCCGCAAGGACCTCCGGCTCTTCGCCAACCTTCGCCCCGTCAGCAGCTACCCAGAGCTGATCGGCGCGACCCCACTCCGCCCCCACCTCCTCGAAGGCCTCGACCTCCTTGTGATCCGCGAGCTGACCGGCGGGCTCTACTTCGGCAAGCCCAAGAGGCGCTGGAGCACGACGCGGGGACGGCGCGCCATCGACGCCATGGCATACACCGAGCAAGAGGTCGAGCGCGTCGTGCGCACCGGCTTCGAGCTGGCCCGCGGGCGGCGCAAGAAGCTAACCTCGGTCGACAAGGCCAACATCCTGGAGACCTCACGCCTGTGGCGGGAGATCACGACTGAAGTCGCCGCCGACTACCCCGACGTCGCGCTTACGCACATGCTGGTCGACACCGCGGCGATGAACCTCGTGCGGTCGCCCGCCGAGTTCGACGTCATCGTCACCGAGAACACGTTCGGCGACATCCTCACCGACGAGGCGGCGGTGCTCGCCGGGTCGATGGGGATGCTCCCCTCGGCCAGCCTGGGAGGCAAGGGCATCGCCGCCCGTGGCCCCAAGGCAGGGCGCACCTTCGGCCTCTACGAGCCGATTCACGGCAGCGCCCCCGACATCGCCGGGCAGGGTAAGGCGAACCCGCTGGCCATGATCTTGAGCGTGGCGCTCATGCTGCGCTATTCCCTGGCGCAACCCGCCGCCGCGGCGGCCATCGAGACGGCGGTGGAAGGCGTCCTGCGCGCCGGTCTGCGGACCCCCGACATCGCCGGCCAAGGCGAGTCCACCGTCGATACCGAAGCGATGGGATCGGCGGTCATCGACGCGCTCAAAGCGCCGTAGCCCGGCCCTGTCGATTGAGAAATCCTTCACACTCCAGTAGAGTAGAGACGCCCCTTCCGAGCAGGCCTAACCGGTGAGGTTCCCCGCATGACGACGCAAGCCGCGCCCCCGATTGTCCGGGCGGTCGACGTCCACAAGACCTACGATTCGGGCCGGGTGACCGTCAAGGCGCTCCGCGGCGTCAACCTGACCGTCGAGCGCGGCGAGATGGTCGCGATCATGGGGCCGAGCGGCTGCGGCAAGACCACGCTGCTCAACTGCCTCTCCGGCCTCGACGAGATCGACTCGGGCAGCGTGACCATCGGCGGCGCCGAGCTGGCCTCCATGTCCGACGACCAGAAGACGCGCTACCGCGCCACCCGCATGGGCTACGTCTTCCAGGCGTTCAACCTGCTGCCCGTGCTGACCGCGGTGGAGAACGTCGAGATGCCCATGCTCGTGTCGGGAACGCGGTCTTCCGAGGCCCGGGGGCGCGCCACGGAGGCGCTGACACTGGTGGGTCTCGCCGATTGGCAGAAGCACTACACCTCGGAGCTCTCCGGCGGGCAGCAGCAGCGCGTGGCCATCGCGCGGGCCCTGGTGAACCAGCCGGAGATCGTCTGGGGTGACGAGCCCACCGGCAACCTCGACAGCGAGAATTCGGCCGAGGTCATGGGGCTGCTCCGCAGGCTCAACCGCGAGAATGGGCAGACCTTCATCCTCGTCACCCATGCCGCGGACGTGGCCCGAGACGCGAACCGCATCGTCCACATGAACGACGGCCAGATCGTCCGGGAAGAGCGCAACCGCAACGGCTCGGCCTAGCGCCACGGCGCTGTTTCGTCGGGGAGACTCGCGCATCGCCTCCCCCGCTACACGAGCTGTCCCCTGTGATAGAATCCGCGCCCAAGATGCCGGTAGCCGAACCGTCGGGAACGGCGGACCCGCGCCCGCCCATGTCCTACTTCGCGCGGCCCATGACCGCGCTCGACATTCCGGAGGTGGCGGCGATCGAGCGGGAGTGCTTCCCGACGGGGTGGGTCCCCACGCAGTTCCGCAGAGAGCTACGGAGCCGCACCGCGGCCTACCTCGTGGCCTGCCGCGCCAACGACCCAAGCGACGCCCTGCAAGAGGCGCGCGAGGCGCTGCTCGCGGAGCCTCCAGTCCAAGGCCCCATGTCCCGACTGGCCGGTCGGCTGCTGCGAGCGGTTGGCCGGGGCGACGAGACGCAGGCGGAGGTCCGCGGCATCGTGGGGTTCGTCGGGCTGTGGTTCATCGGCGACGAGGCCCACGTCACCGCCATCGGCGTGCGGGAGCGCGAGCGGCGGCTGGGAGTGGGCGAGCTCCTGCTCCTCGCAAGCGCCGAGCTCGCCGTACCGCGCGGGGCCCGTGTGATGACGCTCGAAGTCCGGGCCGGGAACCAGGGCGCGCAGGAGCTCTACAAAAAGTACGGCTTCGCCCAGGTCGGCACCCGCAAGGGCTACTACACCGATAACAACGAGGACGCGTTCGTCATGACGACGGACCCGATCCGCGAGGACCGCTTCCTCGCCAGGCTCGAACGGCTGCGCTCCGACCACCAACAAAGTTGGGGGGCGAGCGTGCGTCTGCTCACGCAGTCCTCGACCACTTCCTAAAGGAAACGGGCGAGTCGCGACTCGCCCTTACGGGGCAGGGCGACCACAAGGGTCGCTCCGCCTAGGCCTCCCTGATGCGGAAGGCCGCGTGCAGCGCCTTCGACGCCTTCCGACGGTCATCGCCCGCGATCAGACAGGAGATGCGGACTTCGCTCGTGCCGATGGCGATCACGTTCACGCCCGCCGCGCCTAGGGCGGCGAACAGCCCGCTGATGTGCGCCGGCGCGCTGACGATGCCCGTCCCGACGAGCTCGACCTTGGTCAGGCCGTCCATTGTCTCGATGCCGGCGGCGTCGATACCCTCCTGAATCGCTCCGAGACGGCGCACCGTGCCCTCGACGTCCTCGTTCCGCACCGTGAAGGAAACATCGGTCATCCGGTCGACGCTCGCGTTCTGCAGGATCAGGTCGACGGAGATGCCCGCCGCGGCGATGGGCGAGAAGATGAGCGCGGCGATGCCGGGCTTGTCGGGAACGCGGACGAGCTTGATGAGCGCCCACCCATCTTCCAACCGAATGTCGCTGACACGTTGGCGGACTTCCACGCGGTTACCCTTCCGATTCCTCTTCCTGCCGGTCGCCGGGCAGGCGGCGCTGCAGGGGGAAGAAGATGACATCTCGAATGCTTGAAGCGCCCGTGAGCAGCATCACCAACCGGTCCATACCGATGCCGAGCCCACCGGTGGGCGGCAGCCCGTGCTCCAAGGCGCTGAGGTAGTCCTCGTCCATCGGGTGCGCCTCTTCGTCGCCGGCCTCGGCGGCGCGCCCCTGGGCGAGGAATTGGCTGCGCTGGTACTCTGGATCGGTGAGCTCGGAGAAGGCGTTGCCCAGCTCGAAGCCTGCCACGTAGGGCTCGAAGCGCTCGGCCAGCAACGGCTCGCCGCGGCGGCGCTTGGTGAGCGGGCAGAGCTCGGCGGGGTAGTCGAGGATGAAGGTCGGCTCGATCAGCCGTTCCTCGACGCGCCGGTCGAAGATCTCGCCGAAGATGTGCGCGGCGTCCATGCCTTCGAGCTCCTCGGCAGGGATGCCGACGCCCTCGGCGGCCGCGGCGGCCTCGTCGCGGGACGCGTCAGGAGCAAGGTCGGCGCCCGCGAATTCGCGCAGGGCCTCGAAGTAGGGCAGCCGCCGCCAGGGCTTGCCCACGTCAATCACGACCTCGCGGCCGCCCGCCTTGCGAGGCGGCAGTTCCAGCGTCCCGTTCGCCTCTTGGGCGGCGTGCCGGACCAGCGACTCGGTCAACTCCATCATGTCGGTATAGTCGGCGTAGGCCTGATACGCCTCGAGGAGGATGTACTCGGGGTTATGCGTCGAGTCGATCCCCTCGTTGCGGAAGACCGCGGCCATCTCGTAGACGCGGTCGAAGCCGCCGACGATGAGCCGCTTGAGATAGAGCTCCGGCGCGACGCGCAGGTACAGGTCGCGCTTCAGTTCGTTGTGGCGGGTAACGAAGGGGCGGGCGGCGGCCCCGCCGTAGATCGGTTGGAGCACCGGGGTCTGCACGTCGAGGAAGCCCCGGCGCTCCAGGAACGTCCGCACCGCCGCGAAGATGCGCGATCGCTTCCGAAAGAGCGCACGCGCTTCGCCGTCGGCGATCAGATGAAGATAGCGCCGGCGCCGCATCGTCTCCACATCCTTCAGACCGTGGAACTTCTCCGGCATGGGCTGCAGGGCCTTGGCAAGCAGGTCGAAGCGATGGGTCTCGACGGTGACCTCGCCGGTCTTGGTGACGAAGAGGGGACCCTCGACGCCGAGAAAGTCGCCGCGGTCAACCATCTCCTTGAAGCGTGTGAAGTCCTGCGTCTTGTCCAGCGTCAGATAGATCTGAATCGAGCCGTCTTCGTCCTCGATGCGGGCGAAGCTCGCCTTGCCCATGCGCCGCACCGCGGTCAGCCGCCCCGCGAGCCGGACCGGCCCGGCGGCGCCGTCGGCTTGATAGGCGGCGAGCGCCTCGGCGATAGTCTGGCTGCGGCGGAACTCGTGGGGATAGGGATCGACGCCCGATTCCCGAAGGCGTTCTAGCTTCTCGACGCGGGCCGCTCGTTCGTCCATCGGCCCGCTAGCCGTCGCCGTAGCGCTTGAAGACGTTGGGGAGCATTCGCTCCTGTCCGCGTCCGTCGGGCGTTACCAGCCCC
>DAOUKZ010000241.1:0-3941 GCA_034420775.1 Dehalococcoidia bacterium
CGGCACCGGAGCCCTCACCCGCGAAGTTGCGCGCCGAACGGGAGCGCCGGAGCGCGTCACCGGCCTCGACCTCGACGCGGCTATGCTCGAGGTCGCCCGCCGCCTCACACCCGCCATCACCTGGCTCCAGGGCAGCGCGCTCGACCTGCCCTTCCCCTCGGGGCGCTTCGGCGCCGTGGTCAGCCAGTTCGCCATGATGTTCTTCGACGATCGGGAGCTCGGCGTCCAGGAGATGTGGCGCGTCCTGGCCCCTGGAGGCCTGCTGACCGTTGCGGTCTGGGGCCGGCTCGACCGCGCTCCCTTCCACGAGGTGTTCGTCCGCATCGCCGAACGCCGCGCCGGCAAGGAGGCGGCGGGGCGAATACGCGAGCGGTTCTCCCTCGGCGACGCCGCGGAGCTCGCCCGCATCTTCGAGCGGGCCGACGTCCCGGCGAAGGTGCAAACGCGTGCCGGGACCGGAAGTTACGCCAGGATCGAGGCCTTTGGGAGCTCCGACATCGATGGGTGGATACGGAAGGGCGAAATGCCGGGCGAGGAGCGGAGCAACGTCATCGCCGAGCTGCGCGACGCCGCGGCGCCCTTTACCGGTGCTGACGGCGCGCTCACGCTCCCCATGGAAGGGCACGTCGTCACCGCGCGCAAGGACCCGGCGGCAATCAGTTGATGAGACGCCGCCGCATCAGCTTCAGCGACAAGTAGTAGAGGACCAGACCCGCCCCGGCCATCCCGAGGACGGACCACGCCATCGACCAGACGAACTCGCCGGTCACCAGACCGCGCGCCACGTGGACGGCGGGGGTCAACGGCAGCACCCACGAGAACTCACGTACGCCGTCGGGAAGGTCGCTCGTGGGGAAGAAGACCCCGGCAAAGAAGAACATGGGGAAGACGAAGAGCGAGTAGAAGAAGTTGAACGAGTTGACCGAGCGCGCGATCGACGTATAGGTCATCGCCAGCGAGGCGAACAGGAACCCCTGGAGCAGGGTGAAGGGCAGCACCAGCAACGCCCAAGCCGACTCGACCGCCCCGATGACGGCCAGGATCGCCAGGATCAGCGTCCCCATGATGAGCGCCCGTGTCATGCCCCAGAGAATCTCGCCGGTAATGACATCCTCGATACTGAGCGGCGTGGCGATGATTGCGTCGTAGATGCGGCGCACCGCCATGCGGATGTAGGAGCCCCAGGAGTTTTCGAACGTCGGCGCGAACATGACGTAGGCGGCGAGAATCCCCGGCCCGATGAAGTGCAGATAGCTCCGGCCGTCAACCTCGTCGATCAGCTGACCGAGGCCGATCCCGCTCACGGTGAGGATGACGAACGGCTCGGCGAAGATTGGCAGCGCGTCGCTCTTCCAGAGACGTAGGAAGACGTAGAGATGCCGGCGCCACAGCCGGAAGCTGAGCCAGGAGACCTCGGCGAAGGCGCTCACGCTTCGCCCCGCCTCAACGCAGCTCCGCCTTCCTGCCAGTGAGCAGAAGGAAGACGTCCTCCAGGCTGCCGGGGCGCCGAATCACCCGCAGACGCTCCGCCGGCACGCCGACGTCCGGCGCCCCGTCGGACAGGCCAAAGAAAAGCAAGGCGTCGACGGCGTCGGCGAAGGTGTGCCCGCTTCCCTCGAGGTGCGCCAGCGCCTCCTCGCGGTCCCAAGGCGCGAGCCGTACCTCCACGACTTGGCCGGGCGCGAACCGTTCCACCACCTCACTCGGCGTCCCCTCCGCCAGAATGCGGCCTTGGTCGATGATGGCGATCCGGTCGCAGAGATGCGCCGCCTCTTCCATGTAATGCGTCGAGAGCGCCATGGTCACACCCTCGTCCTTCAGGAGCCGGATGCGCTGCCACGTCACGTGGCGGGCGTGGGGGTCGAGTCCGGTGGTCGGTTCGTCGAGGATCAATACCTTGGGGCGGTTCATCAGAGCGCGGGCGATCATGAGCCGGCGCCTCATGCCGCCGGAGAGCTCATCGACGGCTGACCGCGCCCGGTCGCCCAGGTCCATGGTCTCCAACACTTCCATCGCCCGGGGGCGGGCTTCGTCGGTGCCGATCCCGTGGTAGCGCGCGTGGATGAGGAGGTTCTCGACGACGTCGAGGTCGGTGTCGAGGTTGTCTTCCTGCTGGACGACGCCGAGGAGCCGCTTGACCGCCCGCGGGTCTTGGGCCACGTCGATGCCGTCGACGAGCAACTGGCCGCCGTCGACCGGCGAGACGCACGTCGTCATGCGGATGGTGCTGGTCTTGCCGGCCCCGTTGGGGCCGAGCAGCCCGAAGACCTCGCCCTGACGCACTTCGAGGTCGATGCCGTCAACGGCGGTGAGGTCGCCGTACCGTTTGACGAGGCGGGTCGCGCGGATGACGGGCTGCACCGCGTCATGGCGGCTTGCGCTGAGGCTACGGGTCGGCGGCGAGCTCATGGTGGAAACGCGGCGGGCGGGTCAGCGGACCGCTCAGGATGCCTCCAAGCGAAACGCTATCACCGTCTGAGACACTTTGCCGCGCATCAACGTCCCGCTTAGACCTCGACAAGCACGGTCGTGGCCTGCGGTTCAGGGACCAGATCGCCATGCTCTCGCAGCATTTCCAAGTGGTAGCCGACGGCCTCCCGAATCAACTGCTCCGTTTCCGTCCGCGTATCCGCGGCGGCCACACAGCCCGGCAGATCCGGCACATAGGCCGAGTAGCCGTTGCCGGTCTTTTCGATCACCACGGCGTATTTCATGGAGATTCTCCTCTGTCAAGCCCTGCCTGTTTCAGGATGCTCTCCCACGTGCCAGGTGCAAGGTCCTTGCTCATTCTGCCCGCTATGGTGACCGTCCCAGGCTTGTCCGGGTGTTTGTAGTGCCGGTGGCTGCCTCGTGTCCGCGCCAGTCGCCAGCCATCCCGCTCCACGAGCCGTGTGGCTTCCCGAACCTTCGGCATTCACAGCTCCCGCCGCCGGGCGCCGGTCGGGCTGGGGCGGGCGGCTGCACCGCGTCATGGTACCAGACCATACGGGCGCGGCGGCTATACTACCCCCATGGGGACGGTGGGACGGCGGGTGCGGCTGGCGGTGTACCTCCTGCTGGTGGCGGCGGGGTTGGCGCTTCAGGCCGCGCCGGTGAACGCTCAGGCCCCCGGCGAGGCCTTCCTCATCCACGTCGACGGGATCATCGACCCCAACCGCGCCAAGTACCTGGACCGCGCCATCGATCGCGCCGAAGACGAGCAGGGCCGGCTGGCAATCGTCCTCGTCGACACGCCCGGCGGGCGGCTCGACTCCATGCGCGCCATGGTCGAGGACATCCTCGACGCCGGCCTGCCCGTCGTCACGTTCGTCGCGCCGCAGGGCGCGCAGGCGGGCTCGGCGGGCACCTTCATCACCGGCGCGGGGCATATCGCCGTCATGGCGCCCGGCTCCAACATCGGAGCGGCCACGCCGATCTCGGGCAGCGGAGAAGATCTGCCGGAGACCCTAGCCGACAAGGTCACCAACGACGCGGCGGCCCTTGCCCGCAGCATCGCCGAGGCCCGCGGGCGCAACCCCAATGCCTACGAGGAGACCGTCCGCGAGGCCGCCTCATTCACCGCCGTCCAAGCGCTCGACCTGAACATGATCGACCTTCTCGCCGACAACCTGAACGACCTGCTCGCCAAGATCGATGGCCGCACCGTCGAGATTGCCGGCCGGACCGTCACGCTCGAAACGGAAGGGATCCGTTGCATTGAGCCCCTCGCCGCCTGCAACGACATCGGCCTGAGCTGGGTCGAGCGCATCATCAACGTCATCGCCGACCCCAACATCTCATCGCTGCTGCTCTCGCTGGGCGGCCTGGGGATCTTCATCGAAATCCTCAACCCTGGTCTCATCTTTCCCGGCATCTTCGGGGTGATTGCCCTCGTGCTGGCGTTCGTCGCCTTCGGCAACATTCCCGTGAACTGGGCCGGAGTGGGGCTGATTCTGTTCTCC
>DAOUKZ010000242.1:0-7702 GCA_034420775.1 Dehalococcoidia bacterium
ACCCGCATCGGGGTCATGTACCAGGACGACTCCTTCGGGCGGGCCGGCTACAACGGAGCCCAAGCCGCCCTCGAGCGCCGCGACATGGCCCCAGCCGCCATCGGGATCTATCAACGAAATACCACCTCGGTGAAGTCGGGCCTGCTCGACCTGCTTGGTAGGGACCCGGAGGCGGTCATCGTCGTGGGGGCCTATGAGCCGGTGGCGGCGTTGATTGCGTGGTCGAAGCAGATCGGCTTCGATCCGGTGTTCATCACGATCTCATTCGTGGGGAGCAATGCCTTGGCCAGGGAGTTGGGCCCGGACGGCGTGGGAGTCTTTGTGACCCAAGTTGTGCCCTCTCCAACGGACGTTTCCAACCCCACGACCGCCGCCTACCTGTCCGCCCTTTTCGCCTACAAGCCTGAGGCCGTCCCGGGCTTCGTGTCGTTTGAGGGTTATCTTGCCGGCCGCATGGCCATCGCCAGCCTGGAAGGCTGTGGCCGCGACGTCTCCCGGGACTGTCTGGCCGAGAGCCTCCGCAGCGCCGGTGCGCTGGAATTGGACGGGTTCGAGCTTCGCTATGATGATGCCGGCGATAATCAGGGCTCGGACACGGTGTTCCTGACCGTCATCGGGGAAGATGGGCGTTATCACGCGATCGATACGCTCAAGGATGCAGCGTCGTGAAGGAACGCTTGATACGCTTGCTCGAGATCCGCTACCGGATCTCAACGCAGTTGTACTTCGGCATCGGCGTCGCGGTCGCCCTGACGATTGGCGCCAGCTTGGTCGGCTGGTTCTCGTTCAACCAGGTCGGCGATGCCCAAAACCGGGTGAATGAAGGCAGCGTCCCTGAGCTCGCGGCGGCGTTCGGCGTCGCGCAGTTCAGCGGCGAGTTGGTCAACGCCGCCCCGCGCCTCTCCGCGGCTGAGACACGAGAGAGTTTCTCCGTCGTCGTCTCCAGCATCGACGAGTCTCGCGACGCCTTTGAGGCCGAGCTGGCCGTCCTCCAGGGGAGCAAGGCCGAACGCTTCGATCGCATTCGCGCCGATGCGGAAACGCTGTTCTCCAACATTGAGGCCATCAAGGAGGACCGCCTGGCGCTCTTCGATTTGGCCGAACGGAAGGAAGTGCTGCGGAGGGATATCGAGCGCGTGACCCTTGAACTGAACAGCTACCTGGGTCCGGCCCTCGACGACCAGCTCTTCTACACCGTCAACGGGTCCCGCGTGCTCGGGGACCCTCCCGCGCCGAGGTCGGAGCACTTCTCTCAGGAACAGGTCGAGCGTTACCGCCAACTCGCCGAGTTGCAGGTGGACGCCAACATCGCGACGCAGCTTCTCGCCGACGCCCTCAACCTTTCCGATGTCTCGCTGGTCGAGGCGCTGCGCGAACGCTTCGAATCGGCGGCCGGCCGCATCGAGCGCAATCTCGCCACGCAAAGCGCCGCATTCCTGCCCAACGAGATCTTTCCGGTCTTCGTTAGCCTTTCCGACTTGGGCGGACAGGAGATCAGGATTCCAGAGCGCCGGCTCAACATCGTCGCCGGCCTGAGCGAGGGCAACGAAGAACAGCAGACCGGGTTTGATCTCGTCGCCCAAGAGCTCCGGCTGGGAGCCCGTCAGCAAGACCTGCTCGACAACAACCGCGGCCTGGCCGTAGCCCTCCTCAGCGAAATCAACGAACTGGTGGGTACCGCCCAAGCGAGCGCGCAGGAAGCGACCGCCTCCTCAACGCAAGCCATCTCGACAGGCCGGACGCTGCTTTTGGTGATCAGCGGAATCAGTATCGCCGGCGCGGTGCTCATCGTCTGGGTCCTTGTCGGCCGGGTCCTGCTTCGCCGCCTTGAAATGCTGTCCGACTGGATGCGCCGCATGGCCGGCGGCGACTTGGAGGCCCGCGTCGAGATCGGCGGGCGCGACGAGGTCGCCGACATGGCGGCGGCGCTCGAAGTCTTCCGCCGCCACGCCCTGGAAGTGCAGCGCCTCAACCTCGTGGAGAAGCTGGCCGAAGACCTGCAGTCCAAAAACGATGAGTTGGAAGTCGTGCTCGCCGACCTCGAACGGGCGCAGGACCAGATCGTCGTGCGGGAGAAGCTGGCGGCGCTCGGTCAGCTCACCGCCGGCGTGGCCCACGAAATCAAGAATCCGCTGAACTTCGTCAAGAACTTCTCCGAGGTCTCCGAGGAGTTGATCAAGGAGCTCACCGAGCTCGTCGATGACTTAGCCGACAGCCTCACCGAAGACCAACAGAGCTACATCAAGGAAATCGCCCAAGACCTCACCGGGAACCTGGAGCGCATCCGCAACCACGGCGACCGCGCCAACCGCATCGTCCAGGATATGCTCATGATGGGCCGGGGCTCAGGCGGCTTCCAGCCCACCGACATCAATCGTCTGCTCGACGAGCATGCCAGACTTGCCTATCACAGTGCGAGAGCGACGGACCCGGACTTCAACCTCGACTTGAAGCAGGATATGGACGAAGAGTTGGGGGAGATCGAGGTCATTCCGCAAGACCTCGGCCGCGTCTTCTTGAACCTGGTCGGAAACGCATGCGATGCCACCGACGAAAAGCGGCGTGACATCGAGTCGGGCGCCGGCGCGGAAGGCGGCTACGAGACGGACGACGGGGGGCGTTACTTCCCCACGGTCTGGCTTACCACCAAACGTGGCGAAGAGCACGTCCAGATCCGCATACGGGACAACGGCAAGGGGATGCCCCCCGAAGTCATGGACAAGATCTTCAATCCGTTCTTCACCACGAAGCCCACCGACCGCGGCACGGGGCTCGGCCTGGCGATATCAAGTGACATCGTGCGCAAGCACGGCGGTGAGATAAGCGTCGAGTCCGAAGCCGGCCGCTATACCGAGATGCTCGTCGAGCTACCGCTGACCCCACCCCCCGGCGCGGCAGAGGCAGCGGCGGGAGAAGCGGCAGGGGCGGCGCAGAGCTCCTAGCCGCGACGCCTGTCACCACACGACCGGCACGGGGTATGCCTTGACCAGCGGGTCGCCGTTTCGCGTCGCCTTCGATCAGCCGGATGAACGCGGCAGTGTCGAGCAGGAGCCGCATGACGGTGGGCCGTCCCTCAGCGAGCCTTCCCGGTCTGGGCTGCTTCAAGCGTCCTGTCGGGGCGCTCCTCCGTCGGAAGGCGCTTCCGTACCATCGCTCCGAGCCGTCTCGTCATCTTCTTGGGGTGGATACTCCGATGCCGCTTCTTCCTGCTCCCCCGGCTCCTCCGCGATTGGCTCCTCGGCTGCGGAGAGAGTCTCGTCCTCCTCGGGAGACGTGGGGACCATCCGGATCCGGTCCCGCACGGCGCAGAAGACTGTAATGGCCCCCATGGCGAGGCGCAGGGCAAACTCCAGGGCGATCAGCGCGATCAGGTAGTAGAGGATTTCCTCCCGGTGCTCGTCGGCCTGCTTCAGGATGTCCAGCGATTCGCCAATCTCGAAGAATGAGACGTCGATGAGGAAGATACCCAGGACGGCGAACGGCAAAATCTTTGCCAAGTCCCGGGAGAGGTCTTCGTGGTAGTAGGAGGTAATGCGGATCGTGCCCACGGTGGCCAGCGCAACCAGCAGCACGTCCGCGAATGCCTGTTCCCTGGAGAGGAAGGCCAGGATGATGGTGAGGACCGCGAACCAGAAGATGGCGAAGAACGGGAAGAGGATGAGGTACCGCAGGACGTAGAAGACGAGGTGCAGGACGGTCCGCACGAACTTGAACCGCGACTCCTCATACCTTGAGAAGTCCAACTCGAACATGTCGCGCGACGCGACGAACCGGTAGAACTTGAAGATGAAGACGGCGTAGATGGCCATCCCCACGACGTACACGGCCACGGTTCCGAGCAGGTCGACCGCGTCATTGATTTCCAGTCCCTTGGGGAAGAGGTCGTTTATATCCATAGACCCCGCCTTTCGTGGCAGAACACCTTGGACCTAGGACGCAGCTAGCCGCGCGGCAAGGAAAGTGGACGCGCCAGCCAGTCCGGCCCTCTGCGGACCGGTTGATGCGCGGCGTTGCGTGGAGCGGACGCGTCTGCCGTTCGGCATCGTTCCAACGGAGTATAGCGGACGCGGCTCCGATAAACGACCGGCTACGGCCCGCCCTCGACGCTCACCATGACGATGTCGACGCCGTGATATTTCTGGTGCCGCACCGAAGAGGCATAGTGCCGCAGCAGCCGGAACGACACCTCCCGCTCGTCGGGTATGGGTGGCAAGTCGTTCAGATAGGCGAGCCGGTCCTCGAGGTTCTCCCCCTCGATGGCTGTAGCGAATTCCAACTCGGCGGAACGGCCCTCCATACGGGCCGCGATGGAGAGGCGCCGGGCTGCTCCCGCCGTGACTTCGTCATCCTCCTGCAACAGGATCGTCAGCGTTTCCTCGCCCGCCGACGTGAGCCGGTCCGCGGCGGCGTCCTTCCATCCGGCACGTGACGCGAACTTGTTGAGGAACGTGGTGATGCTTGGCAACGAGTCGATACTCAGAGCGACCTCCAAGCGCCGGCGCCGCGGCCCCGTCAGCTCCGTCAAGGCCACCATGATGACGGCGACCAGCGCGCCTGCCGTCATGCCGTTGCCGAACAACACGCCCAGGAACCCCTCCCCGAACAGCTCGGGGAAGATCACCTGATTCTGGAAGCCCACGCCGATCCAAAACGCCACCCCCACGACGATGGCCTTCCGGTGGTCGACGCCGTCTTGGATGATGATCTTCATGCCCTGCACGAAAAGCAGCCCGATAAGGACGATGAGGTAGGCGGAAGCCACGGGCCCCGGAATCGCGATCAGCAAGGCCGAGACCTTAGGGAAGAATGCCAGCACCACGAAGATGGCGCCGATTACCACTCCTACCCTGCGTGCGGCAATACCCGTGACCTCGGCGAGCGAGATGCTGCTGGAATAGGTGGTATTGGGCAGCGTCCCTAGGATGCCGGAAAGGAAATTGCCTACGCCGTCGGCGTTGAGTGCGCCCTGTACCACCCGGAAGTCGGTCGCACGTGGGCTTCGGCGGGAGACGCGTTGAATGGCGACTCCGTCGCCGATGGTCTCGATCGCTCCCACCAGCGTGACCACGACGAAGGCCGGCAGCAGCGCCCAGAACTCCGCGTTCGGGGTCACGTCGAACCCCGGCCACGAGCCGAAGGGAACGCCAACCCAAGCCGCCTCCACTATCTGCTCTGTGTCGTACAGCCCGAAGAAGGCGGCAACGATGCATCCCACCACGATGCCAATGAACGGCGACCAGAGCCGCCACGTCGGCGGGCCTCGCAACACAAGCGCCCCGACGACCACTAAGGTGGCCAGGGCCGTCACCGGCGCGGCGGCCTGGGACGCGTCGTCGCGCACGTCCTTCAGTGTGTCGAAGATGATCGGCATGACCGTGGCCGCGATCAACATGATCACCGTGCCCGAGACGACCGGCGTAAAGATGCGTCGCAGCAGCGAGAGCCGCGCCGCCATCGCGAATTGGAACAGCGACGAGATGACGATGAGGCTCGCCATCGTGGACGGGCCGCCCTCCACCAGCGCCGTGACGCAGACCGCAATGAACGCGCCCGATGTGCCCATGATGAGCACGTGCCCGGCCCCGATTCGCCCGGCCTTGGCCGTCTGGAGAATGGTGGTCGTCCCGCTGACGATCAGCGCCGCGAAGATGGCCCACGACATGTAGTCTTCGGGCTGCTCGGCAATCCGAAGCACAATGACGACCGTCAACACCACCGGGGCCACGATGACCATGGCCGCCTGGACGCCGGCGCCAACGGTCACGGCGGCCGGAGGCTGGTCTTCCGGTTCGTAGCGGACGTTCTCGTGTGGCTGCGATTCAGCCAACGGTCACGCCTCAGCCATGGAGATCGAGCTATCGGTGGTCTGGATTGGCCGCTCCCTACTCCTCCGCTGCCGCCGGCCGAGGCACCTCGAATTCCCCGCTGCGCAGCCAGACTAGGACGGGCAGGTCGGGACCGAGCGGGACGTAGCGGATGTCGGGCGCGACTTCCCCGCCGTCAGCGGTCAAGAAGCCCAGTTCGATGCGGCCGTCGGCCACCCGCCGAGCGCGGATTTGCCCGATGGAGCTTCCATCGACTCTGACGTCGCCGGTGAATATCCACGTGTCGACGTCGGCGGTTGCCGGCACGAAGCGCAGCGAGGGGAGGACCCGCTCGCCGCCGGCAAGCTCCACGCCCACCTCGATCCGGGCGTCGACGGTGCGCTGGGCGATGATCCTTAGTTGCAGCGGCGGTGCCGGTGGACTTGGCGGAGCCGGCAGCGCCTCGGGCGCCAGCAACGCGCGGAGCTCGGCGCTGCGCGAGATCGACAAGAGCTGCAGGAACCGGGAGTTCGCCGAGTCCACGCCCCGCACCGCGCAGAGCGCTCCATCGTTCAACGGGCCGTAGAAAGGCACGGCGCGCAGCTCGGCGTCGAGGGCGAGCAGCGCGTCGGCATTCTCCACACCGGCGATGCTGAGGGCGCCGCGCAGCGCTCCCGCTCCACTGCAGGAGACTTCCAGGTTGGAAACCATTGCCAGGACGTCAGAGTCTTCCCAGCCCATGTTGGCCTCTCGGGCAGCCTCGACGACCTCGCCGGCCCTCACCGCCGGCGCGATGATCCGCTCGGCATAGGCGAGCTCGGACTGGAGCGCGAACGCGTCGGCGAACGATAGCGCCTCGCCGCCGTCGATCCTCCCTTGGAGCGCTGTCCAGGAGGCGGCGAGAGACGCATACCGCGCCTCCGCTGTCTCGGCGGCGCTGAGGATCATGGTCTCGACCGCGACCGGGCTGATCACTTCGCCCGCGGCCAAGGACTCGGCAAGGCCCGACGCGCCCTCGGCGTAATCGCTGGCGAACGCCTTGAGCAGCGTGCTAGACGATGGGTTCTCCACGTCGAACGCTTCCGCCTCGGCCGTCGTCGGCAACTCGGCGATTGCTTCTCGCTCGAAGACGCCGTCCAGCACCTGCGTGCGCACGCCGGCCGCGTAGATCGCCTTCGCCTGCACTGCGGCATCGACGTCCGCGTCCGGGTCGGCGACGGAGCTCACGGAGACGGTGACCTCCCCTTCGTCGTCGGCCTCGGCCGATACGGTGTAGTCGCTATCGTCGACCTTCACCGTGACCGGATCGAACGTCCAGCCGCTGAGCACCATTAGGTTGCGCCAGAGGCCGTGGAACGCAATTTCTTCGTCGTCATCGTCAAAGGCGATGATCGCGGTGAAGACCCACGAAGGGCCCGGTCTGCCGAAGGAGATCTCGAATGGGGTGACGTCGTCGTTCACCGTACTGGTCGCGCTCGCCGTCTCCTCGCCGGAGTGGTAGGAGACTCCAGCCTCCCAGTCCCCTGCCGACGTGATGATCCCGTTCTTCCGCTCGAACACCCGGGGCCCCACCACATACGCAATGACCGTGCCGTCGGTGCTGGCCAGATCGCCGCCGCCGAGGTTGCCGATGCGGTAGTGGACGGGGAAGGGCTCGCCGGCGACCACTTCGTCTGGCGTATGAGTGGTCTCAACCTTCAGCTGGAACTTGCCCTGCTCCGCCTCCTCGTCCACAAGATGGATCACGAGTTTGAAGTCGGCCATCAAGGGTTGAAGGTCTCGTTCCAAATACGTCGTTGCCTCGATGATGTAGGTCCCCGCCGAGAGGAATCGCTCGATGCGCGAGTTGCGCCGTCCCCCACCGTCGTCGTTGGCGGCGATCACACCCTGAGTCGGCG
>DAOUKZ010000243.1:0-4049 GCA_034420775.1 Dehalococcoidia bacterium
TCAAGGCGGCGATCAACGCGGCGATGGGCCTGGCGCACCACGGCAACCGCTACCTCGAAGAGCAATCGCCGTGGAAGACGGTCAAGACCGACCGTCAGGCCGCCGCCACGGCCCTCTGGGCCGGCTGTTACGTGATAGCGGCGCTCAAGACGGCGCTCTATCCTTTCATGCCGGACAGTTCCCAGCGGGTCCACGAGTACTTGGGGCTGGACGGCGCCGTTCAAGACGCGGGGTGGGCCCTTCAGTCCCCGGTGCCGGGCACGCCGTTCGAGCGGCCCAAGCCCCTCTTCCAAAAGCTCGACGAAGCGGAAGTGGCCAAGGAGATGAGCGCCGTCGGCGCCGGTCAGGATGCCTGAGCAACCGCGCACGGGCGACACCATCGCCTCCATCTACGAGCCGGTCCGGGCCGAGCTCGCGCAGGTCGGCGTCATGCTTAACGAGATGAGCAACGGCTCCGGCTACGAGGACTACAGCGACATGCTCCGGCGCCTCCTCAGCCACCGGGGCAAGCAGATCAGGCCCACGCTTACCCTGCTCGCTTCGAAGTTCCACCCCCACGACGCCAAGCTCTCCATTCTCATGGCCACCGCCGTCGAGCTCCTGCACATCGCGACGCTTGTCCATGACGACACCGTGGACGAGGCCGAATTCCGCCGGGGCCGGCCCACGGTCAGCTCGCTCTGGGGCCGCAACGTCGCCGTGCTGCTCGGCGACTACGTCTTCGCCAAGTCCGCCACCTACGTCTGCGACACCGGCAACGTCCGCGTCATGCGGCGCTTCGCCGAAACCATCATGGCGCTCTCCGCCGGCGAGCTTCGCGAGTACCTCACCAGCTACGACGCCGGCCAGACGCTCGAGCAGTACGAGTCGCGCATCAGCGACAAGACCGCCTCCCTCTTCCAGACCGCGTCGGAGGCGGGCGCCGTCCTCAGCGGTGCCCCTGAGGAAGAGATCGACGCGCTCAGCAGCTACGGCTGGAACTTGGGCATGGCCTTCCAGGTGGCCGACGACATCCTCGACTTCGAGGGGTCGGAGGAGACCGTCGGCAAGCCGCTCCGCAACGACCTCCGCCACGGCGTCATGACCCTGCCCGCGATACTGCTCGCCCGCGAGCGCCCCAACGACGGCGCCATCCAGGCAGCCTTCGACCAACGCAACGACGACGGCAAGCTGCGCGACGCCGTCCAACTCATCCAGGGATCGCCCGCGATCAAACAGGCGCAGGCGGTAGCCCAGGACTACTGCGACCGCGCCCGGAGCGCCCTCGACACCTTCCCCGACGTTCCCGCCAAGGCCTCGCTGCTCAAGCTCTGCGACTACGCCATACACCGCCGCGTCTAGCGCCCGGCGTGTGCTACACTTCACCCTCGGATTCGGCCTCGTCGAATCGCCGCCAAATGCCCAGCCTGCACGTCATATCGCTGGACAGGGGTGAGGGCCGCACGACCCTCGCCGCCGGACTCACCGCCGTTCTCGCTTCCCGCGGTGTCGCGGCCTCCTACTTCAAGCCCGTCGCCATTGACGACGGCATTCCCGACGCCGACGCCGCCTTCGCCGGCGTCCAGCCGCCGGTGTCGGCCCCGGCCGGCGAGTTGGCCGCGGGCTTGGGAAACCACGCCGACGCCGTCGGTAAGGCACGCAAACAAGCCGGGGGCGACCTTGTCGTCGAAGGGCTGCCCGCCGGCGGCCGGCTTGCGACCGCCGCCGCCGAGCTTGCCGGCATCGTCGACGCGCCGGTCGTGGCCGCCGTCAGCTACCGCCGCGACGTCGACCTCGACGCCATCGCGGCGCTCAAGTCGACCTTCGGCGACCGGCTGCTCGGCGTCGTCTTCAACGCCGTCCCGCCGGCGAGCGAGCGGACGGCCCGCGAGGAGGCCGCGCCCGCGCTGGCTGCGCGAGGCGTTGAGGTGATCGGGTTCATTCCCGAGGACCGTCGTCTCCTGAGCTTTAGCGTCCAAGACTACGCCGACGCCCTGGAAGGCGAGGTGCTGAACGCCGGGGATCAGACAGGCGAGCTCGTTGAGCACGTCCTGGTGGGTGCGATGATCGTCGACGCCAGCGGCCCCTACTACGACCGCTACGAGAACAAGGCGCTGGTCACCCGCACCGACCGCCCCGACCTCCAGTGGAACGCGATCAACGAGCGCACGAAGTGCCTCATCCTCACCGGCGGCGGGAGTCCCATCGCCTATGTGCGGGACAAGGCGCAGTCCTTCGACGTGCCCCTCGTCCTCGTCCCCACGCACACGGACGAGACCATCGACGCTATCGCGGGGTTCGCCGCGGCTCCCCGCTTCCACTACCCCCAGAAGCTGGAGCGCGCCGCCGAGCTCATCGAACGCCACCTCGACCTCGCCAAACTCGGCTTCTAGCCCCGCTGCTTCCTCGCCGTCTCCCTTCCGTCGCAGCCGCCCAGAAGGAAGCTATTGAATCCGCGCGGATTGGGGATATAATTACTGTTCGTGACCCAAATCCTAAAGGGGGGCAGGTGATTGAATGCATTAGGTACGCACCTTCTCGTTGAGCTTCGAGAGAGCGATCCCGTTCTCTTAGACGATCTTTCTTACATCAGAAGCACCCTTCTCTCCGCCGCCCACGACTTGGGCGTCACGGTGCTCACCCACAACTTTCACCAGTTCTCCCCTCAGGGCGTCACCGGCATCGTCTCGATCGCCGAGTCGCACATCAGCATCCATACCTGGCCTGAGTTCTCCTACGCCGCCGTCGACATCTTCACCTGCGGCGCATCCTTCCAGCCCCGGCGCGCCGCCGAGGAGATCGCCCGCAAGCTGCGGTGCAAAGACCCCGAGTTCGTCGAGGTGGCCCGCGGGCGGCTTCCCGTCGCCGCCCACTGATGGCGGAGAGGGCGGGCCCGTCCGGGCTCCCAGACCTTCCGCCGGGGCAGGCGTGGTACACGGAGCCGGTCCGCGCGAGCCTTCACCACAGCCTTGTCCTAAAGCGTGTCGTCTTCTCCGGCGCCACCGCCTTCCAACGCGTCGACATCCTCGACACGGACCCCTTCGGCAAGACGCTCGTCCTCGACGGCAAGACGCAGTCCGCCGCCGGCGATGAGTTCATCTACCACGAGGCCTTGGTCCACC
Source organism: Dehalococcoidia bacterium (assembly GCA_034420775.1). Classification (GTDB taxonomy): domain Bacteria; phylum Chloroflexota; class Dehalococcoidia; order SHYB01; family SHYB01; genus DAOUKH01. Next base: position 3,102 of record DAOUKZ010000243.1, read on the forward strand.
CCGCCCTCATCGCCCACGACGACCCCACCGACGTCTTTATCGCGGGCGGCGGTGAGGGCGCCACGCTGCGCGAAGTCCTCGCCCACCGCACGGTGCGCCGCGCCGTCATGGCCGACCTCGACGGCGATCTCGTCGACCTCTGCCGCGAGCATCTCCCCGAATGGAGCGCGGGCGCCTTTGACGACCCCCGCACCGAGCTCGAAATCGGCGACGCCCGGGCCGCCCTAGAACGCCACGGCGCCGAGTTCGACGTCATCGTCATCGACGTCACCGACCCCACCGAGGCTGGGCCGTCGCTCCCGCTCTTCACCGCCGACTTCTACGAAATGGCAGCGCGCCGCCTGAAACCGGGTGGCGTACTCGTGACGCAAGCCGGGCCGGCCACGCTGGGCATGACGCAGGCCCTCACCGCCATCCGCCACACCGCCGCGCAGGCGTTCGGGAGCGTTGCCGCCTACGCCACCGAGGTGCCTTCGTTCGGTGGCGCATGGGGCTTCGTCGTCGCCGGAAGCCCCGATGCAGCCGCCCTCGACGCCGCCGAGGTGGACCGCCGCATCGCGGAGCGCGTCGACCGCCCCCTCCGCTTCTACGACGGCGAGGCCCACCGGGGCGTCTTCGCCCTCCCCAAGTGGCTGCGGGACCGGCTCGCCGCCGAGCGTCACGTCATCCACCCCGACGCTCCGGTCTACATCGACTAGGCTCCGCGGGCCGTGCCGCCCGCTCGTTGCCAGCCTTCCGGCGCGTCCCGTAGAATGAAATGCCGGGCCGAAGTGGCGGAACAGGCAGACGCGCTGTGTTCAGGGCGCAGTGTCCTTACGGGCGTGTGAGTTCGAATCTCACCTTCGGCACCACCCTCCTTCCCTTGGCCCCGTTGCGCATCACTGTGTAAGCGGGCATGGAGGATTGAGCGGGGCGCGGCGCTGTCCAGGTTGCTCACGGAAAGAGCCG
>DAOUKZ010000244.1:0-18926 GCA_034420775.1 Dehalococcoidia bacterium
AGGCGACGAAGGCGGCCGTGCCGCCATCCGCCACGATCGCCGCGGCGGCGGCTTCGCCCCCCTCCACGTTGATGTCGGCGAGGATGACGCTCGCGCCCTCGCGCGCGAAGCCCCGCGCCGTCGCCAGCCCGATCCCCGACGCGGCCCCGGTCACCAGCGCCGCCTTGCCGTTGAAGTTGTAGTCCATGTCGTTGCTCCTTCGGGTCAGGGCCGCGCGCTACTGGGCGGTCAGGCCGCCGTCGACGGACATGCAATGGCCCGTGATGAACGACGCCTGGTCCGAAGCGAGCCAGGCCACGGCCTCGCCGATCTCGCTCGGCGCGCCGATCTTCCCCCGCGAGAGACGGGGCGGGAGCATGAACTGCCCCCGAAAGTCGGCCACCGACTGCCCCGCGATGCGCTCCACCATCGGCGTGTCCACGCCCCCGGGGCAGACCGCGTTGATGCGGATCCCGCTCCGCGCGTACTCAACGGCGGCGGCCTTCGTGATCTGCAGCACGCCGCCCTTCGAGGCGCTGTACACGGCCATCCCGGCCTCGGCGCTGATCCCCGATGACGAGCCCGTGTTCACGATCGCGCCCCCGCCCTGCTCCAGCATCACCGGGATCTCGTACTTCATGCACAGAAAGACGCCCTTCAGGTTGACCCCAATCACACGGTCGAAGTTCTCAATCTCGTTGTCGGCGATGCGGGCGTTGGGGACGCCCTCGATGCCGGCATTATTGAAGGCGCAATCGAGCCGCCCATGCAGCGCGACCACGCGTTTGACCAGCGCCTCGACGGAGCCGGGGTCGGTGACGTCGCAGCGCGTGAACGCCGCCTCGCCGCCCGCGTCCTCGATCATCCGGGCCGTCTCCGCGCCGCCCTCCTCGAGCACGTCGGCGACAACCACCTTGGCGCCCTCGCGGGCGAAGATGCCCGCCGTGGCGCGTCCAATGCCCGACGCCCCGCCCGTCACCAGCGCGATCCTTCCGTCAAGTAGCTTGGGCACGTCTCTCCTCCCAACGAGCGTTCGATAGCGGGGCGCAGAGAAGGGCGATCCCGCGACCGCAGGCACTATAGGCGGCGCGGCGGCGGGCGGCAACCGGCGGACCGCTAGGCCGAATAGTACATAATGGAAGGAGGAATCTAACGAAGCGGCACGACCGCAACCCGGCGCGACGCGCGCCGTCAAGGAGGACGCATGGAGCACGAAATCCTGTACCAACCGTCATACGCGCTCGCCAAGGTTTCGCTGCGGCAGGGCGAGTCGATCGTCGCCGAGTCCGGCGCCATGGTGGCCATGTCGGACACCATCGAGATCAAGACCGAGGCGCGAGGCGGCCTCTTTGGCGGCCTGAAGCGCTCCATGCTTGGCGGCGAGAGCTTCTTCCAGAACACCTTCGCCGCGGAAAGCGGCCCCGGCGAGGTCATGCTCGCCCCCGCGCTCCCCGGCGACATCGCCCACCTGCGCCTCAACGGCGAGACGGTCTACGTGCAGTCGGGCTCCTACATGGCGTCCTCGCCCGACATCGAGATCGACACCTCATGGGGCGGCGCCAAGGCCTTCTTCTCCAAGGAGGGGCTCTTCCTGATTAAGGCCTCCGGCATGGGCGACCTCTTCCTCAGCAGCTACGGCGGCATCCACGAGGTCACGCTCAACCCCGGCGAGAGCTACACCATCGACACCGGCCACATGGTCGCCTTCGACGGGACCGTCGACTACAACGTCCGGCGGGTCGGCGGGCTCAAGTCCACCTTCTTCAGCGGCGAGGGCCTCGTCGCCACCTACAGCGGGACGGGAAGGGTCTTCATGCAGACCCGCAGCGAGGACGCCTACCTCTCCTGGCTGATTCCGCAGCTCCCCAAGCGCGGCTAAGGGCCGCGGCGGGGGCGGCGTGGCAGGCGCGCTCGAGGGCGTCCGGTATCTCGACTTGGCCCGTGTCGGGCCCGGTGGGCACTGCTCGCGCATCCTCGCCGACATGGGCGCCGACGTCATCCGCGTCGCCGAGCCCGCGCCCAGCGCCGCACGCCGCGCCGCTCTCCCCGCTGACGAGTCCCGGACCTACAGCCTCCGCCGCAACACACGTGTCATCGGTCTCGACCTGAAGACCGAGACCGGCCGCGACGTCCTCTACCGGCTCGCCGCCACCGCCGACGCCATGGGGGTCGGCTTCCGCCCTGGGACGGCCGAGCGCCTCGGCATCGCCTACGAGACGATGGCCAGGGTCAACCCCCGCCTCGTCTACTGCTCGATGACCGGCTACGGCGCGACCGGCCCCTACGCCGACTACGCGGGCCACGACATCAACTACCAGGCCCTCGCCGGCCTCGCCGCCCTGAACGGCGACCCGGACCACAAGCCCCATCCCGCCGGTACGGTCGGCGACGCCGCAGGCGGTGGGATGCAGGGCGTCATCGGCATCCTCGCAGCGATCGTCGCCCGCGGCCGCACCGGCCACGGCCAGCTCGTGGACGCCGGCGCTACCGACGGCCTCCTCAACCTCGTCCACCGCTGGTTCGAAATGGAGCACGAGTCCGGCATCCCCGTCACTCGCGGCTCCGAGATGACCCTCCGCAAGTACGCCTGGTACGACACCTACGAGGCCAAGGACGGCAAATACCTCAGCGTCGGCGCCGTCGAGCCCTACTTCTACGCCAACCTCTGCCGCGCCCTGGGACGCGACGACTTCATCGACCACCAGTACGACGACGCTCGCATCGGCGAGATGCGCGCCGCCTTCGCCGCCATCTTCCGCACCCGCACCCGCGACGAGTGGGTTGCCGACCTCATGCCCAGCGACTGCTGCGTCGCGCCGGTCTACGAGATCGGCGAGCTCGCCCACGATCCCCACTTCCAAAGCCGCGGCGCCTTCGCCGACTACGAGCGCCCCTCGGGAGAACACGCCCGCCAGGTCGCGCCCATGATCAAGTTCGGCGGCACCCCGTCCGCCATCGACCACGTCGAACCCAAGCTCGGCGACTTCACCCACGACATCCTCGCCTCAGCCGGCTACACGCCCCCCGAAATCGACGCCCTCCTCACCACCGGCTCAGTCCTGTAGGGGCACCTCTTGTGGGTGCCCACTCCTCTCTTCCCTTAACCTCCCTCCCTTCATGGGAGGGACTGAGGGAGGGTACGCGCCGTCAGGCGCGCCGGGGCGCCCCTTAAACCTCCCTCCCTTTATGGGAGGGACTGAGGGAGGGTGCACGTTGGAGAGGCCGCTTGGGGCTTCCGCCCGCCGCGCCGGCGTGCTACTATTCCACCCGAACAGACACAAGCTCCGCGCCTTTAAGTCGGTCCCGCGAGGCTGACAAGGGAAAGCATGCGGTACTCAACCCACCGAGCGTTTAGCGGCGCTCCTCCATATCGGCTTGAAGAAGGCCTCCGGCCCGGACCGGAGGCCTTTTCTTGTGAGGTCCGCCATGCGTGAGAAGGAAGTCCTCGACGCCGAGGACATCCGCCGCGCCCTCGTGCGCATCGCCCACGAGATCGTCGAGCGGAACCACGGCGCCGATAGCCTGCTCTTCGTCGGCGTGCTCACCCGGGGCCTCCCCTTGGCCCGCCGCCTCGCCGACCACGTCGCCGGCTTCGAGGGCGCGCACGTCCCCGTCGGCGCACTCGACATCGGCCTCTACCGCGACGACCTCTCCAGCCGCCGCTCGCCGCTCCACAAGACCGACCTCCCCGCCGACCTCACCAACACCACCATCGTCCTCATCGACGACGTCCTCTACACCGGACGAAGCATCCGCGCCGCCATGGACGCGCTGATGGACTTCGGACGCCCCAAGCAGATCCAGCTTGCCGTGCTCGTCGACCGCGGCCACCGTGAGCTGCCCATCCGCGCCGACTACGTGGGGAAGAACATCCCCACCTCGCGCAACGAGGGCGTCCGCGTCCATGTTCACGAAGTGGACGGCGCGGACGGCGTCGTGATCGCCGATACCCCCGAGAGAGGCCGCCGCGGTGCCCAGGAAAGGAGCTCGGCATGACCATGACCGAAAAGCGCTCCGAGGCTCAGCTAGCCGACCCGCCGCCGGAGGTCGTGGCCGCCCCCCGCCGCCACATCCTCGACCTCGACGACTTCACCCGCGACGAGATCGAGGGCGTCATCGAAACGGCCGAGGCGATGCGCGAGGTGCTCGGGCGCGAGATTCGCAAGGTGCCGACCTTGCGGGGCCGCACCGTCATAACCCTCTTCGCCGAGCCGAGCACGCGGACGCGGGCCTCCTTCGAGCAGGCCGGTAAGATCATGAGTGCCGACGTCATCAATATCTCCGCCTCCGACAGCAGCCGCGCCAAGGGAGAGTCGCTCGTCGACACCGCCCGCACCCTCGAAGCCATGGGCGCCGACGTGCTCGTCATCCGGAGCGGCTTCTCCGGCGCTCCCCACCTCGTCGCCCGAAGCACCGGCGTCAAGGTCATCAACGGCGGCGACGGCGCCCACGCCCATCCCAGCCAGGCCCTCCTCGACCTCTTCACCATCCGCGAGCGTCTCGGCAACATCGACGGCCTCCGCGTCGCCATCGTCGGCGACGTGCTCCACAGCCGCGTCGCCCGCTCCAACCTCTGGGGCCTCCAGAAGCTCGGCGCGTCGGTAGTCCTCTGCGGCCCGCCGACGCTCCTCCCCTTCGACGCCATCACCGCCTTCGATCCCGGCAACACCGGCTTCCTCTCCATCGAGACCGACATCGACCGCGCCCTCGACGGCGCAGACGTCGTGATGGCCCTCCGCATCCAGAAGGAACGCCAGACCGCCGGCCTCCTCTCCAGCCTGCGCGAGTACGTCCGCTTCTATCAGGTGAACGAGGAGCGGATGCGGCGCGCCAAGCCCGGCGCGATGGTGATGCACCCCGGCCCGATGAACGAAGGCATCGAGATCAGCCACGGCCTCGCCTACGGGGCCCGCTCCCTCATCGAGACCCAGGTCACCAACGGCGTCGCCGTGCGCATGGGCCTCCTCTACCTGCTCGCCTTCGGGGAGGGCGGCGAATGAACGCCCCACTGCTCCTCCGCGGCGGACGCCTCATCGACCCGGCGAGCGGGCTCGACGGTATCGGCGACCTGCTCATCGCCGGCGGCGTCGTCGTCGAGGCCGCGCTCGGTGGCGTCGGCGCGCCGCCTGAAGGCGCCGAGATCATCGAGGCGGGCGGCCTCGCTGTCATGCCCGGCTTCATCGATCTCCACGTCCACCTCCGCGAGCCGGGCTTCGAGGAGAAAGAGACCATCGCCACTGGCGCGCGCGCCGCGGCCAGGGGCGGCTTCACCACCATCTGCTGCATGCCCAACACCAACCCCGCCATCGACTCCCGCGCCACCCTCGACTTCGTCATGGGCCGCGCCGCCTCCGCGGCGGTGCGCGTCCTGCCCGTCGCCGCCGTCTCCAAGGGGCGGAAGGGCCAGGAGCTCGTCGAGATGGCCGAGCTTGCCGAGGGCGGCGCCGTCGCCTTCTCCGACGACGGAAGCCCCATACTCACACCGGGACTCGTCCGCAGCGCCCTCGCCTACGCGAAAACCCTCGGCACGCCCATCATGGACCACTGCGAGGAGCCGTCCTACGTCGGCTGCGCCATGCACGAGGGACACGTGTCGACCCGCCTCGGACTCAGGGGGCAGCCCGCCGCCGCCGAGGAAAGCATGACGGCCCGCGGCGTCCAGCTCGCCGACCTCACCGGCGGCCACTTCCACGTCTCCCATATGAGCACCATCGGCTCGCTCGACCTCGTGCGGCGGGCCAAGGAGCGCGGCCTCCCCGTCACCGCCGAGGTGACGCCCCACCACCTCACCCTTACCGACGAGTGGGTCGCTGGCGATCGCGACCTCCCCGGTGCCCCGTCGACCGGCCTCTCCGGCACAGCCGCGGCCTACGACACCAACACCAAGGTCAATCCTCCGCTGCGCCCCCGGCCGCACGTCGAGGCCATGATCGAGGGGCTCGCCGACGGATCCATCGACGCCATCGCCACCGACCACGCCCCGCACGCCACTGTCGACAAGCTCTGCGAGTACGACGTCGCCTCCTATGGCATGACCGGCTTCGAGACCGCCTTCGGCGCGCTCATGACCCTGGCCCACTCAGGCCGCGTCCCCTTGCCTACCATCGTCGCGGCGCTCACCGCCGGCCCCGCCCGCGTCCTCGGCGCTCCCGGCGCTCGGTTGGGCCGCCTGGCAAAGGGTGCGCCAGCCGACGTCACCATCGCCGACCTCGATCAGGAGTGGACGGTCGACCCGCAAGCCTTCGCGTCGCTCGGCAAGAACACCCCGCTCGCCGGACAACGCCTCAAAGGGCGCGTGGTCGCGACCCTGCGCGGCGGCGCGATCGTCCACGACGAACGCCAGGAGGCGGTGACGCGTGGCTGAGGCATTCCTGGCGCTGGAAGACGGCGCGATCTTTCGGGGAGACGCCTTCGGCGCGAAGGCGACGTCCGTCGGCGAGGTCGTCTTCAACACCAGCATGACCGGATATCAGGAGATCCTTACCGATCCCTCCTACGCCGGCCAGATCGTCACCCCGACCTACCCCATGATCGGCAACTACGGCGTCAACCGCGCCGACGTCGAGTCCCGCCGCATCCAGGTCCGCGGCTTCATCGTGCGCCAGCACTGCGACCGCCCCAGCCACCAGCGCAATGAGATGACGGTGCACGACTACCTCGCCGCCGAGGGTATCCCCGGCCTCGCCGGCGTTGACACCCGCGCCCTCACCCGCCGACTCCGCAACCGCGGCGTCATGATGGGCGTGCTGACCTCCGAGGCCACCCCCGACGAGGCGCTGAAGGTCTTGCGGGACAGCCCGTCCTACGACGAGCAGGACTACGTCCGGTCGGTCATGGCCGAACAGGGCGAGCCGTGGAGCGGCGGCGACCGTCCCCGGCGCCGCATCACCGTCGTCGACATGGGCGTCAAGCACAACATCCTCCGCCTGCTCCGGGCGCGGGGCTGCGACGTCGCCACCGTCCCCGCCTCCACCACCGGTGAGGAGATCCTCGCCGCCAACCCCGACGGCATCCTCCTCTCCCCCGGCCCCGGCGACCCGGCCCCCCTCGACTACATGATCGCCAGCACCAAGACCATCCTCGGGCGGCGGCCCATCATGGGCATCTGCCTCGGTCACCAGGTCATCGCCCACGCCATGGGCGGCACGACCTACAAGCTGAAGTTCGGCCACCGAGGCGGCAACCACCCCGTCCGCGACAACGCCACCGGCCGCGTCTACATCACGGCCCAGAACCACGGCTACACCGTCGACCCCGACTCGCTGCCAAGCGAGGCTGAGGTGAGCCACGTCAACCTCAACGACGGCACCGTCGAAGGCCTGCGCCTCACCTCGATGCCCGTCCTCACCATCCAGTACCACTCCGAGGCCGCGCCCGGCCCCCTCGACAACGTCGAGATGTTCGACCGCTTCCTCGCCATGGTCGACGAGGCCCGCTAGCCCCGGCCATGAACGGCGGCGCAACCGAAGAGCAGTACATCTGGTTCGCCGACGTCGCGCAGCGCGCCTACGACTGCGACTTCTGCCCCCGCATGGAGCGCAACTCCGCCGTCCTCGGCCCCCTCAACGGGCGGATCGAGGCCCGCGTCTTCGTCATCGGCGAGGCCCCCGGACGCTTCGGCTCTGCCGTCACCCGCGTCCCTTTCCAGGGCGACCGCAGCGGCGAGAACTTCCAACGCCTCCTCGAACACGCCGGCCTCCGCCGGGGCGACCTCTTCATCGCCAACGCCGTCCAGTGCAACCCCAAGGACGAGCAAGGTCGCAACGACCGTCCCACCAACACCGAGCTGCGCAACTGCTCCAACTACCTGCGCGAGATGATCGACATCGTGCAGCCGCCCTACGTCGTCACCCTCGGCGTCCGGGCCCTCGACGCCCTCCACCTCATCGAGCCCCACGCCATCAAGCTCAAAGACGCCGTCGCCACCGCCGTCCCTTGGCGCGGGGCCAAGGTCGTGCCCCTCTACCACCCCAGCGGCCGCGCCATGGCCAACCGCCCCTTCGAACAGCAGGCCAAGGACTACGGGCGCCTCGGCCTCATCCTCCGCACCGACCCCGCCTTCCGCCCCCTAGGCCCTCCCGAACACCAACCCCTCGACCTGTAGGCACGAATCGCGCCTCGCCCTCCCCTCCGGCCTCCCTCCCCTTGTGGGAGGGACTGAGGGAGGGCACGCGCCCCACGGGCGCGCCGGAGGGGCGGGGCCGGGAGGTCTTCCCTCTTCTCCCCAGGGGAGAACATTGAGATGAGGGGCCCCGTGCCAACCGCCAACGCCCCTCGGGGCCCGCTCTCCGCTCCGGCCTTTCCCCTCTAGGGGGCGCCGATAAAACCTCCCTCCCTCTATGGGAGGGACTGAGGGAGGGCACCCACCGCCAGGCGCGCCGGCGCCGACGCGGCTACTCGCCGGTGAACTTCGGCGGCCGCTTCTCCATGAACGCGGTCGCCGCCTCGACGTGGTCCTTCGTCTGGAAGGACAGCCCCTCCGTGGCGAGGCTCATTTCGAGCACCAGGTTGATGTTCTGCCAGATCATCCGGTTGACCGCCATCTTGGTCCATCGGACCGCCGCCGCGGGCCCGTTCGCCAGCTCCGTGGCGAAGGCCAACGCCTCGTCCAGCAGTTCATCGTGCGGCACCACATGGTTCACCAGCCCGATCTTCTCCGCCTTTGCGCCATCAACGTAGGCCCCCGCCATCAAGAACTCCTTGGCGCGGTGCGGACCGACAAGCAGCGGCCAGATCACCGCTCCACCGTCGCCGGCCACGAGCCCGACCTGCACGTGCGTGTCGCCAATCCGCGCCTGGTCGCTCATGTAGATCACGTCGCACATCAGCGCGATCGTCGCGCCGAGGCCCGCCGCAGGCCCGTTCACCGCGGCGATGATCGGCGCTTCGCAGTTGGCAAACGCCTGGATGAGGTACTTCGGCCCGCGCGTGTAATGCAGGGGCGACCGGTCCTGAATAGTGTCGCCCATCGTGCTGATGTCGCCCCCGGCGCAGAACGCCTTGCCCGCGCCGGTGAGCACGATGGCCCCAACGTCGGGGTCGGTGCTCAGGTCTTCGAGGATGAGCTCCAGCCCTTCATGCAACGCCGAGTCGATGGCGTTGCGTTTCTCCGGCCGGTTCATCGTCACCACCGCCACGCGGCCCTTCATCTCCACGTCGAGATGGTTTTCCTCGTACTTGCTGTAGTCGCCCAAGGGAGCCTCCAGGTTCGATGTCTCGGCGGGGATTATACGGGATTGCGCGCCGACCGAGAGCGGGCCGGCGCAATCGCCAAACCTAGGCCTCCGTTCCTTCTTCGAGCACCGCGAGATACCGGTCATAGACGAAGATCCGGTTGCGCTTCCGTCCCGTGATTTCACGCGCAATGCCGAGGTCGGCGAGCAGCCCCATGGCCGATGCGGCCGCGGGAAACGAAAGCCCTGTGCGTTTGCTCACGTTGGAGATGGTGAGGATCGGCCGCGCCATCAGCTCATGATGCGCGCGCAGTGCCGAGCCGGCCCGCCGCGTGGCCTCGATTCGGCTGCGGTCTTCCGCGAACATCCGCGACAGGCGCTCGGCCGTCGAGACGACCCCGTCGGCCGTCTCTCGGACACCCTCCAGGAAGAAGGCGAGCCACGCCTCCCAGTCGCCGGACCGGCGCACGTCGTCGAGCAGCGCGTAGTAGGTGGAACGGCGCTCCTTGAGGTAGAGGCTCAGGTACAGGATTGGGTCGCGCAGCACGTCGGCGTGGCAGAGCAGAAACGTGATCAGCAGCCGCCCCACGCGCCCATTCCCGTCGAGGAACGGGTGAATGGTCTCGAACTGCACGTGCGCGAGCGCGGCCCGCACCAGCGCCGGCATGCCGTCGTCCTCGGTATGGAGGAAGCTCTCCAGGTCGCCCATGCATGCCGCCACCTCGGTGTGGGGAGGCGGGACGAAGACGGCGTTGCCGGGGCGGCTGCCCCCAATCCAGTTCTGCGAGCGTCGGAACTCCCCCGGCGCCTTGCTGCTCCCCCGCCCGCTCGACAGCAGGATCTCGTGAATCTCGCGAATCAGCCGGTTCGACAGCGGAAATCCCTCGCGCATGCGCCGCAGGCCGTGGTCCATCGCCGCCACGTAGTTCGACACCTCCCGGACGTCGTCGAGGGGGACGCCCGGCGCTTCTTCAAGCTCGAAGAGCATGAGGTCGGAAATGGACGACTGCGTCCCCTCGATGCGCGAGGACAGCACCGCCTCCTTGCGTATGGAGGCGTAGATCAGCAGGTCTCTGTCCGGCAGTTGGGCGGAGGCGCCGTCAAGACGCCCTAGGGCGAGGGCGGCGTCGAACAGGGCCTGCTGCAAGCCACCCTCGATGACCAGCGGCGGCTCCGGAGGCAGGGGATTGGGGATGAAAGCGCGCACCTGCTCGCCTCCATCCGCGCTCACCCAGTAGCGCCCGGTCTCGCCGCGTTGCATGGAACTGCGCCCCCCTGCAATGAAAACTTGTGCCACAAGACTTAATGGCCTGATCAGCTATTAAAGTATAAATCCACAAAACTTAATAAACAATACCATAATTAAGTCTTACAGCCAAAACTTTAATAACAATCGCTGCTATTAAGTCTAACGCCGAAGAACTTAACAACGCCGACAGCGTTGAAACGCTAGCGCCCAACGTTGAATAGCCGCCCCGCTAGAGCCGTGGCGGCGGTGCGTTGCGCCGGCGGCGCCAGGAGTCCGTGATCTCCGGCGGCTGGTACCCGACCTCGGGCCCAAGCGGGTTCACGTCGGAGCCTGGCGTGACCAGCTCGTCGATGCGGTCTAGTACCTCCGCGCTCAGGTCGACGTCCACCGCGCCGAGTTGCCCCGTCAGGTGCTCCATCGTCCGCGGCCCGATAATCGCCGATGTCACCGCCGGATGGTTCAGCACGAACGCCACCGCGAGGTGCACCAGGGAAATCCCCGACTGCTCGGCGAGCGGCACCAACGCCTCGATGATGTCCAGCTTGCGCTCGGCGATAGGATCGCCCGCGACCGGCCTCCCCAGCAGCGACTTCGCCGGGGCTTCCTCCCATCCCTCGACGCGCCTCCGCATCGTCGGAATCGAGCTGCGCGGCGCATCGGGGAAGGGATGGCCCCGGCGGTAGCGCCCACTGAGCCAACCTTGGCTGAGCGGGCTCCAGGTGATAACCCCCATCCCGTAGCGGGCGCTCGTGGGCAGCGAGTCCTTCTCCGCCCCGCGGGCGAAGATCGAGTAGGGAGGCTGCTGACACCGGAACCGCTCGTAGCCCCGTTTCTCGGCGATCCAGTGCGACTCCGCGATCAGCGAGCCCGGGAACGTGCAACTCCCGATGTAGCGCACCTTCCCCGCCCGCACTAGGTCCGTCAGCACGCTCATCGTCTCTTCCAGGTCCGTCAGTGGATCGTGACGGTGCACCTGGTAGAGATCGATCCAGTCCGTCTTCAGCCGCCGCAGGCTGTCGTCCACCGCCCGCACGATCCACCGCCGCGAGCTCCCGTGTTCGTTGATGTCGCCCCCCATCGGATGGTGGACCTTGGTGGCGAGGACGACGTTGTCCCGCCGCCCCCGCAGCGCCTCGCCCACGATCTGCTCCGACTCCCCGCCGGAGTAGACGTCGGCCGTGTCGATGAAGTTGATCCCCGCGTCCAGCGCGGCGTGGACGATGCGCATGCAGGCGACGCGGTCGGGGTTCCCGTACGAGCCGAACATCATCGTGCCCAGGCAGAGCTGGCTCACCTGCACGCCGGCGCGGCCGAGAAGCCGGTACTTCATCCGATGCTCGCTCCCTCTAGAAGTCCAGGCCGTAGAGCTTCGCGGCGTTGCCGCGCGTGATCTTGTCCCGCGCCGCATTGTCGACCCCGGCGAAGACCCGGTCGATCGTGGCCATCGAGTTCGGCCACGTCGTATCCGAGTGCGGGTAGTCCGAGGCCCACATCACCGACTCGTCGCCGATAAGGTCGAGGTCGTGCAGCCCCGTCACGTCCTCCTCGAACGTGGCGAAGAGGTTGCGACCGAACCAGTCGCGCGGCCCCGATTCCAGGTGCACGCCGGTCCACGCGCTGTGGCGCTTCCGCACGTGCTCGCCCCGCTCGATGAAGAAGCCGAGCCACCCGATACCGCCTTCGACGGACACGAGCCTGAGGTCCGGATACCGGTCGAAGGCCCCCGTCCACATGATGCGCGCCAGTGTCTCCGCCATGCCGATCGGCCCGATGTGCATGTAGATCGACCCACCGCCCGGCATCGCCATCGTCTCGGCGCGCGCCGGCAGTGACCGGGGCCGCCCCGAGTGCACGCTGAGCGGCATCCCGACCTCGTTCGCGGCGGCCCAGAACGGCTCGAAGTAGGGATCGTTCCAGTCGCGCCCGCCGGGCGGAATGTACGGGATCAGCGCGCCGCGGATTCCCGGTAGCGTCCCCAGACGCTCCAGCTCCTCGATGGCCTCCTCCGTCGTGTCCATCGGCAGCAACCCGATGCCCACGAGCCGGTCCGGCGCCGAAGAGCAGAACTCCGACATGTGATCGTTGTAGACCCGGTAGACCTCGCGTGCGAGCTCCGGGCTCAGCCGCACCTGGTCCATCATCATGTCCAGGCAGATGTTGGGGTACAGCACCGACGCCGACACGCCGTCCGTCTCCATGTCCCGCAGCCGCCCCGCGGGGTCGTAGCTCCCCACCGGCACGTCGTCCCACGTGAGCCCCCTGTCCGTGAACTCCGCGGCGGAGCGCCCCGCCATCACCAGGATCCCCAGTGGACGCGGCGCATGGTCCGCCACCGCGAAGCCCTGCCCGCCGTCGGGGAGGTCCACCAGCCGGGGCGCTTGGTCGCGCAGGTGTGACGGCAGCCGCTCCTGCCACAGAGTTGGAGGCTCCTGCAGGTGGTCGTCGGCGGAAACGACTACGCGTTCGGTCATGCTCGCTCCTCGCCCACGGCCCGCCGCGGGCAGGCCGATTGTAGCAGGGGCGGGCCGGGGGAGCGCCGTTGTATAATCCCCGCCGGCCCCGCAACAGGACTCCCCGGAGGACACGGCTATGGAGATTCGCTTTACCGCCGAGCAGGAAGCGTGGCGCGACGAGGTCCGCGCCTTCCTCGACAAGGAGCTCCCGCCCGAGAAGGAGTTCAACCACGAGTTCGAGGAAGACCCCGAACTCTGGGACTTCGCCCGCGAGTTCACACGCAGGGTCGGGGAGCAGGGCTGGATCGGCCTGACCTGGCCCAAGGAATACGGCGGCCTCGAACGTACCTCGATCGAAAAGACGATCATGATGGAGGAGTTCACCTACCGCGAGGCGCCGATGATCAACATGATCGGCTGGGGCCTCGCCGCGGGCAGCCTCCTCGTCGGCGGCACCCACGAGCAGAAGCTCAAGTTCCTCCCCGCCATCGCCAAGATGGAGACCTTCTGGGCCGAGGGCCTCACCGAGCCCGACGCCGGCTCCGACCTCGCCTCCCTCCAGACCTCCGCCGTCCGCGACGGCGACTATTGGGTCGTCAATGGCCAGAAGACCTACACCACCTGGGGCACCCACGCCGACGTCCTCTACCTGGCCGCCCGCACCAACCCCGACGTCCCCAAGCACAAGGGCATCAGCGTCTTCTGCCTCGACCTCTCCCTCCCCGGCATCAGCTTCTCGCCGCTCTACAACCTGGGAGGCGGACGGCAGAACCACACCTATCTCGACAACGTCCGCATCCCCAACGACATGATGGTCGGCGAGGAAGGCATGGGCTGGTACTACATCATGAACGCCTTCTACGGCGGTGGCGGCGGCTACGCCGGCCACGCCAAGTACCAGCGCATGCTCGACGACGTCGTCGCCTACTGCAAGGAGACCACGCGCTACGGTAAGCCCTTGATCAAGGACCCGGCGGTGCGCCACGAGCTCGCCAACATGGCGATCACCGTCGAAACCCTCAGGCTGCTCACCTACGAAGGCCTGTCGGCGGCCAAGTCGACCGAGCCCCCGGCCTTCGGCGGCGCCATGGGCGTGGTGATCACGAAGGAAGCCCAGCCGCTCTTCGCCCAGGCGATCACCCGCATCGTGGGCCCGATGAGCCAGGTCAAGAAGGGCAAATGGGCCCCGATGGCCGGGCACGCCGAGGAATGGTACCGCGGCTCCTTCGCCAACCACGCCGGCGGCACGTCGCAAGTGAAACGCATGGTCCTGGCCACCCGCGGCCTCGGGCTGCCGCGATAGGAGAACGGCCATGGATCTCACTTTCAACGAACAGCAGCGCGCCATCCAGCAGACGGCCCGTGACTTCTTCACGGCCAACGCCACCGCCGAGGTCATACGGGAGCTCGAAGAGACCGGCCCCGGCTACTCCCAGGAGCTCTGGAAAGAGATGGCCGCCCTCGACTGGCTCGGCCTCACCTACCCCGAGCAGTACGGCGGCGCCGGCGCCGGGCTCCTCGACCTCTACCCCATCTACGTCGAGATGGGCCGTTCCATCTTCCCCAGCCCCCATCTCTCCACCGTCGTCCTCGCCGGCGAGACCATCCTCGCCCTTGGCAGCGAGGAGCAGAAGCAGGACATCCTGCCCCGCATCGTCAGAGGCGACCTCGTCCTGCCCCTCGCCGTCATCGAGCCGACCGGTGAGTACGGCCCCGAGGGCGTTCACACCACCGCGACGCCCGACGGCGGCGGCTATCGCCTCCGCGGCGCCAAGTCCCTCGTCCCCTACGCCGAGGCCGCCGAGCAAATCCTGATCGGGGCGCGCACCGGCCCGGGGCGCCTCGACGGCACGCTCTTCCTTGTCGACCCCCAGGCGCACGGCGTGACCGTCGAGCCTATGGACAACATCGCCGGCTACCGCCTCTACGCCGTCACCCTCGAAGACGTATCCGTCCCGGCGAGCGCCATGGTCGGCGGACTCAACCAGGCCTACGCCGCCGCCAAGACGGTCGTCGACCGCGCCCGCGTCCTTCAGTGCGCCGAGATCGTCGGCGCCGGCGAGAAGATGCTCGACTTCGCCGTCGGCTACGCCAAGGACCGCGTCCAGTTCGGCCGCCCCATCGGTCAGTACCAGGCCGTGCAGTACCTCTGCTCCGACATCGCCATCGACATGCACCTCGCCTCCCTGCTCTCCCGGCAGGCCGCCTGGCTCATCGACGAGGGCGAGCCCCACGCCAAAGAGGTCGCCATGGCCAAGGCCCACGCCAGCAAGGCCGCGCAGCACATGGCCCACCAGGCCCACGAAGTCCACGCCGGCGCCGCCTTCATGCTCGAACACGACCTCCAGCTCTACACCCGCCGCGCCAAGCACTGGGAGTTCAACCTCGGCGACACCGCCTACCACGAAGAGCTCGTCGCCCAAGCCCTCGAAGCGTGACAAGGGGCGCGAGAAGCTCGCGGGGCCGCCTCAGCCGACTACCGCTCACGGAGCACCTGAAGGACAAGCGGAGTCCCGTCCGCCAGTACTTCGACCACTCCTTTCCGAACACACGTGGATTCCCCAAGCTGGTGAGAACCGCGTTGAGCGGGATGGCCAGAATCGAGCCCGCTGCGGCCATGAATTCCGGCGAACTCGGCTTGGTGGGAATGGCGATCGACTACCGTATCCGCTACTACTTCTCTGCCTACCGGATTGTCAAACGGTCGCCCGCAGCTTCTGGGCTAAAGTCGTTCGCCGCCTCGACGTGGTCAAAGAAACGGCTTGCTCGCTATCAGAGCTTCCTCGAGTCTCACAACCGATACATCGCGGATCTGAAGCCCCAGGGTCGCCTGTTGGAACGCGCGGATGAGGAAGAGTTGAATCGGCGGTGCGTTGTCCTGGCAATGTTCGAGCAGCTCTACCGAATGGGCCTCTTTGCCATTGGTAAGACTTGGCTGGATAGGAATCCGCGCAACCCGCTAGCCATAGCCGAGCAGCCCTGGATTGACGATCTCTGCCGGATGTCCGAGGCCGCATACGCAGCGATACACGAACGGCTAAGCGAACCTCACCACCTCAATCCTAAGTTCGAAGGGTCTCGCGATCTGGCCCGCTCCGACGCGGATATGATCGCTGGTCGGACGCTGGTCGAAATCAAGGCTGCGCAGAACCCGACAGACAAGTCAAAGGAAAACTTGTACCAACTCCTCGGATACGCGCTGCTAGACTACTCGGACAAGTTTGAACTTGAGGGGTTGGGGCTGTACTTCGCACGATACGGGGTTTTAGTTGAGTGGCCGATGGACGCCTTCCTTGCCGAGATAGGTGCAAAGCGCTCGCTGAATCAGCACCGGAAGGAGTTTCAGTCCCTGCTCAAAGACGGATGACCTCGATAGAGGACCGAATGCCCCTAGGGCCACTCATCCCACCGAGCCGCTATAATGCCGCCAGTCCCGCCCGTGCTGGGGCTTAGGAGGGCGCCGTGATCGACCGCTCCATCGCTGATCTGGACGGCAAGACGGCCATCGTCACCGGCGGCGGCCGGGGCATCGGCAAGGGCCTCGCCTTGGGGCTCGCCGCCTTCGGAGCCAACGTCGTCATCGCCGAGCGCAACCCCGACCTCGCCGAGGAGAGCGCCGCCGAGATCGCCGCCATGGGCGCCAAGGCGCTGGCCGCGCCCACCGACGTCCGCGAGTTCGACCAGGTCAAGGCCGCCGTCGACAAGGCCGTCGAGACCTTCGGCGGTGTCGACGTGCTGGTGAACAACGTCGGCGGCGGCTTCCAGGCCGACTTCCTCCACATGAGCGAGCGAGGCTGGGACGCCATCGTCCGCATCAACCTCAAGGCCACCTTCTACTGCACCAAGGCCGTCTCCGAGCGCATGATCGAGCAGGGCCGCGGAGGCTCCATCATCTCCGTCGCCAGCATCGAGGGTCTGCGCGCCGCCCCCGGCTGGGCCGTCTACGGGGCCTGCAAGGCCGGCATCATCAACTTCACCCAGACGATGGCCCTCGAGCTCTCCAAGCACCGCATACGCCTGAGCTGCATCTCGCCGGGACACATTATCACCCCCGGCATTCCCTTCGAGCACGCCCAGGGCGACGATAACCCCTACGAGCGCTCCATCCCCCTGCAACGCCTCGGCACCATCGAGGACATGGCCGGCGTCGCCGCCTTCCTCGCCTCCGACATGTCGGAGTGGGTCACCGGCATCAACATCCCCGTCGACGGCGGCGCCATGGCCGCCCGCGGCTGGGCCCGCGACCACGAAGGCGTCTGGCTCACTAGCCTCTAGCGCCCAGTTGTCACGTGACCCATGGAGGAATCCCGCCCGCCCGACGGCGACCCCTCCCTAGCGCTCGCCTCCGAACTTGACCGCCTGCAGTTCCGGGCATGGCCTGCCGCCCATGAAGAGACGCTCGGCGGCTGGCAGCTGCGCTTCACCGGCGGCGTCACCCGCCGCGCCAACTCCGTTCTGCCTCACAGGCCCGCACCACCGGACCTCCAGGCCGCCGTCGCCCAGGTGGAGCATGCCTACGGCGAGCGCGGCCTCCCCCCCGGTTCCTGGTCTCCCCCGCAGCCTCTCCGCCCGATCTGGACGCCATCCTCGCCGAGCGCGGCTACACTGCGGAGGCCGCCACCCTGGTGCAGACGGCCAGCCTTCCCCTTCGTCCGCTGGCCACGGCGGGGGGTATCGAGGCGGAAGTCGGCGGCTTCGACGAAGCCTGGCTGTCCGCCTATGCGGCCACAGAGGGGCTGAGTCCCGGCGAAGTCGAGGCGCGCCGCGGCATCCACCGCCGCATACGCGCCGAGGCCAGCTACGCCACCGCCCGCGTGGACGGCCGCACCGTCGGCGTAGGCTCCGTCGTCGTCGAGGACGGCTGGGCCGGCATCCACAACATGGCCACCGCGACAGGGTTCCGCCGCCGACGTGCCGCCCGCGCTGTGCTGAGCGCCCTCCTGGAGTGGGCCACCGTCCGCGGCGCAACCCACTCTTACCTCGCCGTCATGGAGACCAACGAAGCCGCCCGCGCCCTCTACGAGGGCTCCGGCTACACGACGGCCTACCGATACTGGTACCGCGCCACGCGCCGGTAGCTGCCTTTTCTACGACTCCGCGATCAGCGCGCGGACCCGCGCCTCGACGTCGTCCCGGATGGCCCGGACGCGCTCGATCGGCTGGCCGTGGGGATCGTCGAGCGCCCAGTCCTCCGCGTCGAGCATGAACGCGGGGCAAGCGCCATCCGCGTAGCAGCCCATCGTAAAGATGCGGTCGGCGCTGCTGGCCATCTGCGGAGTGAGCAGCTTGGGCTGCTGTCCGCTGATGTCGAGCCCCCGCTCGCGCATGGCCTCGACGACCACGGGGTTGAGCCCCGTCGTCGGCTCCGTCCCCGCCGACTCGGCGTCGAGCCGCCCTTCGGAAAGCTCCCGCGCGAACGCCTCCGCCATCTGGCTGCGCCCGCTGTTATGCACGCAGACGAACAGGACCCGCTGCGTCATGCCTTCCCCTGCTACAGGCGCCCTGCTACAGGCGATAGAAGTCGACCGCGTTCCGGCCCCGGATCTTCGCCTGGTCATCCTCCGAGAGCCGCGATATGTTCTCGTCCAACATCTGCACGAAGCCGGGATAGAAGGCGTCGGGATGGGGATAGTCCGAACCCCAGATGATGCGGTCCGCCCCCAGCCACTCCGCCGAGGGTACCAGCATCGCCTCCTCTGGATCGAACGAGATCCACCAGTTCCGACGGAAGTACTCGCTCGGCGTCATCGTCAGATGCGGCAGCGTGTGCCCCATGTACTCGAACCGGCTGTCGAGCCGTTCGAGGAACGGCACCAGCCAGCCGCCGCCGCTCTCCAGCATCCCAAAGTGCAGATTGGGGAAGCGCTCGCAGATGCCGCCGGTGATGATGCCCATGATCGTATGCATCCCGTCGACCGGATGGTTGAAGGGCGTCCGCATGTACATCCGCTCCGAGTCGGGCCCGATGATGTCGAACAGGCTCGCCGAGCCGAACATCGAGTCCCCCGGGAACGGGTGGAAGCCAATGGCGACGCCGAGCTCTTCGCACGTCCTCCAGAAGGGGTCGTAGGT
>DAOUKZ010000245.1:0-34051 GCA_034420775.1 Dehalococcoidia bacterium
TTCCCCATCGACTTCCGCGATATCGGCATCCTCCGGGTCGCCGGCAACGAAGAAGAGGAGGCCGTCATCAAGCGCCAGGCCGCGTGGGCAGTCGAGCGCGGTCTCAATGTGCCGTGGCTCTCCCCTGAAGAGGCCGTGGACGTCGAGCCGTCGCTCTCATCCGATATCCGCGGGGCGAGCTTCTCTCCGGACGAGCACAACGTGACCCCCACCCGCGTCGTCGAGGCGCTCCGGCGGGCCGCCGTCGAGAACGGCGTCGAGTTCCGTGAGCACACCCCCGTCACCGCCCTAGCCCGCGCCAACGGCCACGTCACCGGCGTGCGCACGCCGGACGGCGAGATAGCCGCCGGAACGGTCGTGCTCGCCGTCGGGGCTTGGGGCTGCGAGGCGGGTCACTGGCTTGGCATGGACGTTCCCGTGCACCCCGTGCGCGGCCAGGTCGCCTATCTGAACAAGCTGGACCGCCCGCTTCGCCACACCGTGATACGCGGCCCCCACTACGCCGTGCCCAAGAACGACAGCTCGACGCTGATCGGCTCCACGAGGGAGCACGGCGCGGGCTACCGTCAGGAGACCACCGTCGGCGCCCTAGGAGCTATCTTCACCGGTGTGACCGACCTCGTCCCCGGCGTCGGCGAGGCCAGCGTGCACCACACGCGGGCCGGACTCCGCCCCTGGTCCGCCGACGACCTCCCCGTCATCGGCCCCGCCCCCGAGGCCGACAACGTCGTCTTCGCTACCGGCCACTATGCCAGCGGCATCCTTCTCGCCCCCATCACCGCGCGCATCGTCGGCGACCTCATCACCGAGGACCGCGACGACACCGGCCCCATGGCGGCGCGGCGCTTCGCCGGAGGCGCCCCATGACGCCAACCCGCCGCCGCCTCGACCTGAGCCTCTACGTGATCACCGACCCGGTCCTCGGAAAGGGACGAGACCACGCGGAGGTCGCAGAGGCCGCCTTCGCCGGCGGCGCGGGCATCGTGCAGCTACGGGACAAGGGGGCCTCTACGGAGGCCCTCTACCGTGCTGGGCTCCAAATGCAGGAGCTCGCCGAGCGCGCCGGAGCGGCGTTCGTGGTCAACGACCGCCTCGACGTGGCCCAGGCCACCGGAGCCGGCGGAGCCCACGTCGGACAGGACGACATGCCCGCCACCGTGGCCCGCGGCCTCCTCGGCAAGGACGCCATCGTTGGTGTCTCCGTCGAGAACGGCGAGCAGGCCCGGGAGGCCGAGCGCGACGGCGCCACCTACGTCGCCGTCGGTCCCATCTACGAGGCGCGCGGCTCCAAGGCCGACGCCGGCCCGCCCGTGGGGGCCGACGCCGTCGCCGAGATCAAGCGCCACGTCTCCGTCCCCGTCGTCGCCATCGGCGGAATCAACCACGAGAACGCCGCCGAGGTCGTGGCCGCCGGCGCCGACGGCCTCGCCGTCATGACCGCCATCATCGGCGCCCCCGACATCGCCGAGGCGGCGCGCCGCATGCGCTGCCTGATCGAAGAGGCCCGCCGCTCATGAGCCGCGCCGCCGCCAAGACGCCGACCGTCGGCGAGCTGGGCGAGTTCGCCCTCATCGACCGTATCCGCCGCACGCTCGGCGACACACCGGACGTCGCCCTCGGCATCGGTGACGACGCCGCCGCGGTGCGGCCCACCTGCGGCAAGCTCTTCCTCGTCACCTGCGACATCCAGGTCGAGGGACGCCATTTCCTCAAGGCCCGCATCGGGCCCGAGCAGCTCGGACGGCGCGCCGCCGCCGTCAACCTCAGCGACGTCGCCGCGATGGGCGGACGCCCCACCCACGCCCTCATCTCGCTCGCCCTCCCCGCCGACACGGAGGTCGAGTGGGTCGAACGGCTCTACGACGGCCTCCGCGACGGCTTCGCCGAGCATGGCGCCGCCGTCGTCGGCGGCAACCTTTCCGGCTCCTCCACCGAAATCGTCATCGACGTCACCCTCCACGGCGAGGTCGGCGAACCGGCCCTGCTCCGGCGCTCCGGCGCCCGCCCCGGCGACGCCGTCTTCGTGACCGGCGACCTCGGCGCGGCGCGAGCTGGCCTGCTCGCCCTCGACGTCGGCCTCACCGGCGAGTCGGCCGACGCCGCCGCACGCGCGCACCTCGTCCCCACCGCCCGCGTCGGCGAGGGGCTCGCCATCGTCGCCTCGGGACTCGCCACCGCCGCCATCGACGTCAGCGACGGCTTCGCCGCCGACCTCGGCCACCTCTGCGAGGCAAGCGGCGCCGGCGCGCGCATCTTCGCCGACCGCGTCCCCGTGAGCCCGGCAGCCCGCGACGTCGCCGCCGACCTCGGCTTCGACCCCCTGCTCGCCGCCCTCCGTGGCGGTGAGGACTATGAGCTCATCGTCACCTGCGCCGCCCACGATGCGGACGCCTTGATCGAGGCGGTGCGCCGCGCGACGGGAACGCCGCTGACCGCCGTGGGCGAGATCACCGACGCGCCCGGCCTGCGCCTCGTCGAACCCGGCGGGAACGAGCGCCTGCTCGATTCGGCGGGATGGGACCACTTCGCCGGAGCGGACGCATGACCGCCGGCGGCACACCCTCTGCCATTCCGCGGGCGCTCACCATCGCCGGCTCCGACAGCGGGGGCGGCGCCGGTATCCAGGCCGATCTCAAGACCTTCACCGCCTTCGGTGTCTTCGGCATGTCGGTGGTGACCGCGGTCACCGCCCAGAACACGCTCGGCGTCCAGGCCGCCCACGAGCTCCCCCTCGACCTCATCGAGGCGCAGTTGCGCGGCGTGACCTCCGACATCGGCGTCGACGCGGTCAAGACGGGCATGCTCTCCTCCGCGCCGTTGGTCCACCGGCTGTGCGATCTGCTGGAAGAGCTCCGCCTCCCCAACCTCGTCGTCGATCCGGTCATGATCGCCAAGGGCGGCCGCTCCCTGCTGGCGGAGGACGCCGTCGCTGCCGTTCACGGACGGCTGCTGCCCCTCGCCAACGTCGTGACCCCCAACCTCCACGAGGCGAGCGCGCTGACCGGACGTCTCGTCAGCACCCTGGAGGACGCCCGCGCCGCCGCCCGGCGGCTGCGGTGCGCCGATGGCCAGATCGTCGTCGTCAAGGGCGGCCACCTGGCGGACACCGACGACGCCGTCGACGCCGCCTTCGACGGCGAGAGGGTCCACGAGATCGCCGCCCCCCGCTTCGACACGTCCAACACTCACGGGACGGGGTGCACCTTCTCCGCCGCCATCGCCGCGGGGCTGGCCCAGGGCCTGCCCGCCATCGAGGCGGTGCGCAAGGCCAAGGCCTACGTCACCGAGGCGGTTCGGGGCTCGCTCGACCTCGGCGGCGGCCACGGCCCCACCCACCACATGGCCGGTCTGGAGAGTCCATGGGCGCTGCCTACTCCGGAAGGCGGCGCGCCGTGACCCAACCGCGCGTACAAGCTCTGGGCATCAGCGCCTCCTTCGAGCAAAGCGGGGAGACGTTGCCCGTGCTGCGCGGCGTCAACGTCAACGCCGGCGCAGGCGAGTTCGTCAGCATCGTCGGGCCCAGCGGCTGCGGGAAGAGCACCCTGTGCAACATCATATCCGGCGTGGCGCGGCCCGATGGCGGCCGCGTCCTCATCGATGGCGACGACGTCTCCGGCCGCGTCGGGCTCGTCGGCTACATGCCGCAGAAGGACCTCCTTCTTCCCTGGCGGACGGTCCTCGACAACGTCGTGCTCGGCCTCGAAGTCATGGGCGTCCCCCGCGCCGAGGCGCGCGCCGAGGCCATGCCCCTCTTCGGCGAGTTCGGCCTCGCCGGCTTCGAGTCGGCCTACCCCTACGCCCTCTCCGGCGGCATGCGGCAGCGCGCCGCCTTCATGCGCACCGTCATGTTCAACAAGAGCGTCCTCATTCTCGACGAGCCCTTCGGCGCGCTCGACGCGCTCACCCGCGCCGCGATGCAGGAATGGCTGCTCGGCCTGTGGGCCAAGCTCGGACACACCATCCTGCTGGTGACGCACGACGTGGAGGAGGCCGTCCTCCTCTCCGACCGCGTCTACGTCATGTCGGGCCGGCCCGGGGAGATCAAGGCCGAGATCGAGGTCGGCCTCCCCCGGCCCCGCACCTACGAGCTCGCCGCCGACCCCGCCTTCATGGAGCGCAAGCTCGAAATCCTGCGCACTCTCCGGGCGAGCGCCCCGGAGCCGGCGGCCGCGTCATGATCTTCCAGCGGCGCATCGCCACGCGCGAGCCCGCCATCGGCGCGCGAACCGGCTCCGCCGCCGAGACGGGCCCGCTGCGCGCCGCCGGCGCGGCGGCCAACCGGTACGCCGCCGCCGTACTGTTCGCGCTGCTCGTGCTCGTCATCTGGCAGGCCGTCGCCTTCCTCACCTCGGTCCAGGACTGGCTCCTCCCCGCGCCGACGGAGATCGTCGAGGCCCTGCGCGACGACTTCGGCCTCATCAGCGGCCACGCCTGGGTCACCACCCAGGAGGCCCTCATCGGCTTCGCCGCCGCCATCGTCATCGGCTTCGGCATCGCTCTCGCTATCGTCTACTCCCCGATCTTCGACCGCGCCTTCTTTCCCTACGTGATCGCCTCCCAGGCCATTCCCATCATCGCCATCGCCCCGGTCCTCGTCGTCTGGTTCGGCTTCGGCCTCTTCCCCAAGGTCGTCGTGATCGTGCTCATCACCTTCTTCCCCATCGCCATCAACACCATCGACGGTCTCCGCCGCGTCGACCCGGAGATGCTCACCCTGCTGCACACCATGGGCGCCTCGCGGTGGCAGGTCTTCCGCCTCGTCCGGCTGCCCTCGGCGCTGCCCCTCTTCTTCACCGGTGCGAAGATGGCCGCCGCCGTCGCCGTTATCGGGGCGGTGCTCGGCGAGTGGGTCGGCGCCGCCGAGGGGCTCGGCTATCTCATCACCCGGTCGTCGGCGCAGTTCCTCACGGCCCGCGTCTTCGCCTCCATCGCCGTCCTCTGCCTCATGGGAATCGTGCTCTTCTATGCCGTCTCACGCGTCGAGCGCTGGGCCACGCCTTGGGCCCACCGCGCCGAGCAAATCGCATCTCCAGACCACTAGTCCGCAGGAGGAACCATGCACGTCACCAACCTTCGCCGGCGGATTCCCAGTAAGGGCCGGCTGCTCGCCGCGGCCTGCGCCCTGGCCGCCGTGGCGCTTCTCGTCGTAGCCTGCGGCAAGGACGACCCCGACCGGTTCACGGTCTCCCTCGACTGGTTCCCCAACGCCGACCACGCGGGGCTCTACGCCGCGCAGGCCCAGGGCTTCTTCAAGGACGAAGGGCTGGACGTCGAGCTCAAGTTCGGCGGCAATCCCGAAGACCCGCCCAAGTTCGTTGCCAGGGACACCGTCGACCTCGCCATCAGCTACCAGCCCGACGTGATCCTGGCCAAGGCCGAGGGCATCCCCATCACCGCTGTCGGCGCGATCGTCAACGTCCCGCTCAACTCGATTCAGACCCTTGAGAGCTCGGGCATCACCGACCCCGCCCAGCTCGCCGGCAAGCGCATCGGCTACCCCGGCATCCCCAGCAACGAGGTCTACCTTGAGACCATCCTCCGACGCGCCGGAGTCGAGGGCGGCCTCGACGCCGTCGAGCTCATTAACGTCGGCTTCGACCTTGGGCCGTCGCTCTACGCCGGGAAGGTCGACGCAACCATCGGCACCTACTGGAACGTCGAGGCCGTCCAGGGCGAGATGCTCGGCTATCCCGTCAACGTCCTCCACATCGAGGACTACGGCGTCCCCGCCTACGACGAGCTCGTCTTCATCGCCAGCGAGAACGGCGTTCAGGAGAAGGGCGACCTCATCGAACGCTTCCTCCGCGCCGTCGTGCGCGGCCACGAGTACACCGTCGAGAACCCCGACGCGGCCGTCGACGCCGTCGCCAAGGCCAACCCCGAGATGGAGCGCGAGCTCATCGACCGCGGCGTCCGCCTCCTCGTCGAGGTCTGGCGCGACTGGGACCGCTTCGGCTACATGGACGAGTCCCGCTGGAGCGGCTTCGTCACCTTCATGCGCGACAACGACCTCCTCGACGCCGAAATCGACTTCGACAAGCTCCTCACCAACGAGTTCGTCCCCTAATGCCGCCTCCCCCTCCCGTAGGGGCGACTCTTGTAGTCGCCCATCCCCTCCGACGTTTCCCCCTCTTGGGGGAAACTAAAGAGGGCACGCGCCCAACCGGCGCGCCGGCGGGGCTGGGCCGGGTGGTCTTACCTCTTCTCCCAAGGGGAGAAGATTGAGATGAGGGGCCCCCCGCCAACCGCCACCGGCCATCGAAGCGCACCTTCCAAGCCTCTCCCCCTCTGGGGGAGACTGAGAGAGGGCGCGCGCCGTCAGGCGCGCGAGCGCCCGAAGGGCGCTTCCCCTCCACTCGCCTTCCTGGCCGTCGCCCTAGCCACGGCATTCACCGTCGCCGCATGCGCCGGCACCGACCCCACCGCCACGCCCTCTCCCGTCCCCTCAGCCACGGCGACTGTCGAAGCCCCAACCCCGGCCCCGACGCCAACATCGCTGCCGCCCTCTCCAACGCCTACACCCACCCCGACCGCCGTCCCGACTCCCACCGCCACACCCCCCTCCCCAACACCGTCGCCTGAACCAACCGCGACACCCACACCGACCCCGTCGCCACCCTCCCCGACGGCCACGGCGACAGCCACACCAACGCCGACCCCTGCGCCGCCGTCCCCTACGCCAACGCCGGAGCCGACCCCGACGCCGTCGGAACCCCTACTCATCGTCGACGGCATCCCCTTCGTCACCGAGGTGGCGCGCACCGGCGCCGAGCAGGCCCGCGGTTTATCGGGCCGCCCGGAGCTCGCGCCCCAGACCGGCATGCTCTTCCCCCAGTCCCGCGACATCACCGCCAGCTTCTGGATGCGCGGCATGCTCATCTCCCTCGACTTCGTCTGGATCGGCTCTGACTGCCGCGTCGCCGACCTCACCCAGGACGTCCCACCTCCCGACGACCCCGAGCAGACCACCAACTTGCCCATCTACTCGCCATCGGTGCCCGTGCGCTACATCTTCGAGATCAACGCGGGCGAGGTCGCCGCCTTCGACATCGAAATCGGCGACGAGGTGCGCTTCTCCAACCTCGACCTCGACGATCAGTGCGCCGCCTAGCGCCGCAAGTAGGCCTGCGGTTGACCACCCACCGGACTCGGCGCTAGGCTCCCCCCGCCCCCAGCGGGCAAGGAGGCCGCCCGTGCCGATCGACCTGAAGAGCTACACCGACCCCAAGACCACCGCGATTCTCGTCTGCGACTCCGACGAATACCACCTCGCCCCGACCGGGCCGGTGGCCATTCCCGAGCTCCGCGACGTCGCCCTGCGAAAGGGCATCATCCCCAAGATGGCCAGACTCAACGACGCCGCGCGGCGGGCGGGGGTGAGGGTCTTCTACCGGCGCATGGCTCGCTGGCCCGGCAACGTCGGCGCGATGCACAACACGCCCCTGGGCAGGTCCCTCGAGCGCGGCGGGGGCCCCGACCTCACCCACGGCGCGCAGGCCACCCGGATCATCCCCGAGCTCGCCCCACAACCCGGCGACTTCTACTACGAGATCTCCCACGGCGCGATGACCTCGTTCCACGACTCGGGGCTGGACAGCCTGCTCCGCAACATGGGCATCGAGACCGTCGTCCTCACCGGCGTCTCGGTCAACGTCGCCATCGTGGGGGCCGCCATCGAGGCGGTGAACCGCAACTTCAAGTGCATCGTTCCCGTCGACTGCGTCGCCGGCGTTCCCGAGGACTATGGCGACGCCGTGCTCCAGCACACCATACGGGCGCTCGCCGTCGTGACGGGTTCGGAGTCGATCGCCGCCGCGTGGGGCGTCTAGCCGCGCCGCTTGGCACCGCGGACGCGCACCGGCGCGATGCTGTCGGCGGGCGTCATGTCGTTCCGAAGGCAGATGAAGCGCCCGAAGTGGAGCCGCCCGTCCGCCCCCGCCTCGCCGTACTCGATGTGCGCCACCACCGACGGCTCGCACCAGTAGAGGAGCTCGTGCACCTCCGGTGGATTGGCGAAGTGGGGCTCGTCGGACGCAACGCTTGAAAGCGTCCGCTGGAGCGCTTCGCGGTCTTCCGCCGAGAACCCGCCGGAGACCCCGCCGAGGTAGTGCAGCGCGCCGCCGTCGTACGCGCCGACGAGCAGCGTCTGGAACGGCTCCCTGGCGTCGGCACCGCCCATGGTGAAGCCTCCGATCACCACGTCCGCCGTGCGCCGGTCGCTGATCTCGAGCCAGTCCTTGCTCACCGCGCCCATCCGGTAGCGGCTCGTCTTCACCTTGGCGAGCATGCCCTCGACCCCCAGGGCGCGCGCCGCCTCGAAGAAGACCGTCCCTTCCTCGTCGTGGTAGTACGCGGTCTGGACGGCGTCGTCCGGCGCCACAATCTCTTCCAGGATGCGCTTACGGTCCACGAGGGGAAGCCCGGTGACCGGACGGTAGCCGTTGTACAAAACGTCGCCGACGTGGAAGACGGGCGGGTCGAGGCCGGGCTCATCCTGGCCGCCGGTGATCAGCCGCATCGCCCGCGCGGGGTCGGAGCGACCCGCCGAGTCGCGGAACACGATCTCACCGTCGAGCACGACGCCGTCCATGCCGATGGCTTTCGTCAGGCGCCGCGCCAGCTCTGGCATGACGGCGGTGATGTCGCGGCCGCTGATGGTGCGGAAGACCGCCCGCCCCCGCACGATCGAGGCCATCACTCGGACGCAGCCCCACTTCGCCTCGAAGACGTAGCGCGGCGAGTCGAAGGGCTCGGCGGCAACGGCGGCGCGCATCGGGCGCGGCCGTTCGGGGAGTCCACCAAGGGGGAAGGCCAGTTGCCTGGCGGGGACGGAAGAAAAGGCGGTCATGCGCGCATAGCCTCAGCCGCAGGTGCCGAGACCGCCTCTCTCGATCCCTGACGTGGCCCAGAGTATGCCACCTCCGGGCCGTTTGCGGTAGGGGGCGGCGTCGCGAGTTTCGGCCCCGGCTACGGCGCGTCGACGTCGCTGACCCGCACGTCCACGTGCCGGCGGGGGCGGGATCCGGGCCCCGGCGGGCGCATGAACACGGGCCGGGACGCCAGCAGCCCCTGACGGACGGCGATCAGGCTAACCGCGGCAAGGCCGACAAAGACGATGCCGTAGGCCAAGAACAGCCCCACGTAGACCGGTACGGCGGCGAGAACGGCGATGGGGCCGACGAGCGGGATGCCTCGGAATACGGCTACCACCGCGGTCAGCCCCGTGAAGGCCGCCAGGAAGACACCGGTTATCGCGAGTCCGAGACCGACCGCGCCCCGAAGGACGGGGCCCCAGACGAACCGCGTCCCCAATGAGCCCCGCGATTGGCTCATCGCTGCGGCCGCCGGCGGGACCGGCGCTGCGTCGGGTTCACCCGGTAGACCACCGGCTCTTTCGTGGTAACGGTGACGCCGACCTTCTCGCCTTGCTCGGGGATCCGAGCGTCGTCGTCCAGCACCATGGCCTTGCGCAGGTCCACGACTTGGTCGCGCAGCGCCGCCGCCTTCTCGAACTCCAGGTCGCGCGCCGCGTCCTTCATGCGGCGTCCCAGGTCCTTGATCAGCCGCGCCACCTGGTCGCGGGGCATCTCCCGCGTCGTCACATAGGGCGCCTGCTCCTCGGCGATGGCCCGGACGCGGTCGGTGATGTCCTTGATCGACTTCTTGATCCCCTGCGGCGTGATGCCGTGTTGATGGTTGAAGTCTTCTTGCAGCCGCCGCCGCCGTTCCGTCTCGTCGATCGCCAGGCGCATCGAGTCCGTGACCATATCGGCGTACATGATCACGTGGCCTTCCTCGTGCCGCGCCGCCCGCCCGATCGTCTGGATCAGCGAGCTCCCCGACCGCAGGTAGCCCTCCTTGTCGGCGTCGAGGATGGCCACGAGGCTGACCTCGGGCAAATCGAGCCCCTCGCGCAGCAAATTGATTCCCACCACAACGTCAAAGACGCCCAAACGAAGATCACGCAGAATCTCACTCCGCTCCAACGTGTCCACCTCCGAGTGGAGGTACTGCGTTTTGATCCCCATCTCTTTCAGATAGTCCGCAAGTTCCTCCGCCATCCGCTTCGTCAGCGTGGTGATGAGGACCCGCTCCTTGCGCTCGACGCGGACTTGAACCTCCCGCATCAGGTCGTCGATCTGGCCCTGCGTCGGCTTGACCTGCACCGTTGGGTCGAGCAGCCCTGTCGGCCGGATGACCTGCTCGACCACCTGCTGGCTCACCTCGAACTCGTAGGGCCCCGGCGTGGCGGAGACGAAGACCGCCTGCGCGATGTGCTCGTCGAACTCGTCATAGCTCCAGGGCCGGTTGTCCAACGCGGAGGGCAGGCGGAAGCCGAACTCGACGAGGGTGCGCTTCCGCGATTGGTCGCCGTGGTACATCCCGCGCACCTGGGGAATCGTCATGTGGGACTCGTCGACGAACAGGAGGAAATCGTCGGGGAAGTAGTCGAGGAGGGTCGAGGGGCGGCTGCCCGCGGCGCGGCGCGCCAGGTGCCGAGAGTAGTTCTCGATCCCTGAGCAATAGCCGCTCTCACGCAGCATTTCGAGGTCGTACTTGGTGCGCTGCTCCAGGCGCGCCGCTTCGAGCACCTTGCCCTGACGCTCCAGGTCGGCCAGCCGCTCTTCCAGCTCCGTCTCGACATCGCTCATCGCTGCGGCGAGCTTGTCGGCCGGTGTGACGAAGTGCTTCGCGGGATAGATCTCGACGATGTCGCGGTCGCCCAGGATTTCGCCGGTCAGCGGTTCGAGCTCGGTGATGCGTTCGACCTCGTCGCCCCAGAACTCGATGCGGAGCGCCAGGTCTTCGTAGGCCGGCTGGATCTCCAGCGTGTCGCCGCGAAGGCGGAAGCGACCCCGCGTGGGATCGAGGTCGTTACGCTCGTATTGCATGTCGATGAGCTGGCGGATCACCTTGCCGCGCCGCGCCGACCCGCCGCGTTCGAGCCGCACGCGGAAGTTGGCGTACTCCTCCGGCGAGCCCAGGCCGTAGATGCAGGAGACCGAGGCGACGATCAGCACGTCCTCGCGGGTCAGCAGCGCGCGCGTCGCGGCGTGGCGCAGCTTGTCGATCTCCTCGTTGATGTCGGCATCCTTCTCGATGTAGGTGTCCGACCGCGGAATGTAGGCTTCCGGCTGGTAGTAGTCGTAGTAGGAGACGAAGTACTCGACGGCGTTCTCGGGAAAGAACTCCTTGAACTCGGTGGCGAGCTGCGCCGCGAGCGTCTTGTTGTGGGCGATGACCAGCGTGGGGCGCTGCACCCGCTCCACCACGTTCGCCATGGTGAACGTCTTGCCCGACCCAGTCACGCCGAGCAGCGTCTGGTACCGGTCGCCGCGATTGACGCCCTCGACCAACAGGTCGACCGCCTGCGGCTGGTCGCCGGTCATCTTGAACTCAGAGACGATCTTGAACGGCGGCATGACTCGGCCGACTGCCCTATTCTTGCCTTGGCGGCACAATGGCGCGCACGGCGCCGAGCAACGTCTCCGCCCCGGAGACCGCGGCGCGGGCCTCGTCTTCCGTGAAAGAGCTGCGCGAACGCGGCGCCGGGGCGTTCGGGTAGCGCGTGTTGGTGCAGTACGGGTCCATTCGCTCCATGTCACCCCGCGACGCCTCGATCTGCGGATAGTCGCCGACGAGCGCTTCGAACAAGACTTCAAGCGAATGCTCGCGAACGCGCCGGTCGCCGCGATGGTAGGCCAGTCCCTTCAGTGCCTTCTCCGCGGCCTGCTGCGCGTTGAAGCAGGCAAGGGCGAACATCCCGTTCTCAAGCAGCAGGCGGGCCGCGTCGAGGTCGCCGGCGGCATCCTCGATCCACTCGGTTCCCTCGCCCGCCCAGTACTCGCCCCGCTCCTCGGCAATGACCGCCTCCCGCACCATGCGGTCGAGGGCGTAGGGTTGCGAGCCACGCTCAAATATCTGGACACCCTCAGCCAGGGCTTGCACGACGAACCGGCGCCGCGATGCGACCGCCTCCCGGACCTCCTCCGGGGTGTACGGAAAGACATCGGCGGGCCAAGCGCAGGCCTTTCGGACCTCCCCGAAATCCAGGTAGCGGTGGCGCATCGGCTTGTCCGACTCCGCCACGACGAGAAGGTCGACGTCGCTCGCTTCCGTCGCCTTGCCCGTCGCCAGTGATCCGATGACGTAGGCCCGCAGGACCCCGGCTCGCTCCAGGGTGGGCGCGAGGCGGACGCGCAGGGCGTCTATGGTCGGCAGGCTCTTCGTCGTCACCGGTGCGGTCTCCGATTGTAGTCTAGCAACGCGGGGTGGGACGCGTTAGCCGTCCTTGACGATCATCACGGAGGTGGCCTTCACCACCGCCGCGGCGCGGTCGCCCTCCTTGAGGCCGAGCTCGCGGGCGGCCTCCGCGCTGATGAGCGACACCACGTGGTTGTCGCCGACCTTGAGGTCGATCTGCGCCAGAAGCCCCTCGATGCGGACGCCGGTCACGACGCCGGGAAGCCGGTTGCGGGCGCTGCTCTTCATCGTTGCTCCTCTTCTCCGGGACGCGGCTGCATGATTTCGGGCTCGGCGATGGCGAAGGCGGCGGTCAACGCGAGGCGCGCCTGCCGGTCGCGCGGGTCGACGCCGGTGAGCGCCTCGACGCGCTGCAGCCGGTAGCTCACGCTGTTCCGGTGGAGGAAGAGCGCCTCGGCGGTGGACTGGAGGTTGCCCCCGAGCGCGATGAACGTGCGGAGCGTGGACGCCAGGTCGGACTGGGTGCGCTCGTCGTATTCCCTGATCGGGGCCAACAGGCGGCACAGGGCCGCGCGGACCTCCCGCCGCCCTTCGACCGATTCCAGGGCCCCCGCCAGCGCTTCGATCGCCTCCACGCCGCCCATGGTAGCAGAGCGGCACTTGGCTCCCCTTCTTTGTGCGCTTCGCCGGTGTCGCCGGGCCCGCACGCCGCTAGCATCGACGCATGCGCCGCAAGACGACTAGGCCATTCCGCCTCGCCGCATGGGTGGGCGCGGTCGTCGCCGCCATGCTCGCCCTCGCGGCCTGCGGCTCACCGGACGGCGAGCGCACCGTGACCGTCTTCGCCGCCGCTTCGCTGACCGAGGTCTTCAACGAGATGGGCCGCGAGTTCGAACGCCGCAACGAAGGCGTCGAAGTTCGGCTCTCCTATCAGGCAAGCTCCACGCTGCGCATCCAGCTCGAGCAGGGCGCCGAGGCCGACGTCTTCGCCTCCGCCGACGAATTCAACATGGACCTTGCCGCGGACGCCGGCGTCATCTCCGGCGACCCCGTCGTCTTCGCACGGAACCGGCTCGCCGTCATCGTTCCGCGTGACGCGGGCCAGGTCCGCGACCTCGCCGACCTCGCCGCTCCCGGCCTGCGCGTCGTCGCCGGCGACGACGCGACACCCTTCGGGCGCTACACCAACATGGCCTTCGAGCGTCTGGCCGCCGACCCTGAGTTCGGCCCCGACTTCCGCGACGCCGTCGTGGGCAACATCGTCTCAAAGGAGGCGAATGTCCGGCGCGCCGTCGCCAAGGTCGAGATCGGCGAGGCCGACGCCGCTCTGGCCTACGTCACCGACACCGGCGGCGCCGGGCGCGGCGACCTCGTCCCCATTCCCATCCCCGAGCGGTACAGCGGCCCGATCCGCTACCCCATCGCCGTGGTGGACGGCGCTGCGTCGCCGGGCCTGGCGGAGGACTTCATCGCCTTCATTCTGTCCGAGGAGAGCCGCGCCATCCTTCAACGGCACAACTTCCTCCCGCCGGACGGGGGCATCTGATCGTGGACGGGACGCGCTTGGGCCGAAGCTGGCTGGTCGCGGGCGGCGGACTCGCCGGCCTTTACCTCCTCTTCATCTCGCTGCCGCTCATCGTCATGGTCGTGCGCGGCGTCGGCGAGGAGGGCTTCTGGGCCAGCCTCGGCGAGGGGTTCGTCCTCGACGCCCTCCGCCTCTCCCTGGCGACCAGCGGGATCGCGGTCGCCATCACCGCCGTGCTGGGCACGCCCGCGGCCTTCTTCCTCGCCCGCGGCCGCTTCCCCGGCCACAGCATCGTCGACGCGCTCCTCGAGCTCCCGATCGTGCTCCCGCCCGCCGTCGCCGGCCTTGCGATGCTCATGGCCTTCGGACGCACCGGCCCGCTGGGAGAACTGGGCGGCTCGCTCGCCTTCACCACCACCGCCGTCGTCATGTCCCAGATCTTCGTCTCCGCCCCCTTCTTCATCCGCTCCGCCCGCGTCGGCTTCGAGGCCATCGACGACGAGATCGAGGGCATTGCGCAGACGCTCGGAGCAACGCCGTTCGCCGTCTTCTGGCGCGTCTCGGTCCCGTTGGCGGGCCGCGCCCTGGTAACCGGACTGGTCATCGCGTGGGCGCGCGCCATCGCCGAGTTCGGGGCCACCATCATGTTCGCCGGCAGCCTGCAGGGAAAGACGCAGACCATGCCCCTGGCCGTCCTCGCCGCCCTAGAATCCGATCTCGGCGCGGCCCTCGCCCTGGCCGCCGTCATGCTCGTCATGGCCCTTGGCGTCCTCCTCGCCGTGCGCTGGCTGGCGGGAAGGAGCGGCGCCGATGCTTGAAGGCTGGGCCCGCCACTCCGTAGGGCGCTTCTCCCTGGAGGCGCACTGGCGCGTCGACGACGGGCGCGTGCTCGCCATCGTCGGGCCATCCGGCGCGGGCAAGACCATGACCCTCCGCGTCATCGCCGGCCTCGTCCACCCAGACGCCGGCCACCTCTCTCTGGGCGGGCGTGTGCTTCACGCCTCCGAAAGCGGCGTCTGGGTGAAGCCCCACGAGCGGGGCGTGGGCTACGTCCCTCAGCACTACGCCCTCTTCCCCCACCTCAGCGTGCGGGGCAACGTCGCCTTCGGCGCGCCGGGCAAGAATCGGGACGAGCGGGAGCGCGCCGCCAGCCTGGCCATGGAGACCTTCCGCATCGCCGACGTGGCCGACCGCCCGTCGACCAAGCTCTCCGGCGGGCAGCAGCAGCGGGTGGCGCTGGCCCGCGCCCTCGCGCCCGCGCCCCAAGCCCTGCTCCTCGACGAGCCCTTCGCCGCCCTCGACGTCCCGCTGCGGCGCGACCTGCGGCGGGAGCTCCTGGGCATCAAGGAACGCGAGGGCATCCCCATTGTCCTCGTGACCCACGACCTCGCCGACGCCGTGGCCATGGCCGACGACGTCATCGTCCTCGAAGACGGGCGCGTCGCCGACGAGGGCCGCCCCCTCGACGTCATCGAGCGCCCCCGAGCCCGCGGCCTCTCCCGCGTCACCGAGATCCAGAACGTCTTCGAGGGCCGCGTCGCCGATGTGTCGCCGGAAGACGGCGTGATGACCTGCGACCTCGGCGCCGTCTCCCTCGTGACGGCGCACGCCGGTCTGCGTCCCGGCGACACGGCGCGCGTCGGCGTCCGTGCCGGCGACGTCCTCGTGGCCGTCGAGCCGCCGACCGGACTCTCGGCGCAGAACGTCATCCCCGGCGTCATCGCCGACGTCGCGGAGGAAGGCTTCGAGCGGCTGCTCTCCGTCGATTGCGGCGGCGTGCCCTTCCGCGCCGAGGTGACACCGAGGTCCGTGGCCCAGCTCGACCTGCGACCCGGCCGCGGCGTCTGGCTCGTGATCAAGAGCAACGCCTGCTTCCTCCTCGATTGAGCGGCCCCGCGGCATATAATCGCCGCGCCATGCCGGGAACATCCGCAAGCGGCCCCTTCGTCCAGACCCCCTGGCGGGGTCTGCTCTTTCGGGGCGACAACGCGCGCGTCATGGCGTTCCTCGAACCCGAGCTCGCCGGCGCGGTCGACCTGATCTACGCCGACCCGCCGTTCGCCATCGGCGAGGCGCTGCGCTTCGGCGCCCGCAAGCAGGCCCGCGACCGGGCCCCCGGCGAGCCGGCCTACGACGACGTGTGGCGCGGCGGCATCGAGGCCTACACCGCCATGCTGCGGGAGCGCCTCACGGCGATGCGGCTGCTGCTCGCCCCGTCAGGCGCCATCTTCCTCCACCTCGATTGGCGGGCCTGCCACCACGGACGGCTGCTCCTCGACGAGATCTTCGGCGCCGACAACTTTCGCAACGAGATCGTCTGGCACTACGGCGGCCGCGGCGCAAAGGCCGGCGCGGGACAGTTCCCCCGCAACCACGACACGGTCCTCTTCTACTCAAAGTCCCCGGCGACGCGGTTCACGACCCCGCAGGTCGAAGAGCGCCTCAGTCCGAAAGCGGCGCGGGCGCGGGGCTACCGCCGCAGCGACGACGGCCGCTGGTTCAAGACCGCGCCCCGCGGCGACTACACCGACGAGAGCATTGCGCGCCTCGAGGCCGAGGGCCGCGTGCATAGAACACGGACGGGGCGCGCCCGCGTGAAATACCACCTAGCGGAAGAGGACGGCCTCGTCGTCGACCGCCGCCCGCTGGGCGACGTCTGGTCCGACATCCCCGACATGATGCACGCCCCCGCCGCCGAGCGCACCGACTACCCCACCCAGAAGCCGGAGCGGCTCCTGCGCCGCATCGTCGAGGCCGCCTCGCCTCCCGGCGGGCTCGTCGCCGACTTCTTCTGCGGCGCGGGGACGGCGCTCGCCGCCGCCGAGGGCCTGGGGCGCCGGTGGGTGGGCTGCGACCTCAGCCCCGCCGCCGTCGAGATCGCCGCCGCGCGTCTAGCGAAGGCCGGAGCCGCCTTCGACGTTCACACCGTCGATTGACCCCTACGCGCTACCGGGAGGCGTGCTAGACTTGGCGCACCGCCAGTTCTCCCACCCCCGAGCGGCGGGTGACGTCATGCCGAACGAGACCGACTTCGTCTTCGAGGACCCCGAGCACTTCGAGGAAGGGCTGCTCCACCTCGTGGACATGCTCGAGTTGAGCGACCCGCGCCGCGCCGAGGCGTTGGAGAGTCAGGCGAAGATGCTCGAGGCCGGCGTCGCGGCGCCCGTCGGCGGCACCTTCGAGGAATGGCGCGGCTTCTGCCTGAACATCGCCGGCCAGCTCAAGGCCGCGCGGGGCAAGGTAACCGCGGCCGACGGTCAGGCGATGCTCGACGCCACGATCGACCGCTTGGAGCAGATGGCGGAGTAGCGTTGGGGTCGTGCGGCCCCGGGCCCTACTTCTTCCTGCCGAACAGCCGGCGGAAGCGCCCGCGCCAGTCGGCGCCGTCGTTGTCCGAGTACTGGACCGGCTCGCCGCGCCAGCTCTTCTGGTAGCCGGTCTGCTCCTCAAACGACGTGCTGCCTCTCGCGATGTGGAGCAGGTAGGCGAAGAGCAGCAGCCCGATCGCGGAGCCGATGACCGCCGGGCTCCGCGCGAACAACGAAGCGATCAGCAGGATGGCGCCAAGTCCGCCGACCCTCTTCGGGGTGAGCCAACGGAGCCAGTTCCCGGCCTCCAGGCGCAGCGACTGGCCGACGCGCGCCTGCGCGTCCTTGAAGTGTTCGCGCAGGGGACGCCGGGGGCGGAGGTCGCCCGCCTCCCCCATGATCTCTTCGATTTCGCGTTCATATCGCTCGGACATCGCGTCTCCAGTTAGGCCCGCCCGGCTTCCAAGCTCACCATCGAGCGGGGCATGGAGATTATAGGATTTCTCGGCGGCCTTGTCGCGTCCCGTCAAGGGATATGCGCGGCGTACCGCGTCCCGATGTGGCCGTCCCGTTCCAGGGCGGCGCGGCGCTCCGCCGGATAGGCAAGCAACTCGCCGTAGACGTAGTCGTTATGTTCACCGAGACGCACCGGCGGCGTCCGGAGATCGTTGGGCGTCCGGTCCATCATCCACATCAAGCCCGGATAGTCGTGCGTCCCGGCGTCGGCGTGCTCGAAGCGCTTGAAGAAGCCGTCGTGGGCGAGCTGCGGGTCGGCGTACATCTCGGAGTCGCGCAGCACCGGCCCCGCCGGCACGCCGTGGGTCTGCAAGGCCGCCGCCGCCTCCGACGCGCTCAGTCCCGACGACCACTCAGCGATTCGCTCGTCCAACGCGTCGTGGTGCTTGAAGCGGGCCAGGACGCTGGAGAATCGCGGATCGCGGCGCAGCTCCGGTGCCCCCATCGCCTCGCATAGACCCGCCCACTCCCTATCGGACGTCACCGAGAGCGCCACCCAGTTGTCGTCGCCCGCGCACGGGTAGGCGCCCTGCGGCGCGCCGTCCGGGCGCCGGTTCCCCAGCGTCGAGTGGACGCGGCCGTTCATCGTCCAGTCCATGATCGACTCGCCGAGGTACGGGACGAAGTTCTCGCCCAGGGAGCACTCCACCATCTGGCCCTTGCCCGTCCGCATGCGGTGGCGCAGGGCCATGACCGCCGCGAAGGCCCCCGACGCTCCCGCCGCGCCGTCGCCCAGGTACGTCTGGTCGATGGTCGAGTAGTCCTCGTCGGGGTAGCCGCGCACTAGCGTGTGCCCCGCGGTGGACTCCACCTGCACCCCGAACGAGCGGTAGTGCTTGTAGGGGCCGTCGAGGCCGTAGGCGGGCATGCGCACCGCGATGAGGTCGGGGCGGACCTTCCGAAGCTCCTCGTAGGTGAGGCCGAGCTTCTCGATGGTGCTCGGCACGTTGTTCTCGATGAAGATGTCGGCGGTGCGGAAGAGGTCGTAGGCGACGTCGCGGCCCTCCGGCCGGAGCATGTCCACCGTCATGCTCTTCTTGTTCCGCGCGTGGCTCTGGAAGATGGGGTACCGGTTCCACGAGTTCTCCCCCGGCTCCCAATCGGGATAGGCGAAGCCCCAGTCCTTGCGTAGCCGGGGCAGGTCCGGCGGCGGATGGGCCAGGCGGCCCCGCGTATTCGGCTGCATCACCTGGGTCGACTCGATGCGGATGACCTCGGCGCCCCAGTCGGCGAGCAGCATCGTGGCGTGCGGCCCCGCCCATACGATGGTGAGGTCGAGCACGCGGATCCCTTCCAAGGGGAGCGCCACTTACACCACCCCCTCGCGGCGCAGCGCCGCCAGCTCCTCGGAGGCGAGCCCGAGCCGGCCGCACAGCACCTCCGCGGTGTGCTCGCCCAGAAGCGGCGCGGGCCGCATGGGCCGTCGCGGGCTGCCATGCATGATGAAGGGACGTCCTACCTGCGTCAGCGGGCCCGCAGCGGGATGGGTCACCTTCTCCCACATCCCTCGCTGCTCGAACACCGGATCGCCGACCAGGTCCGAGGAGTCGTACAGCGGCCCCGACGGAATCAGGTTCGCCTGCGCCAACTGGAAGAGCTCGCGCTTCGAGTATTGCAGCGTGAAGGGCAGCAGATGCTCGTCGAACTCGTCCGACGCGGTGGGCCTCGCCCGCGCCGTAGCCGTGGCGAAGCGAGGGTCGTCCAGAAGCTCGGGCTGCCCCATCATGCGCGCGACGTCGGCGATCTTCCCCTCGCCCGCCATGAAATGCACGTAGCCGTCGCCGCAGATGCGCACACCCGTCCCTGGTACGGAGCTCCCGATCTTGCGCAGGTTGTCCTCGCCCGTGTACTGGTATCCCACCAGCATCGTCGTGCGCCGGTCTTGATTGGCGGCCTGGGCGCGGAACTGGGACAACTCCACGTGGTCGCCCTCGCCCGTCATCTCCGCCTTCCACAGCGCGATCATCGCCGCGCTCGCCGCGCAGGCCCCCGCGTGGTATTGCAGGACGTTCTCCCCCAGCTTCATCGGCTCGCGGTCGGGGAGCCCCGTCGCGTGCATCGGCCCGCCCATGGCGTAGGTGACGATCTCCGACGTCTTCAGGTCCCGGTACGGCCCGCTCCGTCCGAAGCCGGTGATCGAGACGATGACAAGGTCGGGACGGCGTTCAGACAAGCTCGCGTAGCTCAGCCCCAGCGGCTCGCTCTCCGCGGGAGCGAAGCTCTCGACCACCACCGCGGCTTGTTCCGCCAGCGCCGGCACGATCTTCCGCCCAGCCCGCGACGCGACGTCCAACGTCACGCTGCGCTTGTTCGTGTTGAGATGTAGGAACGACCCGCTCTTCTCAGGGTGGGCGTCGTCCCGATGGAACGGCGGCGCGGCCCGCTGCGCGTCGCCGCACGGGGGCTCGATCTTGATGACGTCGGCCCCGTGGTCGGCGAGCAGCTTGGTGCAGTAGCCGCCCGCGATCCCCTGGCTGAGGTCAAGGACGGTGACCCCGGACAGGGGCGTCTCAGCGGTCGGTGGGTCGAGCATCGGCGGCCTTGGCGCGCCGCGCCCACTTCAGCTACGCCGCGCGGCGGACGAAAGTGGGCCAAGTATACGGCCCGCCGCAAGCGACGACCCGCGGGTGTCGCCGGCATCTTCCCCCGCCGAGCGCACGGGCGCTACAATGCCCGGCGTGACCACCACCTCCCACACCACACGGCCTATGCGCGTCTATCCCCTGGACCCGCGAGACCTCAGCCAGGAGCAGATCGCGGTCACCTTCGCGATGACCTCGCGGAGCCCCCAGCCATTCGACGAGATCAGCCGCGTCGTCTCCGAGACAAAGGCCGCCGACTTCAACGAAAAATGGGTCGTCGGCTACGGCCACGCCTCCGTCGCCGAGCACGCCGTCATCCACATGGCCGTCGAGGACCTGTCGCGGCTCGTCTGCGACGACCTCGAAGACAACCGTCTCGCCTCCTACACCGAGAAGTCGTCCCGCTACCAGGTCCTCGACCGCGGCAGCTACTTCGTCCCCGCCGAGGTCCGCGGCCACGCCATAGAAAGCGTGTACACCGCGGCCTGCGACCGGCTCTTCGACGCCTACCATGCACTCATCGAGCGCACCCTGGAGTGGCTGCGGACGGAGCACCCCCAGCGCGAGAACGAACGGGACGGCGGCTACCGCCTGCGCCTGCGCCGTATTGCCACCGACCACTGCCGCTTCACCCTCCCCGCGGCGACGCTGACCAACGTGGGCGTCACCCTCAACGCCCGCTCGATGGAGCACGCCATCAGCAAGCTCCTTTCCTCCGAGCTGGCCGAGGCCCGCGACCTCGGCGCCGTGCTCAAGGACCAGGGCCGCGCCATCGCACCGACCTTGATCAAGTACGCCGACGCCAGCGAGTACCTCACCACCGCCCGCCGGGCGCTCGCCGCCAGGGCGGACACGCCGGAGCAAAGCCCCCCGCTCCACGACCGCCCCGTCGAGGCGAAGCTCGTCGAGTACACCCCGGGGGCCCAGGACAAGCTGGTCACCTCGCTCCTCTTCTCCAACTCGGGACTCTCCTACGCCGAGGCGCGCAAGCGCGCCGCCCTCTTGGGCCCGGAGGATCGCCGGGCGCTCTTCGACGACGCCCTCGACGGCCTCGGCCCCTTCGATCCACCCCTGCGCGACCTGGAGATGATCGAATACCTCTTCGAGCTCACCATGGACTACGGGGCCTACCGGGAGTACAAGCGCCACCGCATGCAGACCTACCTGCCGCAGCCGCTCACGCCCGACCTCGGCTACGTCGTCCCCTTCGTCGTCGCCGACGCCGGGGCCGTCGACGAGTTCGAGGCGGCGATGGCGGCCTCGGCCGAGGCCTATGCCGCGGTAGCGGAGGTTGACCCGCACGCCGCGCAGTACGTCGTCACCCACGCCCACAACCGGCGCCTGCTGGTGAAGATCAACCTCCGGGAGTGCTTCCACCTGCTGAAGCTGCGCAGCGCCAAGGAAGCCCACTTCACGATCCAGGACATCGCTCGCGGCATGCTCGCCGAGATCGAGCGCGTCCACCCCGAGCTGATCGGCTACATTCGGCTCCGCGAAGGCTGACCGCGGAGGGCCCCAAACCGGTCGGAACGGCCCAAAGTGCTATACTCGGGCCAACGGGTACACCCAGCCCTAGCCCTGTCGCGTTTGGAGGAGGCGCCAAGCACGTGACCGAGCGTAGGCTTCCGCCTTGGTTCAAAGTCCGCTTCCCCGGAGGCGAAAACTACCGGCGCATCGTGGGCGTCATGCGGGAGCGCCGGCTGCACACCATCTGCGAAGAGGCCCGCTGCCCCAACATCGGTGAGTGCTGGGAGAACGGCGCGGCCACCTTCCTCATCCTCGGCGACATCTGCACCCGCGCCTGCGCCTACTGCGCCGTCACCAGCGGCAAGCCTCTCTCCCTCGACCCTCTGGAGCCGCTTCGCGTCGCCTCCGCCGTCGAGGCGATGGGCCTGCGCCACGCCGTCGTCACCTCCGTCAACCGCGACGACCTCGACGACGGCGGCGCCTCGGTCTACGTCGAGACCATCCGCCGCATCCGCGAGCGCGCCCCCGGCTGCCGCGTTGAAGTCCTCATCCCCGACTACCAGGGCGACGCCCTGCGGGCCGTCGTCGACGAGCAGCCCGACATCCTCAATCACAACATCGAGAGCGTGGAGCGTCTCTTCCCCCGGGTGCGTCCGAAGGGGGACTACCGGCGCTCCATCGAGCTCCTCGCCCAGGTCCGGGATTGGGCGCCCGACATGACGACCAAGTCCGGCGTCATCGCCGGCATGGGCGAGTCCAAGGACGAGATCATCCAAACGATGGCCGACCTCCGTGAAGCGGACGTCGACGTGCTCACCATCGGCCAGTACCTGCGCCCCACCGACAAGCACATCAAGATCGACCGGTTCTACCGGCCCGAGGAATTCGACGAGCTCAAGGCCGCCGGCCTCGCAATGGGCTTCGCCCACGTCGAGTCCGGCCCGCTGGTGCGAAGCTCGTACCACGCCCACGAGCACACGGCCGCCCCCGAACAGCGGCGGAGGGAGCTACTTGCCGGAAGCGTATGACGTAGTCGTAATCGGCGGCGGCCCCGGCGGCTACGTCGCCGCGATCCGCGCCGCGCAGCTCGGACTCAAGACCGCCGTCGTCGAGCGCGACCAGGTCGGCGGCGTCTGCCTCAACTGGGGCTGCATCCCCAGCAAGGCGCTCCTCCGCAACGCCGAAGTCGTCAACCTCGTCCGCAACGCTTCCGACTACGGCATCGGCGTCGACAACGCCTCCTACGACATGGGCGCCGCGATCGACCGCAGCCGCCGCGTCGTCGACCAGATGACCAAGGGCGTTCTCTTCCTCCTCAAGAAGAACGAGATCGACCTCATCCAGGGCTGCGCCCGCCTCGACGGCCCCAACGCCGTCCTTGTCGATCCCGGCGGCGAACGCCTCGACGCCAAGGCCGTCATCGTCGCCACCGGGGCGCGGGCGCGCGGACTGCCCTCGCTAGCCCCCGACGGCGAGCGCGTGATCACCAGCCGCGAGGCGCTGGAGCTTCGCGAGCCCCCGAAGTCCATCGCCGTCGTCGGCGCCGGCCCGGTGGGGCTGGAGTTCGCCTACTTCTACCGCGCCTACGGCGTCGAGGTCACCGTCATCGAGGCCCTCGACCGCTGCCTCCCCACCGAGGACGCCGAGGTGGGCCAAGGGCTCGCCCGCGAGCTGAAGAAGCTGAAGATCGCCGTCAAGACCGGCGTGCCCGTCGAGTCGGCGGAGCACGACGGCGGCGTCATTCGGCTCTCCCTAGGCGAGAACGGCTCAGCCGGCGTGGTCGAGGCTGAGAAGGTGCTCCTCGGCGTCGGCATCACCCCGAACACCGAAGGGCTCGGTCTCGAAGAGGCCGGCGTCACGCTGGCCCGCGGCGGCTGGATCGAGATCGACGACCAAATGCGCACCACCGCTCCCGGCGTCTACGCCATCGGCGACGTCACCGGCAAGCTGGCCTTGGCCCACGTCGCGCAGCACATGGGCATCGCCGCCGCCGAGGACATCGCCGGTCACGACGTAGAGCCCATCGTCTACGAGAACATGCCCCGCGCCACCTATTGCCAGCCCCAGGCGGCCAGCTTCGGCCTCACCGAGGCGCAGGCGGAGGAGCAGGGCTTTACCGTCCGCGTAGGGAAGTTTCCCTTCACGGCAAACGGCAAGGCGGTCGCCTCTGGGGCGACCGCCGGTTTCATTAAGATCGTCGCCGCCGAGGACGGTGAGGTGCTCGGCGCGCACATGCTCGGACACGACGTGACCGAGATGCTGCCCGAGGTATCGATGATCAAGCTGCTGGAAGGCTCCAGCCTCGAGCTTGGGCGCGCCGTCCACGCCCACCCCTCGATGTCGGAAGCCGTTATGGAGGCGTCGCTGGCCGTGGCCGGATCACCGATCCACATCTAGTCAGCGACGACGAGCCGGCCCCCGAGGCCGGCATCCCGCGGAGGCCGGGACATGGTGACAACACTGGAAGAGAAATCCGTAAGCAAAGATCTTGCCCTCGACTTCTACCGGACCATGACGCTCATCCGGCGCTTCGAAGAGCGATGCGCCGAGTGGTACGGGCGGGCCAAGATCGGCGGCTTCCTCCACCTCTACATCGGCGAGGAGGCCATTGCCGCCG
Source organism: Dehalococcoidia bacterium (assembly GCA_034420775.1). GTDB lineage: Bacteria > Chloroflexota > Dehalococcoidia > SHYB01 > SHYB01 > DAOUKH01. The sequence continues at coordinate 24,220 of DAOUKZ010000245.1, forward strand.
GGGCCTTCGCACGCCTCCAGCCCCAGGACTACATCGTCAGCCACTACCGCGAGCACGGCCACGCCATCGCCCGCGGCCTCGACACCAAGCGCCTCATGGCGGAGCTCTTCGGACGCGCCACCGGCACCAGCAAGGGCAAGGGCGGCTCGATGCACCTCTTCGACGCCTCGAAGGGGTTCCTCGGCGGCTACGCCATCGTCGGCGGCATGATGCCCGTCGCCACTGGCCTCGCGCTCGCCGGCAAGAAGGAAGACCGCCTCTGCCTCTGCATCTTCGGCGACGGCGCGGTCAACGAGGGCGAGTTCCACGAGTCCTTCAACCTCGCCGCTCTCTGGGACCTGCCCGTCATCTTCCTCCTCGAGAACAACGGCTTCGGCATGGGCACCCGCGTCGAGCGCGCCCATGCCGGCCGATCAATGCACCGCCTCGCCGACGCCTTCGCAATCCCCAGCGAGCGCGTCGACGGCATGGACGTGCTCGCCGTCTACGAAGCCATGGGACGAGCCGTCGAGTACACCCGGGGCGGCGGCGGACCGTTCTTCCTCGAAGCCATCACCTACCGCTTCCGCGGCCACTCCATGGCCGACCCCGTCGCCTACCGCGACAAGGAGGAGGAAGAGGTCTGGAAGAAGAAGGACCCCATCACACGGTTCGGGGCAGAGCTGCTTGACAGCGGCATGGCCTCCCAGGGCGAGATCGACGCGATCAAGGCGGACGTCGAGGAGGAAGTCAACGCGGCGGTCGCCTTCGCCAACGAAAGCCCGGAACCGGACATGGATGAGCTGTACCGCGACATCCACGCCGGCTAGCTCGGCGGGCGCGGAAAAGGAGCCAGGGCGGTGCCCGACCTAACCTACCGGGACGCCATACGGGAGACGCTGCGCGAGGCGCTCATCAACGACGAGCGCGTCTTTCTCATGGGCGAGGACATCGGCTTCTACGGCGGCGCCTATGGCGTGACCAAGGGCCTCGTCCACGAGTTCGGCGAGGACCGCGTTAAGGACTCGCCGATCGCCGAATCAGTGCTCGTTGGTGCGGGCATCGGCGCTGCCTTGGCCGGGATGCGCCCCATCGTCGAGCTCATGACGATCAACTTCAGCCTGCTCGCCTCCGACCAGATCGTGAACGTGGCGGCCAAGCTCCGCTACATGTCGGGCGGGCAGCTTTCCGTCCCCCTCATCATCCGGACGGTCAGCGGCGGGGGCGCCCAGCTCGCCGCGACGCACTCCCAGAACCTCGAGAACTGGTACGCCAACGTCCCCGGCCTCAAGGTCGTCGCTCCCGCGACTCCCTACGACGCCCGCGGCATGCTCAAGACAGCCCTCGCCGAGAACGACCCCGTGATCTTCGTCGAACACTCCCTCCTCTACGGCGCAAAGGGCCCCGTGCCCGACAAGGAGTACACCGTTCCCTTCGGCGCAGCCGACGTCAAGCGCCCCGGCGCCGACGTCACGATCGTCGCCTACCTCCGCATGGTTCCCATCGCGCTGGAAGCAGCCGAAATGCTCGCGGCCGAGGGTGTCGATGCCGAAGTCGTCGACCTCCGCTCCCTTCGTCCTTTGGACACGGCGACGGTCGCCGATTCCGTCATGAAGACGAATCGCGCCGTCGTCGTCGAAGAGGGCTGGAAGAGCGGCGGCTTCGGCGCGGAGGTCACCGCCTCGATCATGACCGATGCCTTCGATTCCCTCGATGCCCCGGTGGTGCGGGTCGCTGGCGTAGAAGTTCCCATGCCGTACAACAAGACGCTCGAATCGGCGGCGATCCCCGACGCCCGGCGCGTCGTGGACGCCGTCCACTCAATCATGTAGTACGCCTCCACGGAGGCGGTAGGAGCCGTAAGCATGGCCACCGACGTCATCATGCCGCAGATGGGTTTCGACATGAAGGAAGGAACCCTCGTGCGTTGGATCAAACGGGAAGGCGACGAAGTCGCGTCGGGCGACATCATCGCCGAAATCGAGACCGACAAGGCGGTCGTCGAAATCGAAGCCTTCGACTCCGGCGTCCTCCGGCAGACCCTCATCGGCGAAGGCACCACCGTCCCCGTCGGCGAGATCATCGCCGTGATCGCCGGGTCCGACGAGAAACTCGAGAAGCGTCCGGCCCCAAAGACGGCCCCTGCGAAGGCCCCCGCCGCATCGCCCCCACCGGCCGCGGCGCCGTCAGCGCCCGCCCCTGTCCCCGCCGCCCGGGGAGAGGTGAAGGCCTCTCCCCTTGCCAAGCGCGAGGCGCAGAAGCTCGGCATCGACATCGCCGCCGTCCCCGGCACCGGCCCTAACGGCCGCGTGACCAAGAAGGACGTCACTGATTTCGCCGCCGGAGCCGCAAAGGCGCCGGAAGCGGCTCCCGCCACGCCCGCCCCGGCAGCGCCCGTCGTCTCGGCGCCCGCCGCCGGGCCCAAGCGCGGCGAGGTCGTCGCCCTCAGCAAGATGCGCGACGCCATCGCGCGGAGCATGTCGTTCAGTAAGCAGAACATCCCCCACGTCTATCTCACCGCCGCCGTTGACATGACCGGCGCCGCCCGTCTTCGAACGCAGCTCAACGCGGCCCTACCCGACGAGAAGATCAGCTTCAATGACATGGTGCTGAAGGCCTGCGCCATGGCCTTGGTGAAACATCCGTTGATGAACGCCAGCTACACCGATGCCGGCATCGACGTGAAGCAGCGGATCAACATCGGCATGGCGATCGCCCTGGAAACGGGCCTCGTCGCGCCGGCCATCCTCGACGCCGACACACTGACCCTCCGCGCCATCGCCCAGGCGACGAAGGCATTGGTGGCGCGCGCCCGGGACGGCAAGCTCTCCGCCGAGGAGTACACCGGCGCGACCTTCAACGTCACCAACCTGGGAATGTACGGCGTCGAGGAGTTCACCGCAATCATCACCCCGCCACAGGCGGCGGCCCTGGCCGTCGGAGCGGTGACCCCGACGCCCGTCGTCCGGGATGGCGAAGTGCAAGTTGCCGACCTTATGCGCATCACGCTTTCGCTCGACCACCGCGTCGCCGACGGTGCGCAGGGGGCGGAATTCCTCGCCGAGGTACGCCGCCTGCTCGAAATCCCCGCGGCGCTCATCGTCTAGGGCCGTCGAAGGCAACAGAAGTCGCCTTCTGTTGAATGAGGAGGCCCCATACACCGCGCTGGTCGTCATAAATCGGCGATTTACGGGTATAGACAGGGTATGCTAGGATTACGGTCAACTTGAGTCCTAGGAGACTCATGAAGCCTACGAGGGGGGCTAAATGGCCTACAGCACTGTGAGCAAGAAATCAGGGAAGACCTACTACCTCCACTCCAAGGACGTCACACTGAAGGGCGGGCAGCAGCAGACGATCTTCTACTTCGCAGGCACTGCTGGCTCGAACGCCATCGACGCCCTGCCGTCAGGTTACGTGGTCGTGGAAAACGAACGCACCGGTCTGCCGCTTCTGAAGAAGGGCTAACCGCATCCGAACTTGGCGGCGCTTCCGGCGCCGCCAACCAGCAATCTCGCACAGCGCCACCCTCGCGGGTGGCGCCTCTTTTCGGCCTCGCCTCGCCGCCCTCCGGCCTCTCCCCCTCCGGGGGAGATTGAGAGAGGGCACGCGCCGTCAGGCGCGCTCCGGGCTTCGCCTGGACCGCCGCCCCGCGATACAAGCGCCATGACCATGGAGTCCGACGCCAAGCGCCTCGCCGACCTCGCTTTCGCCGCCTCCGGTGGCTGCCCCACTGAGGTCTCGGTCCGGTTCACCGACGACTCACTGACCCGGTTCTCCAACAACGAGGTCCACCAGAACGTCACCGAGCGGAGCGCCGCCCTCTCCGTGCGCGTCGGCGTGGGCCGGCGCTGGGGCGAGGCCGCCACCAACGACCTCAGCGACGGCGGCGTCGAGAAAGCCGCCCAACAGGCCCAGACGATCGCGCAGACCCTGCCCGACTCCGACCGCTACCTCCCACTGCCTACACCGGCCACGCCGCCCTCCGTCGGCGGCTACGACGTCGATACCGTCGAGTACGGCCCCATGCAGCGCGCCGCCGAGGTCCGCACGATCACCGGGAAGGCGGCGGACGTGGGTCTCACCGCCGCCGGCGCCTTCCGCACCGGCGCCCACGGCGCCGCCGTCGCCAACTCGGAGGGGCTCTTCGTCTTCCACTCCGGCACCAGCGCCGACCTAATGGCCGTCCTCATGGACGACGATGCCTCAGGCCACGCAGGCCGGCTCTCCACGCGGGTCGGCGAGATCGACGCCGAGGCCGTCGCCGGCGAGGCCGCGGCGAAGGCCGTCGCGGGCCGCGCCCCCAAGTCCTTGCCCCCCGGCGACTACGAGGTCGTCCTCGAAGAGTCCGCCGTCAGCGACATGCTCGACTTCCTCGGCTACGTCGGATTCGGCGGCCAAGCCGTCGAGGAGGGACGCAGCTTCATGTCCGGCAAGCTCGGCGAGGCCGTCATGGGCCCGAACGTCTCCATCTGGGACGACCCGCTCGACCCCACCGGCATCCCGCGCCCCTTCGACTCCGAGGGGGCCCCGGCCCGGCGCATCGACCTCGTGCGCGACGGCGTCGCCGTCTCCCCCGTCCATGATCGCCACACCGCCACCAAGGCCGGCGCCGAACCGACCGGCCACGCCTTGCCCGCCCGCTACGCCATGGGCCCCGTGCCCCGGAACATGTTCCTCGCCCCCGGCGACGCCTCCAGAGACGAGCTCGTCGCCTCCGTCCGGCGCGGACTCCTCATCACCCGGTTCTGGTACACCCGTGTGGTGCACCCTCTCACCGTCCACATGACGGGCATGACCCGGGACGGCGTCTTCCTCATCGAGGACGGCGAGGTCGTAGGCCCCGTCCGCGACCTCCGCTTTACCGAGAGCTACCTCGAAGCTCTCAACCGCGTCGACGCCATCGCCGCCGGCACCAAGCTCGTACGCGAGTTCTTCTCCGTCAACCGCGTCCCCGCCCTCAAGATCGCCTCTTGGCGCTTCACCAGCCGGTAGACGACCCCTGGGCGGGGCGTCCACCAACCCTCTCAGCAGGCAAGAACCCTAATCTCTCCCTTTATGGGAGGGGCTGACGGAAGAACCCTAAAGCCTCCCTCCTTTTAGGGGAGGGACTGAGGGAGGGCGCGCGCCGCCGGCGCGCCGGCGGGGACGTCTTGCCTCTTCTCCCTTGGGGAGAAGATTGAGATGAGGGGCCCCTGACAACCGCCTACGGTCGTCGAAGCCCGCCTCCTTACGTCACGCAGCCCGGGCTCCCGAAGATGACGCCCTGCCACACCCCTGCTACGCTACCCACTCAGTGATGGAGCCATCCATCCCGAAGGAGCTATCCATGGAGCTGCAAGGTCTCTCCGCGACGGTCACCGGCGCCGGACGCGGCATCGGGCGCGGCATCGCCCTCAAGTTGGCCGAAGCCGGCGCCGACGTCGTCATCGGCGACCTCGACCCCTCCAACGCCGAGTCCGTCGCCGAGGAGGTCCGCGCCCTCGGACGCCGCTCCCTAGCCGTCGAGGCCGACGTGGGCGCCCGCGCCGGCGCCGACCAGCTCATCGCCGCCGCCAAAGCCGAGATGGGCAAGATCGACATCCTCGTCAACAACGCCGGCGTCGTCGGCGCGCCCGGCTGGCAGACCCGCTCCCAGCCCAGCGATGAAGACTGGGAGGCCGTGCTCCGCGTCAACCTGATGTCCCGGGTCTTCTGCTCCGAGGCCGTCGCCGACCACATGATCGAGCGTGGCTTCGGCAAGATCGTCAACATCGCCTCCATCGGCGGCATCCAGGGCAGCCCGACCCTCACCCACTACTGCGTCAGCAAGGCCGCCGACATCAACTACACCCAGGGACTCGCACTCAAGCTGGGGCGCCACGGCATCAACGTCAACGCCATTCTTCCCGGTCTCCTCATGACCGACATGATGAGCGGCATCTACGACATCGGCCGCGTCCGCGGCGAGACCCCCGAAGACCTTGGCGACGCCGAAATCTACAGCCGCGCCGTCTCCCGCGTCCCGATGGGGCGCGGGCAGACGCCGGAGGACATCGGCGACCTCGTCGTCTTCCTCTGCTCCGAGCGCGCCCGCAACATCCACGCCCAGTCGATCAACGTCGACGGCGGCTACCGGATCAGGTAGGCGGCGTGAGGGTCGCGGTCACCGGCTCGAACGGGCTCATCGGCGGCGCCCTCACCGCGTCGCTCGCCCAATCCGGCGTCGAGGTCTTGCGGCTCGTCCGCGACCCGCAGACCGTCGGCGATGGAGCCGCCTTCTGGGACCCGGCCAACGGCGAGCTCGACCCAACCGCGCTCGCCGGCGTCGATGCCGTCGTCCACCTCTCCGGCCTCAGCATCGCCGCCAAACGCTGGTCCGCCGCCCGCAAGGCGGCCCTGCGCGCCGCGCGCATCGACTCCGGCAAGCTCCTCGCCGAGACCATCGCATCCATGGACGATCCGCCTCCGGTGCTCATCTCCGCCTCCGCTCTCGGCATCTACGGCCACCGCGGCGACACGGTGCTCGACGAGGAGAGCGGCAGGGGCGAGGGCTTCCTCGCCGACCTCACCGCCGACTGGGAAGCCTCCCTCGAGCCCGCCAGGGCCAGGGGCCTCCGCGTCGCCTGCGCCCGCTTCGGCGTTGCGATCTGCCGAAGAAGCGACCCCCTGTCCCGGCTCATCCCCCTCTTCCGCCTCGGTCTTGGTGGGCCGATCGGAAGCGGCCGCCAGTGGCTGAGCTGGGTCCACCTCGACGACGCCGTGAAGTCCGTCCGCTTCGCCCTCGACAACGCATCCATCGACGGCGCCTTCAACGCCGTCGCCCCGAACCCCGTCACCAACGCCGAGTTCGCCAAGGCCCTGGGGCGAGCGCTGCGGCGTCCCACCCTCCTCCCCGCGCCGGCCTTCGCCGTCCGGCTCGCCTTCGGACAGATGGCCGTCGAGACGATCCTCGCCGGCACCCGAGTCCTCCCCAAGCGGCTCGATGCGCTCGGCTTCACCTTCGACTACCCCACCATCGCGCAAGCCCTTCAGGCGGAGTTAGCACCATGACCGCGCTCCGCTCCCGCGGCGACGTCAACGTCGGCGACGATCTCCCGCCGCTCACCGTCACCCCGACCAACGTCTCCATCTTTCTCTTCGGCGTCGCCTTCTGGACGCCGCACCGCGTGCACTACGACAAGGAGTGGGCGCGCTCCGAAGGCTACGACGACGTCCTCGTCACCGGCCCGCTCATGACCGGCTACCTCGTCCGGATGCTTACCGCCTGGTCGGGCGACGCGATGGCGGTGAAGCGGATCGCCCTCCGCAACCACGCTCCCGCCTTCGCCGGCGACGAGCTCACCGTCCGCGGCGCCGTAAGCTCCGTCGTTTCAAACGACTCCGGCGGCGAGGCGGTCATCGCCGTCTCCATCGTCAAGAACGGCGCGGACGAGGTCGTATCCGGCGAGGCCGCCGTCGCGCTTGCCTAAGGCTGCGAAGTTGCGCCCCTCTTCAGGTGGTTTCATAATGCGTTTGTCCCGATCTCCGGCGGGCCGAGGCAGTCTCGATGAAATGGAGTTCCAGCGTTTCCGAGGAGTTTGACGTCAAGGACGCCATCTCCGAAGTCGTCGGGAACGCGCGGGCCGACTTAGCCGGCGAGCCCCCCGACCTCGCCGTCGTCTTCGTCTCCCCGCACCACGCGCCCGACTTCGACCAGGTCGCCGCCCTGCTGCGCGAGGGCCTTCGGCCCAAGACCCTAGTCGGCTGCTCGGGAGGAGGAGTCATCGGCGGCGGCCGTGAGGTCGAGGACCGCACCGGCTTCTCCCTGACCACGGCCTCGCTGCCCGGCGTCGAGCTCACCCCCTTCGCCATCCAGGACGAACGCCTCCCCGATCCCGACGCCGGCCCCGCCGCATGGGAGGCCGCCGTCGGCGTCTCTGCCGGCGACGAGCCGCACTTCGTCCTGCTCGCCGACCCCTTCTCGCTCCGCACCGACTCTCTGATCGCCGGTCTCGACTACGCCTTCCCGTCGGCGGTCAAGATCGGCGGGCTCGCCAGCGGAGGCCAGGGACCGGGACGCAACGCCCTCTTCCTGAACGAGAACCTCCACCGGGGCGGCGCCGTCGGCGTCGCCCTCTCCGGCGACATCCAGGTCGACACCATCGTCGCCCAGGGGTGCCGCCCCATCGGCAGCACCCACGTCGTCACCAAGGCGCAGGGAAACATCCTCCTCGAGCTCGACGAGGAGCAGCCCATGCAGGTGCTCCGCCGAGAGTTCGAGAGCGCGGACGACCGCGACCGGCGCCTCATCAACTCCGCCCTCCACCTGGGCGTCGTGATGGATCCCCTGAAGACGGAGTTCGCCCAGGGCGACTTCCTCATTCGCAACGTCATGGGAATCCAGCGCGAGAGTAACGGCCTCGCCATCGGCGAGATGCTGCGCGAGGGGCAGGTCGTGCAGTTCCACGTCCGCGACTCGGTGAGCGCCGCCGAGGACCTCGACACCATGCTCGGCGCCCACGCCGAAGCGCATCAGGGCGCGCCGGGCTCGGGTGCGCTGCTCTTCTCCTGTCTCGGACGCGGCCAGCACCTTTTCGGCAAGCCCGACCACGATACCGGCCTCTTCCGCGGCAAGGTCGGCGACATCCCGCTCGGCGGCTTCTTCTGCAACGGCGAGATCGGCCCCGTGGGGTCGAGCACCTTCCTCCACGGCTTCACCAGCTCCTTCGGCATCTTCAGCCGCCGGGCGTCCTAGACGCGGCGGGATCGCGAGCCGCATGGCCCCTCCTCCCGAATCCGCACCGGCAGACCGCGCCGGTCACACCGCCCTCGACTACCACGCCGCCACCAAGCACTCGCCGGTCAGCATCCGCACCAACCGGCACTTCCTCGACTTCGCGAACCAGCCCATGCCGTTCAAGGTCTACGAGGGCCTCGACCCCATCGAGCTCCCCCGCGGCCTCTACCCTTCGACGGTCCCGGCCCTCGACGCCATCGCCGCTGGCGCTTCAGAAGCAGACCGCGCGCCCAACCTCGCCGACCTCGCCAAGCTCTTCTACTACTCCGCCGGCATCACCAAGAGCTACGACCACGGCAACCACAAGTTCTACTTCCGCGCCGCCGCCTGCACCGGCGCCCTCTACCACGTCGATATCTATCTCGTCTGCGGCGACGTCGAGGGGCTGGACGCTGGCGTCTACCACTTCGGCGTCCACGACTTCGCCCTACGGCGGCTGCGCTCCGGCGACTACCGCGCTGTCGCGATCAAGGCGTCGGGGCATCACCCCTGGGTCGCCGATGCGCCCGCGACGCTCGTCCTCGCCAGCACCTATTGGCGCAACTCCTGGAAGTACCAGTCGCGGGCCTACCGGCACGTGGGCTGGGACAGCGGCACCATGCTGGCAAACCTTCTCGCCGTCGCGTCGGCGTCGGAGCTGCGCGCCGGCGTCGTGGCCGGCTTCGCCGACCAACCCATCGAAGCGCTCCTGGGCCTCGACCCCCAGTGGGAGGGTGCCGCCGCGCTCATTCCGGTCGGCCAAGGCGCGGCCCCGCCGTCGACCGCGCCCGACATGCCGCCCCTCGATCTCAAGACCGCCCCGCTCTCCCGCACGATGGTCGACTACCCCAAGATTCGCGAGTTGCACGCCGCCTCCTCGCTGGCGGCGCCCGAAGACGCCGCCGCTTGGCGGGGCGACCCACCGCCGCGCGGCGATCCTCCCCCGTCGCGGCCCACGGTGCCGCTCAAGTCGTTCCCTAGGCCCGCCGGCGGCCAGGAGCAACCCCGGATCATCGAGGAGATCATCCAGCGGCGCGGCTCGCCGCGCGTCTTCGCCCGCGAGCCGATTACGTTCGAGCAGCTTTCCATTTGCCTTTCTTCGGCCGACGCGCCGCT
>DAOUKZ010000246.1:0-4404 GCA_034420775.1 Dehalococcoidia bacterium
GGGACGAGGATCACTCCGCAACCGGAGGAGACGTGGGTCGGGGTCGCGGTCCCGCCGCTGGTGGACGAGGAGACGTGGGAGCGGGCGCAGCAGCTGAAGAAACAGCGGCTGGCCACCTCCAAGCGGAACACCAAGGTCTCCTATTTGCTCCAGCACCTTCTCAGGTGCACCGAGTGCGGGCTGCGGTTCAGGTCGAAGGCCAAGGGGCATACCACGAACCGGCGCAACGGAAAGCTGTATCGGTACGAGGCGGCCGCACCGCTGCGCTACTACCATTGCCACGGTCTGAGCCGCCGTCTGCGCTGCCGGGAGCGCCCCTACATCAGAGCGGAAAGGCTGGAAGACCTGGTCTGGAGCGAGGTCAGGCGGGTGCTACAGAACCCTGCACTGATCGTCGCCGGCATCGAGGCTCTGGGCGACCGGGAGGGCAGCTTCACCGAGGAGATCGCCAAGACGGAGCGCGAGCTTCGGAACGTCCAGATAGAGGAAGACCGGGCCATCCGGCTCTACGTGGCGGGGAAGATCACCGAAGATCAGTTGGATCTTCAGCGGAAGTTCATCACCGAGCGGCTGGAGAGCCTGAGGGCAAAGGTGGACGACCACCGGGCGAGGGAGGCCAGCGGCGCCAAGAAGCGCGAGCTGACGGAGGCGGTGCTGGCATGGGCAAGTGGGGTTGGCGAGGGTCTCGACAAGCTGAGCCCCGAGCAACGCAAGGAGGTCCTCCGTATGGTCGTGGAGGAGGTCACGGTGGACGGGGAGAACAACCTGGACATCACCCTGGCGATACCCATCGAAGAGGAAGGGGAGTCAGTAGCGATTACATCGCAACCATCCCCAAGAGGGGGAAAGGCCGGAGGGAAGAGTACTGCGGATGGGGTGGTGGGGTTCGGTTGGCCTGTGGCGGCCTTTAGGGGCCCCTCATCTCAATCTTTCTCCCCTGGGGAGAAGAGGCCGGAGGGGATGGGGAGGTCGGAGGGGACGGGCGCCCACAAGAGGCGCCCCTACGGGAGGTTGTGTTCGTGTTTGAGGGGGAGGGCGACTTCGTTGTAGAAGCGTTCGATGGCGGTGTAGTCGTAGGGGTGGATGACCTGGACGGCGAAGTGGGTGAAGCCGTTGGCGATGTGCTCGCGGATGAGGGAGGTCATGTCGGCGGGGGTGCCGACCATGTGGGTGCGGCGGAGGTCTTCGAGGGGGCGGTCGGCGATGGCGGAGCGTGACCGTTCTTCGAGGCGCCGTTCGAGGAAGCGAGTGGCGTCGGCGGGGTCGCCGGTCATGTGGATGTTGAGGAACATGAGGGTCTTTTCGATGGCGTCGTAGTCGCGGCCCTCGGCCGCGCAGTGGCGGCGGAGGACGGCGAGCTTACGGGCGGCGTCTTCAGGAGTGGCGATGAAGTTCCAGGCGTCGGCGTAGCGGGCGACGTAGCGGGCGGTGAGCTGCTCGCCGCCGCCGCCAATCCAGATGGGAATATTGCCGTTGACCGGCTTGGGCTCGCTGATAGCATCCTCGATTTGATAGTAGCGGCCCTCGAATGACGGTCGGTCCTCCGTCCAGAGAGCGCGCATGATCTGGACGGCCTCGCCCATGCGGTGCACCCGCTCGGCGGGCTCGGGAAAGTCGAAGCCGTACATCTCGTGCTCGGGCTGGTGCCAGCCGGAGCCGATGCCCATGTTCAGCCTGCCGCCGCTGACGTGGTCGACGGTGACGGCAATCTTGGCGAGGAGCGCAGGGTTGCGGTAGCCGTTGCCGGTGATCATCACGCCGCAGCGGGCGCGCCGGATGGAGGCGGCGAGCGCGGCCAGTGCGGTCCAGCCCTCGAAGACGGGGAGTTCAGGGCCGGGGAGGATGGATGGCGTGACGTGGTCGGAGGTCCAGAGGCTGTCGAAGCCGAGGTCGTCGGCGAAGCGCCAGACGCGGAGGATCTCGTCCCAGGGCGCGCCTTCGGTGAGGGTCTCGAGTCCGAAGCGGAGGGGGTGCGTCATAAGCGCTTTCCGGAAGGGTCAGCGGCCGCCGGTCATCTCGCGGAAGTCGTCGAGGTTGAACGCGGGCGACTTGCAGTAGTCGATGATGCGGCGCTCGCGCTCCTCGACTTGGTGGGCGGCTTCGGGCAAGGTGCGGGCGGCCTCGATGGGGATGTTGGTCACGCCATGCTCGTCGCCGTGGAGGAGGTCGCCGGGCTTCACGACAAGGCCGCCGACTTCGACGGGGACGCCGACGTCGATCAGGTGATGGTAGCTGTGGGAGACGAGGATGCAGGAGGCGAAGGCGTGGAAGGGCATGGCCTCCATCTCGGGGAGGTCGCGGACGCCGCCGTTGGTGATGGTGCCGACGCAGCCGAGGGCCTTGAAGATGTTGCCGTTGACCTCGCCCCAGAAGGAGCCGATGGGGTTGGGGTAGTCCATGTCCTGGATGACGAGCACCTTGGGCCCGGGCGTCGCGGCGACATGCTCCCAAAGCTCGGTGACGCGGGCACGGGGCTTGGGACTGGCCGGCATGCGGGCGCTGATGATGGCGGTGCAGGCGTAGGCGACCATGGGCCCAAGGGTGGGAAACATGCACTTGATCTCCGGCCCCATGAAGCCTTCGGAGCGGGGGCGGATGTCAAGGGTCTCGATGGCGTTGCAGACGGTGGGGCTGGTGATTTGGCGCAGCGCCTCGATGTCATCGGCGGTGAGGGGGCCGTCGGGCATGGCTAGAGGCGCCTGTCTTCGCCGCCGTCGATGAGGAGGACTTGCCCGGTCATGAAATCGCTGTCGCTTGAGGCGAGGAAGAGGAGGGTGCCCTGGAGGTCTTGGGGGGTGCCGAGGCGGCGGAGGGGCATGCGGGTGACGAGGTGGTCGAGTATCTGGGAGGGGACGGTGACGCGGGTGGCCTCAGTGTTGATGGGGCCGGGGGCGATGCAGTTGACGTTGATGTTGTCGGGGCCGAGCTCGCTGGCGAATCCGCGGGTGAGGCCGACGACGGCGAGCTTGGAGAGCACGTAGGGGCTGGAGCCGGCGACGTAGGCCGCGCCGGAGGACTGGAAGATGATCTTGCCGCCGCCGCGCTCGCGCATGGAGGGGACGACGGCGCGGGTCATCAGCATCTGGCCGGTCATGTTGACGGCCATGAAGTGCTCGAAGTAGCCGAGCTCGACGGTGCTGAAGGTGTCCGAGCGCATGCTGTGGTAGATGGCGCCGTTGTTGACGAGGATGTCGATCCCGCCGAAGCGCTCGATGGTGGCGGCGGCGAGGTCGAGGCAGCTCTGCTCTTGGGCGAGGTCGAGGGGGAGGTAGGTGGCCTCGCCGCCGAGCTCGTTGATCTCCTCGGAGACCTGCTGGCCGGTGTCGGAGTTGATCTCGGCGACGACGACCTTGGCGCCCTCGATGGCGAGGGTCTTGGCGTACTCCCGGCCGATTCCCTGGCCGGCGCCGGTGACGATGGCGACCTTGTCCTTGAGGCGCATGTTGAGTCCCTGCCTGATGTGGTGTGGTACCGGAATTGGGCGGCGCGATACTAGCACAGGGGCCGGTGGGGGTGCCAACGAAGCCGCGGCTAGCGGTGGAAGTGGGTGATGACGTCGCGGGCGGCGCGTTCGGTCTGGGCGAGGGTCTCTTCGGGGGGGCCGGCGTGGCGGAGGACGAACTTGGTTGCGCCGTTGTCGATGTAGCGCTGGACCATGGCGGCGACGTCGTCGGGAGTGCCGACGGCGGAGTATTCGAAGGGGTCCATGTCGGGGCGGAGGCGGCCCATCACGTAGGGGGTGGCCGTCTCGACGGCCTTGGCCTTGGAGTCGTCGAGGCGGAAGCTGACGATGGTGCCGAAGTGGTCGCCGGGCACCTCGCGTCCGACCTCGTCAGCGTAGTGGTGGATGCGGTCGATGCCGTGGCCGACCTCGTCGGGGGTGAGCGAGGCGGTGAGCCAGCCGTCGCCCCGGCGTCCGACGCGGCGGAAGGCAGGCTCGGTGCGTCCGCCGATCCAGACGGGCATCGGGTCCTGGTGGGGCTTCGGCTCGATGGTGGCGTCGTGGACGGTGTAGTAGCGGCCCTCGAAGGTGACGTTGTCCTCGGTCCAGAGTCGGCGCATGAGGTCGAGGGCCTCGTCGGTCCTGCCGGCGCGCTGCTTGATGTCGGACCCGCAGGCCTCGAACTCGTTGGGGGCGTCGGTGCCGAGTCCGACGGCGGGGAGCATGCGGCCCTTGCTGATGAAGTCGACGGTGGCGATTTCCTTGGCGAGGACGGCGGGGTTGCGGAGGGGCAGGGCGAGGACGCTGTTGCCGAACTTCATGCGCTTGGTGCGGGCGGCTATGGCGGCCATGACGGTCATGGACTCCATGCTGTAGGCGGTTGCGACAATGCGGTCGGCCAGCCAGATGGAGTCGGCGGCGGAGTCCTCGACCATGTCGATGTAGTCCCAGAGGATCTGGGG
>DAOUKZ010000247.1:0-3574 GCA_034420775.1 Dehalococcoidia bacterium
GCCCCCTTTTTTGAGCGGCACTGATATTTAGTATCGTATGCCTAAGGAAAACGATACTAAGTTCCAAAATGCCGACAAGCAAGAGACTTCGAATCAAAACATGGCCAATTAAGAGATAGGGTATCGAAAGAAGAGGGATGTTGAAAATGCGGGGATCGGCGCTGAAAGTTCTGGCTCTAGTATCGGCTCTTATCCTGGCCGTGCGGCATGCGGGGCGGATCCCACGCCTACGCCGGTGCCGTCGCCGACCGCCGCGCCCCCTACGGCGACGTCGGTGCCGCCGACTGAGCCACCCCCGGAGCCTGTCCGTGTCATTACCGGCACCGTGATCCTCGCCGATTTCGCGCGCAACGTGGGCGGCGACGCGGTCGATGTCGAGTCGCTCATTCCGAGCGGCGGCGACGCGCATACCTTCCGTACCACACCCAGCGACGGCATCAAGGTGGGCGGCGCGGATGTCATCCTGCTCAACGGCTCCGGCCTCGACGAGGACTTGGTCGCGTTTGTTGAATCCTCGCGGCGCTCAGGGTCCATCTTTATTGAGGTATCCGAGGGCCTGACGCCGATGGAGCTCGTCGTCCGTGAGCTTGGCGACGATCACCATGACGAGGAAGACGACCACGGCGACGAGGAAGACGACCACGGCGACGAGGAAGACGACCACGGCGACGAGGAAGACGACCACGGCGACGAGGAAGACGACCATGGCGACGAGGAAGAAGGCCACGGCCACGGCCATGGCGGCGGCGACCCCCACTTCTGGCTCGACCCCATCGCGGCCATCTTCTACATCGAGCGCATCCGCGACGCCCTGATCGAGGCCGATCCCGCCCGCGCCGATAACTACCGTGCGAACGCCGATGCCTACATCCAGCAGCTCCGGGACCTGGACGCCGAGATCAGAGAGACCCTTTCTGTAATTCCGGAGGAACACCGGACGCTGGTGAGCTTCCACGACGCGTTCGGCTACTTCGGCGCCCGCTACGACTTCGAGGTGATCGCCTTTGTCGGCGTCCACGGCGGCGAACCGACGCCGGGCGACATCGCCGGCGTGATCCACGAGGTGGAAGAGGAAGGCCTGCCTGCCATCTTCGGCGAGCCGCAGTTCGCCCAAGAGGCGCTTGCCGCCGCGGCGGCGGAGGCCGGCATCGAGGTCGGACAAGTTCGCTCGGCGACCTTCGACGATGTCGCAACGGACTACATCAGCATGATGCGTGCCAACGCCGAGGAGCTCGCAAGGCTACTGGGGTAACGAGATGACGACGGCAACGCTCCCCGCGCTCGACGTTCAAGGCGTGTCGGCGGGCTACGGGGGCCGCCCGATCATCCGCGACATAAGCCTCCGGGTCGATGAGGGCGCTTTCTTCGGCCTCATCGGCCCCAACGGGGCGGGCAAGTCGACGCTGTTCAAGACGGCGCTGGGGCTGCTCAAGCCGCTCGCCGGCGAGGTGCGTATCTTCGGCCACCCGGTGTCACAGGCCCGCGACCTGATTGGCTACATGCCGCAGATGGAGCTCGTGGACTGGGACTTCCCCGTCACGGTCGGGGATGTCGCTCTGATGGGCCGGTACGGCGGGCTCGGCCTGATTCGCCGCCCCACCAAGACCGACAAGGAAGCCGCCGAGGAGGCCCTCGAGACGGTCGGCATGGCCGACCTCCGCAATAGCCTGATCGGCGAGCTTTCCGGCGGGCAGCGCCGCCGCGTCCTACTCGCCCGTGCCCTCGCGAACAAGCCCCGTCTGCTTGTGCTCGACGAGCCCATGGCCGGCCTCGATACGACGGCGCAGCATCAGATTCTGAACGTGCTCCACGGCTTCACCGCCCACGGCCAAGGGATGTCCGTGCTCATGAGCACGCACGACCTCTCCTGCGTCTCGACGCTGTGCGACTGCATCTGCTGCTTGCGCGGCGGCGATATCTTTGCGCTCGGCACCCCTGAAGAGGTGCTGACCGAAGACGTCTTGAGCGAAGCGTTCGGGAAACACCTCCTGATGGTCCATGTCGACGGCAGGGCCTACGCCGCGCAGCATCATGTCCACAAGGACGAAGAGGGCGGCAAGGCCTACGCTGTCTCTCGGCATCACATCCATCGTGACCACGGCCACGACGGCGAGCACGAGCGCCGGTAGGGTCGCGAAGCGCAAGATCGACGATGCACGAAGCCTTCATCGAACCTTTTCAGTTCGAGTTCATGCAGCGAGCCCTGCTGGCCGCCGCGCTAGCCGCCATGGTGACTTCGATCGTGGGGACCTACGTGGTGTTGAAAGGCCTGGGCTTCATGGGCGACGCCATAGCGCACTCCGCTCTCGTCGGCATGGCGGCCGCCTTCCGCCTCGGCGGCAACGTCCTCTGGGGCGCCTTCGCCTGGATCATTCCCGCGTCGCTCCTCATCACCTGGATCAGCCGCAGAGGCGGCCTTCGCCTCGATACCTCGATCGGTATCATCTACGCCCTCGGCTTTGCGGTGGGCCTGATTTTGATAAGCGGGGTCTCCGGCTACACCACCGACCTCTTTAGCTTTCTCTTTGGCGACGTACTGGGCGTGAGCTGGGGCGAAATCTGGGGCATCGCCGCGGTAGCCGGGGTAGTCCTCGCGGTCGTCGCCCTCCTCTTCAAGGAGCTGCTCTTCGTCTCCTATGACGAGACGATGGCCGCGGCCTCCGGCATACCGGTTACGCTGGTGCAGTACCTGTTGCCGGTGCTCATCGGAATCACCACGGTGGCCGCGGTCAAGACCGTGGGCGTCGTGCTGGTGCTCTCGCTGCTAATCACACCGGCGGCGGCCGCCCGCCTTCTGGCGCGGCGCCTGATTGGCATCATGGGCGTCTCCCTCCTCGTTGCCCTCGCCTCGGTGATAGGCGGGCTCTACGTCTCCTATCACCTCGACTGGCCCAG
The DNA here is from genome assembly GCA_034420775.1 of Dehalococcoidia bacterium. Classification (GTDB taxonomy): domain Bacteria; phylum Chloroflexota; class Dehalococcoidia; order SHYB01; family SHYB01; genus DAOUKH01. The sequence goes on from DAOUKZ010000247.1 coordinate 2,896, forward strand.
CGGCCCCGCGATTGTCGTCTTTTCCAACGGGCTCTTTGCCTTGGCCCTGCTCTTCTCGCCGTCCCGCGGCCTCGTCTGGCGCCGGGGCCGCGACCTCGTGGCCGCTCCGGCGGAGTAAACTCTGTGGCGTCGATTGGCGCCTAACGGCAGAGAGCAGCGATGGACCCACGCTTTGGTGTCCACGTCGCGACGACGTGGGGATGGAGCCTAGCCCAGTGCGCGGATGCCTGGGCCCGCCGAGGCGTTCCGGCCATCGGCCTCGGCGCGCAGCTCATCGAGGCCCACGGTCGCGCCGAGGGAGTCAGGTTGCTCCGAGACTCGGGGCTGAAGGTCTCGACGTTCACCTCGATCTCGCCCGGCGCGATGGATGCGGGCGCGATCGAATCGACGCTCGATCTGGCGGCGGAAGTCGAGGCCGACTGCGTCTACGTGATCACCGGCGGGCGCAAGGCCCCCAACTGGCGGGACTCTGCCGACATTTTCAAAGAAGAACTCGGCCCGTCACGTGATCTAGCGGACGAGCGCGGCCTGCGGCTCGCCATCGAACCGATACATCCGTTGCGCCAAGACCTCAGCTTCCTCAACACGGCGCGCGACGCCGCCAAAGTCGTGGCCGAAATCGGCGACCCCAACGTCGGTTACGTCTTTGACTTCTGGCACCTCTGGTGGACGCCGGGAA
>DAOUKZ010000248.1:0-21605 GCA_034420775.1 Dehalococcoidia bacterium
CTGCCCGATTTCGAGGCCGTCTCGAACATCGTGCCGGCGATCAGATAGTCGGCGCCCTCGGCGTCGGCGGCCATGGCCGATTCGAGGCTGTGGACGGAGCGTCCGACGAGGAGCGCGTCACCCGCGATGCGCCGGGCCGCCCGCGGCGGGAGGGCCTGCTCGCCGAGGTGGACGCCGTCGGCGCCGCAGGCCAGGGCGACGTCGACGCGCTCGTTGACCACGAAGATCGCCTTGCCTTCAATCGCCGACTGCAGACGCTCGGCCAGGGTGAGCAGTTCGCCGCCGGGGAGCTCCTTCTCGCGCAACTGGACCATGTCCACGCCGGCCTGTACGGCGTCGCGGACGCGCTCGATGAGGTCGCCTGAAGGAGCGGCGCTCCGGGAGGCGACGAGGCAGATGCAGGGACTGGGGAGGGTCAGCTCCGTACGGACCATGCGGGTATGTCTTCCTGGGGGCTGGAGGCGGAGGCGTAGGCCTTCTTGGGGATGCGTCCGGCGCGGAAGGCTTTGCGGCCCGCCTCGACGCCCTGCTTCATCGCGTCGGCCATGGTGACCGGGTCTTGGGCGAGGGCGATGGCGGAGTTGATGAGGACGGCGTCGGCGCCGAGCTCCATGGCCAACGATGCGTCCGAGGGAGCGCCGAGGCCGGCGTCGACGACGACGGGGACGTTGGCCTGCTCGATGATGATCTTGATCTGGTCGAAGTTGACCATGCCCTTGCCCGACCCGATGGGGGAGGCGAGGGGCATGACGGTGGCGCAGCCGGCCTCTTCAAGCTGCTTGGCAAGGATGGGGTCGTCGTTGATGTAGGGGAGGACGACGAAGCCCTCGGCAATGAGAACCTTGGCGGCCTCGAGGGTGCCGATGGGGTCGGGGAGGAGGTATTTGGGGTCGGGGATGACCTCGAGCTTCAACCAGTTGGAGATGCCCATGGTCTTCGCCAAGCGGGCGGTGTAGAGGGCCTCCTCGACGGTCTGGCAGCCCGCGGTGTTGGGCAGGATGTGGTACTCGCCCCAATCGATGTGGTCGAGGATGGTCTTCTCGTCGCTCTCGAAGTCGATGCGCTTCAGGGCGACGGTAACCATGTCGGCGCCGGATGCGGCGATGGCCTCGGTCATCTCGTCGTCGCTGCGGTACTTGCCGGTGCCGACGATGAGCCTCGACGCGAAGGACTTGCCGGCGATCACCAGGTCGTCGCTCATGCTTTCACCTCCACTTGCGCGCTCCGACTGGGACCCCGTCCGGTCCCGCTTTTCCGGCGCACAAGAAAAGCACCGCCTTGGGAGCGGTGCTTGAGGCTTCGCAAATCCCTGCGCTGGCATTACCCAGATCAGGTTTTGGCGGTCGGTGGGCTGTCCCACCCTCTCAGCCTGGCAAGCCAAGCTCCCGCAGCGTAGGGAGACTATAGACCCATTGACACGGATGCGTCAAACGAGGGCGGCCGCGGCGGGGAGGGCCGCCGCTCTTACAATGGCCGCGGGATGCTGTACGACCTGCCCAGAAGGACGAAGGCGTACGTGCTCGCGGGCGTCACGCTCGGCATGTTGTTCAACACGATGAACTTCACGCTGATCACGCCCGCGATTCCCGACATGCTGGGCGACCTCGACGGCTTGGAGCTCTTCAGTTGGCTTTTCACCGCGCCGATGCTCACGTCGATCATCGCCATTCCCGTTGTGGGGCGGCTTTCCGACGTCTACGGACGGGGGCCGTTCCTGATCGGAGGGATCGCGATCTACGTCATCGCGGCGGTGCTCTCCGGCGGGGCGCAGGACATGACGCAGCTCATCATCTCGCGCGGTGTCGCCGGCATCGGGCAGGGCGCCACCGCCGCGACGGCATTCGCCATCATCGCCGACCTCTTCCCGCCGGTGGAGCGGGGGAAGTGGATCGGACTGAACTCGGCGGCGATCGCCGTGGCCGGGGCGGTCGGCCCGCTGGTGGGCGGCGTGCTCACCGACAACCTCTCCTGGCGCTGGGTCTTCTTCGCCAACGTACCCCTGGGGCTTCTCACCATCGGTCTGCTGCTGGGCCGCATCCCCTCGCGGAGGCTCCTGGGGACTCCGCGCATCGACTACGGCGGCATCGCGCTGCTGGCAGGGGCGCTCGTCCCCTTCCTTCTGGCGATTTCTTGGGGCGGCTCGCAATACCCGTGGGCGTCGCCCACTGTGCTGGGGCTGTTCGGCGGCGCGGCGGTGGTGGCCGCGGTGTTCTTCCTCCAAGAGCGCCGGGCTCCGGAGCCGCTGGTCGAGCTGGACCTTTTCGGACACCGGGGGTTCCGGGGCTCGGCGCTGATCGCCCTAGTCCACGGCTTCCCCATCTGGGCGGGCATGCTCTTCACCCCGCTCTTCGTGCAGGTGGTGTTGGGGCATTCCGCCAGTGCCTCGGGAACGCTGATGGTGCCCATGATCATGGGGGTGGTGATCGGCGGCTTCGCCGGAGGTCAGCTCGTGGCCCGCACCGGCCGCTACCACACCATCGGGCTCGGCGGCTCCATCGTGCTCGCGGGCTCGTATTTCCTGCTGGCGACGCTGGGGCCGGAGTCGAGCCTGAGCTCGCTCGTCTGGCTCATGGTGCTGGCTGGCTTGGGAACGGGCGTGGTGATGCCCGTCTACATGATCTTCGCCCAGAACGTCATGCCGGTGGCGGTGCTTGGCGCGGTCACCGCCATGACCGGCTTCTGCCGCAACATCGGCGGGGCCATCGGCGTCGCCGTCGTGGGGACGGCGCTCAACGCCCACCTCGCCTCGCAGATCGGCCGTCTGACACCGCCGGAGGTCGCCGCCGCCGTGCCAGCGGAGACGCTCGCCCGGTTCCAAGACCCGCAGACGCTTCTTGACGATGGGGCGCTGACGGAGATCGAGACCGCGTTCGGGGCGCTGGGCGCGGATGGCCCCGGCCTCTTCGAGCGCATGCTGGACAACATGACGCTGGCCCTCTCCGACGCCATCACGCTGACGTTCCTTCTGTCGGCGTTGGTGGCGCTGGCCGGGGTCGCGGTCGGGATCGCCTTGAGCCGGACGCGGGTGATCGAAGAGCCGGGGGATGTGAGAAGCGGCGACGGCGGGCGCTAGTCTTCGATCGGAAGGCGGATGCGCTCGACGTCAACCCCGTCACGGGGGTGCAGGGAGACGAGGTTGGCGCTGGCGAAGGAGCCGCCGGCCTCGGAGGGCGAGCCGCAGTAGAAGGCGGGGACGCCCGGGGCGCTGACGTCGAGGAAGCGGTGCCAGTGACCCAGCGCCAGGTAGTCGCAGCCCAGGCCGGCGATCTCCCGCTCCCAGATAGGCGAGGAGCGGTAGTTCGACTCGTCGTCGGGGACGTAGTGGCCGTGGGCCATGGCGATATTCCAGTAGCCGTCGCCGCCCCGCTCGAAGCCTTCGAGGGGCTTGTGGGCGGGGTGGTGCTCGACCATGGCGCGGGCCCAGACGTTGAGGCGGAGGTCGTCGAAGCGGACGCTTTCGCCGTCGGGGTCGTCCATGAAGCGGACGTGGCCGCCGGCGGCGAGCATGTCGACGCGGTCGTAGATGGAGGGCTGGCTCAGGCAGTCATGGTTGCCCACCGTCACGAGGGTGGGGATCTGGATGCGGCTGAGCTCCGCCATCGCCTCGTCGACGTGGGGCGGGCGCACCCGCGCGCTGTCGAAGAGATCGCCGACGATGAGGAGGGCGTCGACGCGCTGCTCCTTGGCGGCGTCGACGACGGCGCTCAGCCCGAGCAGGCGCCGGGCTGGGTTGATGTCGTCGCCGATGTGCACATCGGACGTATGGAGGAGCCGGAGGTGGGGGCGGTCAACGCTCACGGAGAGTCGTTGCCTTTCCAGTGGGTGATGCACCGGGCGGGGCCCGGCGGCGCTTCCGTTGCAAGCCTTCCAATGGTAGGCGTGGGCGGTTTTGGCTGTCAACGCGGCACACAGTGGTTCACCTGTAGCGCTCACCCGCAGCGGCCAGCGAATTCCGTCGACCGTGCACAACCCGCCCTGGCTGTGGGGCTAGTGGACGAATCCACTTCTTCTGGATCGGCGGCACCGGAATTGAGCCTAGGGAGAATCCTGATGACTGCTTGTTTCAACCTTTTCTGAATCGTATGTCTCGGTGGTGCCTTTCGTACCGCTAACGATTCCGGGCTTCATCGCTTCCAGCACAGTCATCATCTGCTTCCACTCAGCTTCGCTCATAGGATGCGGCAATTGCAAAGCAGCCCATGTATCCCCCAGCAGCGGCACCTGGAGGGTTCGCGTCTGTGCTGTATTGATCACTGCAGAGGCAGAGCGTTCTTCAAATGGACTGGGGGACGGAGCGAAGGGGTCGCTCGACTCACCATCGTCGCCACTACGATCCGATTGCCGCTCCGCTGCCTCTACTGACTCCGCTATATCGGCGCCTTCTTGCAGTTTTGCAAACTCTATCGTGGAGCGAAATTCCTTGATCAAGGCGTCTGCGCCCTTCGGTGAGAACTTCCGATCCCTTTGAAGGACAAATCGGAGCGTTTCATCTGAAGGTAGCCCATCCTTGTATTCTTCCCAGAGGCTGGCGTGGATGGGCGGGAACAAGGCTGCCTCCCGAATCGCCGCAGCCCGCTCCGCGCTGTCTGCTCGCTGGTCGAGAACAATCGAGAACGCCAACTCTGTAAGGCGGGCTTGCCTGTTATGAGAACTGCCCGTGTCCACTAGAAGTCCAAACTTCTTCAGAGCGGCCACAGCCCGCAATCCCGGACCCGTGTTAGCCTTGTACCCCCAGTGTTGCTGAATTGCGGCGACAGGGGCGAAATTTCGGTTCTCTTTCTCCCAGAGCACCTGTGCCTTTTGTAGGGCCTCTTCCAAGTCAAGATCTGGATAGCTTGGGCTGCGGCCTGCCCTCGTTTGCGTCGTTTCCATCGCGGCGCGCCTCCTGACAGCTAGGTATGCCGCTAAAATATAACTCCCAGGCAGCTCCATGTCAATGCTTAGGCGGCGCCTCCGCTGATTTTGGCGCGCTTTGTGCCCGGGTTTGAGTGCTGCTGGGTGGGTCGCTTGTACTCACCCACTCCTTGCGGGCCGCTTCGTTGACCGGCTGCCAGAAGGGGTGCTACACTGTTGGGTAGATGGCCCTCCACCTCTTCACTCTGTACCGCACGAGGGGCGGCGCTTTGGGCGTCCGCCCCTTTTTCTTTACCGACTGAACTCTCCCAGGGCCGCCGTAATCCCACGCCGTCCGATGGCGCACACTGGATGTTGAACTTTCCCAATGCCGGCTACCCGCATGTCGACTACAGAAGCAGACAACCCCTCGACCAAGCCGAAAGGTCTCTCCCGATTCCTGCCCTGGAGCAAATCGGGGTCTAGCGAAGGCGCGGCCGCAACGCCGCCGAAGGCTGAGTCCGCCGCTCCGCCCGCCTCCCGTCCCGCGCCGCCACGCTCGGCGGACGAAGGCGACGCACCGAAGCGTTCTAGGCCTCGCCGCCGCGGCGGACGCCGCCGGTCGGGGGGCAACCGTCCGGAGCAGGAGCGGTCGGAACAGCGCCAGGGTGAACAGCGTTCGGCGGCCCCGGCCCAAGAGGAACCGAAACGGGACGACAGCCCGAAGCCGAGACGAGAGCGGCGCGACCGCCCGGCCGTTCCGGCACAAACCGGGAAGCTGCCGAGAGACCGCAAGTTCGGCAACCTCGATGTCTCCGAGCCGGTGGCCAAGGCCCTCGGCGACATGGGCTACACCGAGCCCACGCCGATCCAGACGAACGTGGTCCCCGTCATGCTCAGCGGCAAGCACCTGGTCGGGCAGGCCCAGACGGGCACCGGCAAGACGGCCGCCTTCGCGATACCGATCGCCGAGACCGTCGACGGCGCGCGGAACGAGGTCCAGGCGATCGTCCTGACGCCGACGCGGGAGCTTGCGCAGCAGGTGACGAGCGAGGTCGGGAAGGTCGCGAAGTACCGGGGCATCCGGGCGGTCAGCATCTACGGCGGGCAGCCGATCAAGCGCCAGCTCGACGCGCTGGAAGCCGGGGTGCACGTGGTGGTCGGCACGCCGGGCCGCATCCAGGACCATATGGAGCGGGGGACGCTGCGGCTCGACAAGATCCGCATCGTGGTGCTCGACGAGGCCGACCAGATGCTGGACATCGGCTTCTTCCCCGACATCCGCCGCATTCTGCGCTACACGCCGCGCAACGCGCAGCGGACGCTCTTCAGCGCGACCGTGCCGACGATGATCAAGCGGCTGATCTATTCCTATTTCGAGGACCCGGAGTTCATCACCGTCGGCCCGGAAGCGGAGCCGGTCGAGCAGGTCGACCAGTACTATTGTGAGGTGGCCGACCGCGACAAGTTCGACGGACTGCTGGAGCTCTTTGCGGAAGACGAGTACGAGCAGGCGCTCATCTTCCGCCGCACCCAGATCGGCGTCGACAAGCTAGTCTCGGGAATGAAGCGCCGGGGTCATGCCATCGAGGCGATCCACGGAGCGATGCCGCAGGCGAAGCGCGACGCCGCCATGCGCGGCTTCCGCGAGGGCCGCATCAAGCTGCTGGTGGCCACGAATCTGGCCTCACGCGGCATCGACGTGCCCGCGGTCTCGAACGTCATCAACTACGACATGCCCGAGAACATCGAGGAGTACCTGCACCGGATCGGGCGCACCGCCCGCATGGGCCGGGGCGGCGTCGCCGTCACCTTCGTCGGCGAGTGGGACTTCGAGAACTTCGAGCAAATCAAAGAGCGCCTCGGCAACCGCCTGAAGAAGCGCGACCTCAACCTGTACAAGCCCGCCGCCGGCTAGCTCCGGCGCTCCATCCCCTAGGAGATCTTTCGCGCAACCCCCGACCGTCCATGTAGGGGCAACCCTCGTGGTTGCCCAGGGGTGCGCGTGGGGTCTTCTCCCCTCCCGGCCTCTCCCCCTCTGGGGGAGACTTGAGAGAGGGCGCGCGCCGTCAGGCGCGCCGGCCCCGCAGGGTGCTGCTCTTTCTCGGCTCAAGGTTTGCAATGTCTCCGTAGGGCCGCCCCTCACACCTCCCTCCCTCTGGGAGGGACTGAGGGAGGGCAGTCCAACCCGCCACCGCCCGCTTGACACGCCCTCCACGCGGGCCTATCATCATGGAAGAACGTACGTTCTTGGCCGGGATACGGAAAGCGTCACCTGCGGACGCGTAGGAGATGCGCCCACTGTCCCGGCGGGCGCCGGGAGCGGCCAGTGCCCTGCGGACGCGCAGGAGACTAAGGCCCCTGCCGGGCCGGGCGCCGGACGCGGCCCAATGCCCTGCGGACGCGCAGGAGACTAAGGCCCTTGCCGGGGCGGGTGCCGGGAGTGGCCTGAATTGCCCTGCGGACGCGCAGGAGACAGGCCCTTACCGGCACTGGTGCCGGGGAGCGGCAGATTTCGCGGGCCGCGGCCCGCTGAAATGAACGCCTTGACACCGGGGCGGGGCCTTTCGAGAATGGGCGCGCGGCGCGCCGCCGCGGAGGCCCCCGTGACCAAGCCGAGCAAGCCCAAAGGCTTCCTGTTCGACATCCGCGTCCTCGAGGTCGCCGACCACCGGGGCGAGTTCCTGGGGAAGCTGCTCGCCGGGGCCGGGGCCGACGTGGTGAAGGTCGAGCCGCCCGCGGGCGCGGCGACGCGGGAGATCGGGCCCTTCTACGAGGACAGCGGCGACCCCGAGCAGAGCCTGCACTTCTGGCATTACAACGTCGGCAAGCGGGCGGTCACCCTCGACTTGGAGCAAGAGGAGGGGCGGCGCATCTTCAAGCAGCTCGCCGCGGACGTCGACGTCATTGTCGAGAGGCACCCGTCGGGCTACCTGGCGTCGCTGGGCCGGGGCTACGACGACCTGAAAGCGGAGAACCCGGGGCTGGTCTACGCCTCGATCACCGACTTCGGGCAGGACGGGCCGCGGCGCGACTGGCGGGGATCCGACCTGGTGCACCTCGCGCTCGGCGGGGTGATGATGAACTGCGGCTACGACTCCCGGCCCGACGGGTCGTACGACACGCCGCCGATCGCGCCGCAGATGTGGCATGCCAGCCACATCACCTGCAACCAGACCTACATCGCCATCCTCGGCGCGCTCATGTACCGCGAGCGCTCCGGCCAGGGCCAGCACATCGACTCCTCGATTCACCACGCGGTGAACGTGAGCACGGAGATGGACATTCCGTTCTTTGTCTACAACCGGATGCCGTTGAAGCGGCAGACGGGGCGCCACGCGTCGACGTCGAAGTCGACGAACTCGCAGGCGCTCACCAAGGACGGGCGCTACGTCAACGCGAGCATGGGCATCGGGGTGGGGGCGAAGGCGCAGGTCGACATGCTCCGCGAACACGGTGTCGCCGACGACATGGCCGACCCCAAGTACGACGACCCCGAGGCGCTGCGCGATCCCGCCGCGATGCGGCACGTCAACGACCTGATTAAGCGCTGGATCGGCACCTACAAGTTCGATGAGGACCTATGGAAGGTCGGCCAGAGCTACAAGCTGCACTGGGTGCCGATCCGCCGTCCCGAGGAGAACCTGGAGGACGAGCATTGGCGCGCCCGCAAGACCTTCTCCGAGGTCGAGCACGAGGACCTGGAGCGCAGCTTCACCTATAACGGCGCGCCGTGGATGGCGGAGCATTGTCCGTGGACGGTCGGCCCCCGCGCGCCGCACCTGGGCGAGCACAACGGCGAGGTCCTCGCCGGCTTGGGCCTCGACACGGCCGAGATCGAGGCGCTGCGGGCCAAAGGCGTCGTTTGAGGCAGGGCCCGTTTCGTTGACTTCTAATGGGGCCGGGCTACACTAGCCTCCCATTCTGTTTCCGGGCCTGTGCCGGAGGTCGCGATGCGCTTCTACTGGTTCCACCTGATGCCCTATCAGGACCTTCCGCCCGACTTCTCCACGAAGTATCCGAGCGTCTGGGTCGACCCTCCGAGCGACCTCTTCGACCCGGCGGCAGGGCACCGCATGTACAACGAGTACATGGACGAGCTCGAGTTCGCCGCGGAGATGGGCTTCGACGGGGTCTGCGTGAACGAGCATCATCAGAATGCCTACGGCCTGATGCCCTCGCCGAACATCATTGCCGCGTCGCTGGCGCGGAGCACGGCCAACTGCGCCGTGGTGGTGCTGGGGAACAGCATCGCGCTCTACAACCCGCCGATCCGCGTGGCGGAGGAGTTCGCCATGCTCGACGTGATCAGCGGCGGGCGGCTGGTGGCGGGCTTTCCCGTCGGCAGCTCGATGGACACCAATTACTGCTACGGGGCGACGCCGGCGACGCTCCGCGACAAGTACGACGAGGCCCACAACCTGATCGTCAAGGCGTGGACGGAGTCCGAGCCCTTTCACTTCAACGGGAAGTACACGCAACTGCGCTACGTCAACACCTGGCCCAAGCCGATCCAGAAGCCGCACCCGCCGGTGTGGGTGCCCGGCGGAGGCAGCATCGAGACGTGGAAATGGGTCACCGAACGGGACTACATGTACTCCTACCTGAGCTACTCGGGGTACAAGCGCGGCGAGCAGGTGCTGAGCGGCTTCTGGAAGACGGTGGACGAGCTTGGGGTCGAACGGAACCCGTACCGGGCGGGCTTCCTGCAACTCGTCGCCGTGGCCAACTCCGACGCCGAGGCCGAGGAGTTGTACTGGCCGCACGCCAAGTACTTCTACGACAAGTGCCTGCACATCGCGCCGAAGTTCGCCGAGGCCCCCGGCTACCGGACCGTGGCGACCATCGAGGCCGGCCTCGAATCACAGTTCGCCGCCCCGGCCAGGGACAAGCGCAAGGAGCTCACGTGGAAGGACCTTATCGACGGCGGGTTCGTCATCGCCGGCGGCCCGTCGACGGTTCGCGACATGCTGGGCGACGTGATCAAGCGGCTCAACGTGGGGCACCTGATGTTCCTGGCGCACTTTGGGGACATGCCGCGCGAGAAGACGATGTACAACACCGAGATGATCGCCAAGGAGATACTCCCGCACCTGCGGCCGATGTGGTCGGAGTGGGAGGACCGCTGGTATCCGCAAGGCCTCTCTCAGGAGGAATTGCGTACTCCGGCGGCGCTGGCGAACGGCGGTTAGGCAAAGCGAGAAGGCAGGGAATCAAGCAATGGCCGATCGGCAGCGGGTATCCGTTCGAGGAACGTTTGAGGTCGACGTGTGGACCGCGGGCGACGGCCCGCCGTTGGTCTTCCTGCACGGCGTCGCTGGGCTGCCGTCGTGGCCCGATTGGCTCGACGGCTTCGCCGCCGACCACCGGGTCGTCGCGCCGGTGCTTCCGGGCTTCGGCGAGTCCACCGGTCTCGACGACCTGACCGACTTCCTCGACCTCACGCTCTACCACCTCGACCTGTTCGACACGCTTGGCATCGAGCAGCCGGTCATCGTCGGCCACTCGCTCGGCGGTGCTATCGCAGCGGAGATCGCGGCGATAGCCAACACGTCGGTGTCGAAGCTCGTGCTGGCGTCGCCGTTCGGCCTGTGGGACGACGAGAACCCCGCCGCCGACATCTTCGCCACCACGGAGAAGGACACCGCGCAGCTTTCGTGGGCCGACCCGGAGGGGGCGCTGAAACGGGGGCTGTACAAGATCCCGGATGAGGTGGAAGAGAAGAAGGTCGCGGTAATCGACCGGGCCAAGTCGCTGTCGACGGCGGGCAAGTTCCTGTGGCCGATACCGGACAAGGGCTTGCGGAAACGCATCCACCGCATCTCCGCGCCGACGCTGCTCATCTGGGGCGATTCGGACAAGATCGTGCCGCCGTCCTACGGCGGTCTCTTCCAAGACCTCATCGCCGGCTCGCGGCTCGTCACCATCCCCGACGCCGGCCACTATCCGATGCTGGAGCAGCCCGACGCGTTTGTGGCGGCGCTGCGGGAGTTCTTGGGTTAGCAATGAGCCAGGCAGCAAACGACGTTCACCTGACGAAAGAGCAGCTTGAGGCCGGCTTCGGGCATGTCCTGGAGTCGCCTAAGGACAACGGCACCCTGGTAAGGATCGTGCGGCGGCCCGGCGTGGACCAGCGTGAGGTGATCGCGGAGGGCGAGCTTGACGTAGACCTCGGCCTGATCGGCGACAACTGGAAGGCGCGGCCGAACCCGACCACCCCCGACGGCAAGGCGGACCCGGTGGCGCAGATCACGATCATCAACGCGCGCTTCCTCGCGCTCATGGCAGGGCCGGAGGAGCGGTGGCAGTTGGCGGGCGATCAGTTGCTCCTCGACCTCGACATGAGCACCGAGAACTTGCCGCCGGGAACGCGGCTGCGCATCGGCTCGGCGGTGATCGAGATTTCCGAGAAACCGCACACCGGCTGCGCGAAGTTCGCCGCGCGCTTCGGCCAGGACGCCCTCCGGTTCATCAGCACGCCGGAGGGAAGGGCACGCCGGCTCCGCGGCGTCAACACGCGGGTTGTCCAGTCGGGCACCATTCGCGCGGGGGACGTCGCGGTCAAGCTGCCGCCGGTGGAATGACGGCGGACGAGCTTCACTCCAAGCGAGGGCACCTTCCGGCCCCGGTCGACGGCCAACTCGTGCCGCGAAGGAGAACACGCACGCTGGCCGAGATGCTCGACCAGATCACGCCGGAGAATTTGCATCCCGAGCACGACGCTGGCTCGCAAGTGGGCAATGAGGAGTGGTAGGGCAGCTAACTCCGACGCCTAACGCTGCTCCGGCGCGGTGATTGGCCCTTTGGGGTCGCCGGGGATTTGGATGAGCTCGAGGCGGATGCCGTCGGGGTCGTTGACGAAGACGGCGCCTGATTGGAGGCCGTCGGGCCGGGGGTTCTCGGTGCGCGAGGCGGTGAGGACGTCGGCGCCCGCGGCTACGAGCCGCTCCACGACCGCATCCAGGTCGGAGACGCGGATTCCTACGTGGCTATAGCCGATCTCGACGGCGTCGCGCTTGGGCTTGGCGAGGCCATCCACATGGAGTTGCTGAAGCTGGAGGGTGAAGCCGTCGCGCTCCAGCCAGACGCCGGTCAGGCGGATGTCGGTCCGCCCCAGGAGGCGCGTCGAGGGGCTGCCCACGGTGTCGATCTCGTAGAGGGGACGGAAGCCGAGGACGTCCTCGTAGAAGCGCCGGGAGCGTTCGAGGTCGGAGACCCGGAAGCAGAGGTGTGAGACGCGCTGGATGCTCATGCGGCGAGCCGGCCTAGAGGTCGATGTGGTAGAGCTCGGCGGCGTTGTCGAAGAGGATGCGTTGCGAGACACGGTCGGGGAGGCCGCCGAAGCACCGGTCGATCACGGCGCGGGAGTTGGGCCACGTGGAGTCGGAGTGGGGGTAGTCGTTGCCCCACATGTAGCTGTGCTCGCCGTACTCGCCTGCGTTGGCCGCGCCCACGGCGTCGTCGAGGAAGGTAACCCACACCTGGCGCTTCATGTACTCGGAGGGGTCCATGCTCAGGGGGTTGCCGATCTTGGCGGCGAACTTTTCGTTGGCATGGTCGAGGCGCTGCATGAAGTGGGGGAGCCAGCCCGTCTCGCACTCGGCGCCAATGATCTTGAGCCGGGGGAAGCGTTCGAGGACGCCGCCGAGGACGATGTCGGCGAGCGAACGCTGAATCTCCTGGATCAGGTTCACGTACTTCGACGGGCCGCCCTGTGCCGCGTCGACGCCGAGGGGCGGGATGCTGCTCTCGGGGCCCATGCCGGAGACGATGTGGAGCGACAGGGGCATGGAGAGCTCTTGGGCCGTCTCCCAGAGCGGGTCGTACATCTGGTGATAGTAGGGGCGGCTGAGCGGTGGCGAGGCCCAGATCATGCCGCCCTTGAGGCCGAGGTCGGCGGCGCGGCGCAGCTCTTGGGCGCCGCGCTCGATGTCCCACAGCGAGATCATGGCGATTCCGTGGAGGCGGTCTGGGGCGTAGGAGCAGAACTCGCTGAGCCAGTCGTTATAGACCTGGAAGCAGGCGTGCTGCAGCTCGGGGTAGTCCATGGGGTAGAGCCGGAGCCCCAGGGTGCTGTAGAGCACCTCGCCCTCGACCCCGTCGGCGTCCTGGTCTTCGAGCCGCGCGGCGGGATCCCAGCCTCCGGGCCGGGCGTCCTTCATCGTCGAATTCAGGAGATGCTCGGTGAGGTCCTTGTCGTTCTTGCCCAGGGCCCAGGCCCCCGAGATCTGCTGTCTGCCGAGGCCGGGAATCGCGAAGGAGCAGCCGACGCCGTTCTCGTTGTCGACGACGCGAGGAGCTTGGTCGCGGAACCGTTCGTCGAGGCGCTCGGCCCACAGGTCGCCCGGCTCCATGGTGTGGGAATCGCTCGAGATCGCTCGCCGCGCGGTCATGTGTCACCTCCGTCTGTCCCACGCCTCCACCGGCGCGGCCGCAGGGGGACTATAGGCCAAGGCGCATGGGGCTGCCAAGGAGGGGAACTTGGGACTGGGAAGCGGCGCGGCTAGAGGACGGCGTCCTCGCCGACCAGCGCCTCGGCTTGGGCGCGGTCGTCGGCGGTGAGGGCGATCATCGAGTAGCCGTCGTGGCGGCTGAGGATATGCAGGCTGCGGATGTTGACACCGGCCTGCTTGAAGCGTTCCGCCACTTTCGCCAATGCCCCAGGCTCGTCGCGGAGGCGGAGGACGAGGGTGTCGTCGGTGATTGCGCGGAACCCCGCGTCCTTAAGGACATGGAGCGCGCGATCATCGTCGTCCGTGGAGAGTACGACGATTCCCCGATCGTCGAAACCGCCAACGGCGTCAATAGTCTCGATGTTGATGTCCGCGCCGGCCAGGGCCGAGCTGATGTCGGCGATGACTCCGACCTCGTTCTTCACCGTGACGATGATGCGGCTCATCGATATCTCCCTTGGACCGGTCCCGGTCAGGCGGCCCGGGCCCTCACGCAATCATCGACGATTGCGTCGACGGTGGCGCGGGTCACGTGGGGCATGGTGATGATGTGGGCGATATCGCCCTCGGCGGCCATCTGCCACTTATGCTCGATTTCCCTCGACGGCCTGGGGAAGACGACCGTTACCGAGTTCTTGTGGCGCCAGGCGGGGACGCCCCGGGCGTTGAAGCGGTCGACTGCGTACTGGGCGACGTCCAGCATCTCGATGACGATGCTCTTGAAGCCCTCCAAGCCGTGGCGTTGGAAGGCGTACCAGAGGATGAGGGGAGTGAGGGCGTTGCGCGAGCCGGGCAGGGTGGTGTCGAGGACGCCGACGTATTCGACGCCGCGGGCGATGCGCGCCACGTAGCTCTGCCTTGTCAGCACGACCCCGCAGGGTATGGGGGAGCCGATGAGCTTGTGCCCGCTGATGGCGATGCTGTCGGCGCCGGTGTCGAAGCCGAAGGGCTGGGGGTCGTCGACGAAGGGCAGGATCATGCCGCTGAGGGCGGCGTCGGCGTGGATGTAGGACTTGGTGATCGCCAGGTCGCTCAAGATGCCGCGCACCTTATCGAGGTCGTCGACGGCGCCTCTCACCGTGGTGCCGATGTTCGCCATGAAGATGACCGGCGCGTCGCGGTAGATGCGAATCGTCTCGTAGAGGTCCTCGTAGTCGATCTCGCCGTTGTCCTGGCTGCGGATCATGATCTGGCGCATGTTCAAGACGCGCAGGATCTTGAGGACGCTGTAGTGCGTGTCCTGCGAGAAGTAGACGACGCCGTCGGGGAAGAGCTCGCGGGCCAGGTAGAGGCCGTACATGTTGCCCTCGGTGCCGCCGTTGGTGACGTAGCCCCACATCTCGTCGGGGTCGAGGCGCATCAGGTCGGCGAACTGGCCGATGACCTCACGCTCGATGGCGTGGGTGTTGATCTGGAAGTTGCTGTCGTGGAAGGGGTCGCCGACGTTGTTGGCGGCGAAGCCCATGATGGGCAGCAGCGCGGAGTAGTCGAAGTCGAGGTTGCAGGGATAGCCGACGGCGCGCGGCGCAAGGGCTTCGAAGTCCTTCCAAAGCGCGTCGAGGCGCGCCTTGATTTCCGGTCGCGGCTCGTACATGGACGGGAGCCCCTCGCCTTGGAGTTGCCTCCATTGTACCGTCCGTGGCGGTTTGGGTCTCTAGGTTGCCGCTAGCGGCCGGTCCAGCGGGGCGGGCGCTTCTCAAGGAAGGCGTGGCGGCCCTCGGCGCGGTCCTCGGTCTTGGCCGTGACGAGGCCGCCGTAGGACTCGTACTCGAACGCGGCGGCTGCCTCGCGGTCGAGGGGCCGGCGCAGGGCGCGCTTGCTCAGCCGGACGGCGACGGGTGCGGACTCGGTGATGAGCCGTGCCATGCCGTAGGCGGCGTCTTGCAAGTCGTCGTTGGGGACGACGCGGTTCACCAGGCCCAGCTTCAGCGCCTCGCGGGCGTCGACGAAGCGCGAGGTGAGCAGCATCTCGGCGGCCTTCGGGTAGCGGACGGCGGAGGGGAGGAGGAGGCTGACGCCGGAGTCGGGGGTCAGCGCGCGTTTGGCGAACATCGCCGAGAAGCGGGCGTCCTCGGCGGCGATGCGGATGTCGCAGGCCAGGGCGAGGCCGAGTCCGCCGCCCACGGCGTTCCCTTGCACCGCGGCGATGGTCGGCTTGTCGATTTGAAAGAGGTTGTAGGCGCACCAGCCGAGGTGGCCGGAGCGTCTGAGGTTCGCCGCGGGGGTGTTGTTGTTGGCGGCTGGGACGTCGGAGGTGGCGCGCAGGTCGGCGCCGGCGCAGAAGCTCGCTCCCGCGCCGGCGAGGACGACAACATGGGCCTCGGGGTCGGCGGCGGCCTCGCGGCAGGTGTGGTCGAAGAGGAGGGCGGTGTCGCGGTCGACGGCGTTGAGCCGGCGGGGCCGGTTCAGCGTGATCGTGGCGACGCCGTCGGCGACATGGTAGAGGACGGGCGGCCCGCTCTCCTCTGCTCGCGGGGGCGCCGTCATACGCCCTTCCAGTCGGGGGCGCGCTTTTCGAGGAAGGCGCGGCGGCCTTCCTCCATGTCTTGGGTCTTGAGGTTGACGGCGACCTCGTAGAGCTCGAGCTCGTGGGCGGCGAGCGCCTCGCGGTCCATCGTCCGGCGCAGGGCGCGCTTGGAGAGGCGGGCCGCGACCGGGGCCTGCTGGGCCATCTCGCGGGCGAGCTCGTCGACGGCGGCCTCGAATTCAGCGGAAGGGACGACGCGGTTCACCAGGCCGATTTCGAGGGCTTCGGCGGCGTCGACGAAGCGGGAGGTGAAGACCATTTCGGCGGCCCGCGGATAGCCGACGACGAGAGGAAGAAGGAGGCTGACGCCGGAGTCGACGGAGTAGCCGCGCTTGGCGAAGATGGTGGCGAAGCGCGCGTCCTCGGCGGCAATGCGGACGTCGCAGGCAAGGGCGAGGCCGAGTCCGCCGCCGACGGTGCTCCCATGGAGTGCGCCGATCAGCGGCTTGTCGAGCAGGTATAGGTTGTAGGCGCTCCAGCCGAGGTGTCCCCGGCGCATAATCGCGGCCGACGCTGAGGCCCTTTCGTCGGGCGGCTTGCTTTCCGAGAAGCGCAAGTCTTGGCCGGCGCAGAAGCTGCGTCCGGCGCCGGAGAGCACCACCGCCCAGATCTCGTCGTCGTCGCGGGCGCGCTCGACGGCGTCGTCGAGCTGGACCGCCATCTCTTCGTCGAAGGCGTTGAGCACACCGGGGCGGTTCAGGGTGATCCGGGCGACGTGACCGCGGCTCTCGTAGAGGACCTTCGCTTCGTCCATGCTTCCTCCCGGCAGTTGGCGGGGGCAATTGTAGAGGACGGACGCCCTGAGGCGAAGCGGCAGTAGACTGACGGGCGGGCGGTTGCGACAATGCCGCGGACGCGGAAGGACGCAGAAAACAGGGAGGCCGGAACGTGGGAGAACTCGATGGCAAGGTTGCGATCATCACCGGCGCGGGACGGCTGCGCGGCATCGGGCGGGCCTGCGCCGTGTCGTTGGCGAAGCTCGGCTGCGACATCGTCCCCACGGGAACGGGGCGCACTCCCGAGACCTACCCGCCCGACGAACAGGCGGCGGGGTGGCGCGACATCGAGAGTACGGCGGAGCAGGTGCGCGAGCAGGGGCGCCGCGCCCTGCCGCTCGTCGGCGACGTGACGAAGGCGGAGGACGTCGACCGCATGGTCGCGGCGACGGTGGCGGAGTTCGGCCGCGTCGATATCCTGATCAACAACGCCGCCTTCCGCCGGGGCGAGGACCGGGTGACGCCCGATCAGCTCTCGGAGGAGATCTTCCGCAGGGTGCTCGACATCAAGCTCGTGGGCGCGTTCCTGCTCTCGAAGGCGGTGGCCAAGCACCTGATCGAGCAGGGCGAGGGTGGGCGCATCGTCAACATCTCGTCGGTCGGCGGCAAGCGCGGGTCGGCGGTGACGGCGGCCTACGCCTCCGCGAACTTCGGACTCCAGGGCTTCACCCAGGTGCTCGCCCAGTGGCTCGGCCCTCACCAGATCAGCTGCAACGCCATCTGCCCTGGCGTGACCGACACCTCGCGCATGGACGATCTGGGCTATCCGAGGGACGAGCGGTGGGACCGCCTGCAGAACGCGGTCCCGCTGAAGCGCGCCGCGAGCGACGACGAGGTCGCCGACGTGATCTCCTTCCTGTGCACCCCGAAGGGAGCCTACATCAACGGGCAGTCGATCAACGTCTGCGGCGGCATGGTGATGTGGTAGGGAGCTGGACCTGCCGCGGCCTTGCCGGTTAGCCCTCGATGGCCGGCGGGTCTTGGTCGTCCTTCCGGTTGCGCGAGGGCGTGCGTGACCGGGGGGAACCTCGGACGAAGTTGCCGATCACGTCCCAGAAGATGGCGATCAGGAGGGCCGCAAGGGCTCCGATCGCCACGTAGAGGCTGAACCACCTGACACCCGCGGCGAAGTCGCCGCCGGCCGTCTCGGCGATGTCGACGACCTTGTTGCCGATGAGGCCGGACGTTCCGGCGAAGTCGCCGGTGGCCTCTTCCAGAATCTCGGCGCGCGCCTCGTCGAAGGCCGGGTCGGCCAGCCCGCCGTAGACGGGCCAAGAGAGGATGAACACGAGGACGGCGGCGATGAAGAGGACCAACGCCGCCCAGGCCGCTCTGCCGGACCAGCGCCCTCCGCCGAGTGCCCCGAGGATGACCAGCAAGACGGCCGCAATGACGTAGGCCACCCAGCCGAACCGCACGGAGTCGCCAAAGGACTGTCGCGCCTCATCGAGCGCTTCGCCGAGTTCGCCGGGGTCGTCCTTGGGGTGCGCGTAGCCATCGGCCAGGAAGGAGCGCATCTCGTCGATGGCGATGAAGCCGTCTTCGGAAAGCTCCTCGCGAAGGTCGTCGTGGGTGTAGGTCCAGTCCTCGTCGAGTATCCCGCGGAGGTCGTCGAAGGAGTCGAGCGCCGCTTGGCCTCCGCTCCGTTCCAACGCCGAACGGAGGTCCGATTCGGTGAAGATGAGGGTATCGGGCACGGGTGCTAGGGCTATCGCCTGCACCGAGCCGGCGATGATGGGCCTCGCTTGGCTCGCGACCGCACTTGCGGTCAAGTCTGAAGGGAGGCAGGAGGGCAGCGTTTGGACCAGCGTGTCCCTGGCGCGGCGCGCGTCCGCCTCGCTGGCGCAGACGGGGAGGCCCCGCAGCCCCTCGTCCAGCTTGGCGACGGCGAGACTCGTCAGGGCCTCTGCCGCTTCGGTCTTGCTCTGGACCAAGGAGACCTGGGTCGAGAACCCATCCGACCGACCCGTCAGATAGTCGCTGACCTCGTCGATGACGGGCCCCACCTGTCGTTGGACGTTCGCCGGCGACAGGCCCCGCCGCAGGGCGTCGACGATCTCTTGCCGGGCAACGTCTATGCTGTAGGACAGGGTGACCGTGTCCCCGAGTCGCTTCTCCAACTCAGGCTCGACGATGCCGGTGAAGGCGATCTCGTGCGCGTCGACTTCCCGCAGGATGGACGCGGCCTCCGCGGACGCCGACGCCTGCAGGTCGGTGAGGCCGACGCGGACCTCGAAGGTGTCCGACTCGCCGAGCAGATAGGGCGTGACTTCGTCGAGGCCCCGTTCGACTTGCAGCGCCGACCATTCCGGGGTCACGGCGCCTTGGACGGCCTGGACGATCCGCTCCTCGGCCTCGTCGCCGGTGCCGAAGATGAGGCGCATCCAGCCGGAGGGCTCTCCGGCGCCGGCCCGCGCTTCGCGCACGGCGTCGCGGATTCTGGGATAGACCTCCCTGTCGAGGAGCCCGCCATAGGCGTCGTGTTCGCGCAGAAGCGTTTCGAGCTCATCGACCAGGGCCCTGACGTGCGGGGCCGCGTCGACGGTTACGTTGATCTCGTCGCGCTGCCCGGCGACGTACTCGCCGACCTGCAGGACGGCTGGGGCAACGAGCGCTTCGAGCTCGTCGGGGGAGAGGGCTCGCCCCACGGCGTCCCTGATCTGCTGGGTGGTGAGGCCGGAGGCGGCCAGCGGGTTGTCGTGGAAGTCGGCGCCGAAGTCGTCGGGGTCAAGGGCGCGCGCTTCGCCAAGGGCCGATGAGACGACGTCCTCGGTGGCGAAGCGGTAGACGTCGGACTTCTTGAGCAACTCGGGATAGTAGCCGGGGTTGAGGAGGCCGCTGTTGAGTCTGAGGAAGGCCAGCGCAATGAAGAGGGCTCCCGCGAGGAGGACGCCCACGAGGATGAAGGCCAACCAGCGGAGTATCGTCATGCGAAAGCGCCGTCCTACCGAAGGGTGCGGGGGCGCAGGTCACCCAGGACCCGTCGCGGGTGTGGGGACGTGTCGCCCCCACACCATCGGGGAGCGCGGCGCGGCTGTCAATGGCCGCCCAGCCCAGACCGCGGCGGCGATTTGCTATACTTCAGAAGCGCCGCCGTAAGGGTACGGCGATGCGCACCCGGGGATATAGCTCAGTTGGGAGAGCGCCGCGTTCGCAATGCGGAGGCCGGGGGTTCGAATCCCCCTATCTCCACCAGTCCCTGTTAGGCTGTGCCGGATTCGCCTGACCTCGCGGCCGCCCGTTCCTTCCTCAGGACGAACGGACCCAAGGTTCGGCCGGGCGCTTAAACGAATCGGCCCCGCCACCTAGAAGGGTGGCGGGGCCGTTTGGGTTCAGGGCCTAAGTGCAAGCCGCGCCTAGGCGTGAGCGTGCTCGTGGGCGTGGTGTTCGTGGGTGTCGCACTCGTGGATGTCGTGGACGTGGCCCTCGACCGCGTGGTGTTCGTGGTCGTCACACTCGTGAGGGTCGTGGACGTGGCCGGGCTCGTCAGCGTGGTGCTCGTGGGTGTCGCATTCGTGGATGTTGTGGACGTCGTCAGCGTGGTGCTCGTGGGTGTCGCACTCGTGGGGGTCGTGGACGTGGCCGGGCTCGTCGGCGTGATGCTCGTGGGTGTCGCACTCATGGGGGTCGTGCGCATGAGCGTGATGCTCGTGGGTGTCGCACTCGTGAGGGTCGTGGACGTGACCGGGCCCGCCGTGGTGCTCGTGGGTGTCACACTCGTGGATGTCGTGGACGTGCTTCGCCAATGTTTTCCTCCTCTGCGGTGCTGGGCTGACCGCCCTAGCGAATCTCGGTAGATGCATCTTAGAGATACTGTGCCGCATATGCAAGGCTTATTGATTCTCGCAATCAATAGAGGTTACAGTGACCGCGAACGCGATACTGGGTATACTCTGCTACGGATATGCTACGGGGATGGCGTGTCCACCCCTTACTGAAGGAGCTCCCGCGTGACGAGGTTCCTGGCCCGCATCTGCGCGCAGCGTCCCCTGACGACCATGGCCGTGGGGCTTGTCGTGCTGGTCATCGCGGGCCTTATCGGCGTCAACCTCCTTGACAGCGCGACGACGACCGACTTCCGGCTCGCGGGCCGGTACGAGTCGGAGCGCGCGGCGGCGCTGCTCGAGGAGCGACTGCAACGGCCGGAACAACTGGCCGAGATCGTCATCGTGCAGTCGCCGTCGCTCACGGTGGCCGACCCGGCCTTCCGCGCCAAGGTGGAGGAGATCCACGGCCGGATCACCGACCTGGGGCCTGGGACGATAAAGGGCGGGCTGCAAGACGGGCCGTTTCACCACTACTACCAGGTGCTTGAAGCCGGCGGCGGCGTTGCCCCGGAGGAACGGATAAAGCTGCTCTTCCTGATGGCGTCCCAGGATGGCGGCACCGCCCTGTTGCATTACACCCTAGCCGGGGACGTGGACGACGCTACCGTCAACGTCGAGGACGTGATCCACATCGTCGAGGAAGCGAATGGTGTGGATGGCTTCCGGGTGCTGATCGGCGGGACCGCCAGCATCATCGTCGATCAAAACAACCTGGCGGCCCACGACCTGGAGCAGGGCGAGCGTTTCGGGATCCCGGTGGCGCTGCTCGTTCTGCTGTTGCTCTTCGGCGGTGGCGTGGTGGCCACGCTGCTGCCACCTGGGCAGGCGGGGGTGGCCATCGTCGTCGCGTTAGCCGCCGTGGCGCTCATCGGCCAGGCGTTCGAGCTCATCTTCTTCGTGCAGATGATGGTGGTCATGATCGGCCTGGCGGTGGGCATCGACTATTCGCTGCTGATCGTATCTCGCTTCAAGGAGGAGATGGGCCGCGGCCTGCCGCCGAGGGCGGCGGTCGAACGCGCGGGCGAGACGGCGGGGCGCACGGTGCTGTTCAGCGGCGCGACCGTCGTGCTGGCGCTCATCGGGCTCCTGATCGTGCCGGCGTCGTTCCATCAGTCGCTGGCGCTCGGCGCCATCCTGGTCGTGCTCGCCGCTCTGGCGTCGACGCTCACCCTGCTGCCCGCCGCGCTCT
>DAOUKZ010000249.1:0-16379 GCA_034420775.1 Dehalococcoidia bacterium
CTAGCGCACCGCCGACGTCCGTTCGCTGCGGCCCTTGCCGACGTGGCCGCGGAACGTCCGGGTCGGGGCGAACTCCCCGAGGCGGTGTCCAATCATGTTCTCGGTGATGAAGACGGGCACGTGCCGGCGTCCGTCGTGAACGGCAATGGTGAGCCCGACCATGTCGGGCATGATCATCGAGGCCCGCGACCACGTCTTGATCACGACCTTCTGCTGCGCCCGGGCCGCGGCCTCCACGCGCTTGGCGAGTTTGGGGTGTACGTACGGCCCCTTTTTCGTCGACCTCGACACGTCGTCCTACTTCCTGCCCCGGCGTTTCACGATCATCGAGTTGCTGGGCTTCTTCTTGCTCCGCGTCCGGTAGCCGAGGGTCGGCTTCCCCCACGGCGACTTCGGGCTCGGCATGCCGATGCCCGAGCGGCCTTCGCCGCCGCCGTGCGGGTGGTCGCGTGGGGTCATCGCGATGCCCCGGACGCGCGGACGGCGGCCCTTGTTGCGCATGCGCCCGGCCTTACCCATGTTCAGATTCTTGTGATCGACGTTCCCCACCTGGCCGACGGTCGCCATACACTCGCCGAGGAAGCGCCGCGTCTCGCCCGAGGGCAGACGCACCAGCACGTAGTTCTCTTCCTTGGCGAGGAGTTGGGCAGAGGTCCCGGCCGACCGGACGATCTGCCCGCCCTTGCCCAGGTGCATCTCGATGTTGTGAATGCGCGTTCCCGTGGGGATCGACCGCATGGGAAGCGCGTTGCCCGGCTTGATCTCGGCACCCTGACCGGCCTGGACGGCGTCGCCGACCTTGAGCCCGACGGGGGCGAGCATGTAGCGCTTGTCGCCGTCGACGTAGACGACGAGCGCGAGGCGGGCCGAGCGGTTCGGGTCGTACTCGATGGCGGTCACCTTGCCGGGCACACCGCTCTTGTCCCGCTTGAAGTCGATGATCCGCAGCTTGCGCTTCGAGCCGCCGCCCCGGTGCCGCACGGTGATCTTGCCGCGTACGTTCCGGCCCGCGTGGTTCTTCCGCTTGGCCTTGACCAGCGACTTCTCGGGCTTGCTCTTCGTGATTTCCTCGAAGGTCGAGCCCGACATGCCGCGGCGGCCGGGGGAGGTTGGCTTGTATTTTCTGACTGGCATGAGAAAGATCTATCCGCCGGCAAAGAGCTCGATCCGCTCGCCTTTGGCCAGCGTCACCACCGCCTTGCGCCACGACCGCTTCGCCTTCATGCGCGGGCCGAACCGCTTTCGCTTGCCGTGTATCGACATCACGTTCACCTGAGCGACCTTGACGCCGAACGCGGCCTCGATCGCCTCCTTGACGCGGGCCTTGCTGGCGTCGGCGGCAACCTCAAAGGTATACCGCCCATCCTCGGCGAGCACGGTGCTCTTCTCGGTAATGACCGGGCGGCGGACGACGTCGTGGAGACTCATGAGGCCACTCCGTCTTCGCCGTCGGAAGGCTTGTCATCGGCCTTCTTCTTGGCGGTCCTCGCCCGCGCCGAGCGGGAACGGGTCCGAGCCGCGGGGGCGCGGCGCCGGCGTGGAGACGGCGCCTCTTCCTCGTCGACATCTTCCTTCGCCGCGACTTCAGGCGCGGCGGCGGGAGTGGACTCCGGCTCCGCCTCGGCCTCATCCTTTGCCGCTTTCGCCGCGGGAGCACGACGGCGGCGGCGCGGGCGCTTCGGCGCCTCCTCGGGCTCAGCCTCCGTCGCGGGTTCTGGTTCGGGCTCGGGTTCCGGTTCGATCTCGACCGGCTCCTCGATGGCCTCCGGAATCTCTTCTTCCTCGACGGCCATGCCGGGGACGCGTTTGCGGTCGATCTTGCGCCGCGCCCAGATGCGTTCGGCGGCGCGTACCGCTTCGACGGTCATCACGAGGAACTGATATTTGAGCAAATCGCCTACGTTGAGTTGGGCCGCGGGGAGGGCTTTTACGCGGTCGAGGTTCTGCGAGCCGCGCATCAGCCCCATGTCGGGGCTCTCGGTGACGACGAGCACGCCGCTGCCGTCGATGTCGAGGGCCTCGAAGAAAGCGACGACTTCTTTCGTCTTCCCTTCGAGCTTGATCTCCTTGACCACCGCCAACTCGGAACCCCGCTGCTTATCGGAAAGGAGGCACCGGATGGCCAAGCGGCGCATCTTCTTCGGCATGGCCTTGGTGAAGCTGCGCGGCCTGGGGCCGAAGATCACGCCGCCATGCCGCCACAGCGGCGACATGCGCGTGCCCACGCGGGCGCGGCCCGTGTGCTTCTGGCGCCATGGCTTGCGAGTCGATCCGCTCACCTCGCCGCGCGTCTTGCTGCTCGCCGTCCCCTGCCGCTCGTTGGCGCGCTGCCGCACGAGCGCCTGGTAGACGACCGACTCATTCATCTCGACGCCGAAGACGGCCTCGTTCAGGCCGAGCTTTGCCACCTGCCGGCCACGGACGTCTTTGACGGGAACGTTGATCGCCATCGTTACGACTTCTTCCGTGCCTTCACCGCTTGCCGGACCATGACCAAACCGGTGCTGACGCCGGGAACGGCGCCGCGCACCATGATCAGATTGCGCTCGGGTTCAACCTTCATCACGCGCAGGTTTTGCGTCGTCACGCGTTCGTCGCCCATGTGGCCGGCCATGCGCAGGCCCTTGAAGATGCGGCCCGGCGTCGTCCCCGCCCCGACCGAGCCGGGGGCGCGGTGCCGGTCCGACTGGCCGTGCGTCTTGGGACCGCCGGCAAAGTGGTAGCGCTTGACGCCGCCGGCGAAGCCCATCCCACGCGACCGGCCCACGACGTCCACCTTCGAGCCTTCCTCGAAGATGCTCACGTCGAAGGTCTGCCCGACTTCGTACTGCGCCGCGTCGTCGACGCGCACCTCGCGGAGCACGGCGAACTCGCCGGTGCCCTTAAGGTGCCCCTGCGCCGGCTTGTTGTGGCGCTTCTTATGCCCGAAGCCGATCTGCACCGCCTCGTACCCGTCGTTTTGGCGGGTCTTGACCTGCGTCACCGTGCAGGGTCCCGCCTCGATGGCGGTGACCGGCGTCACCGATCCGTCCTCTTCCGAGAACAGTTGGGTCATGCCGATTTTGCGTCCAAGGATCGCGTTCATGATGGCAGGCCCGGCTACAGCTTGATCTCAATGTCCACGCCGGCGGGCAGGTTGAGCCGCGTCAGCGCGTCGATGGTCTTGGAGGTGGGTTCGAGCACGTCGATGAGGCGCTTGTGGGTGCGCATCTCGAACTGCTCCCGTGAGTCCTTATCAATGTGCGGCGAACGGATCACGGTGAACCGCTTGATGTGCGTGGGCAGCGGTACCGGGCCCGCGACCGCCGCGCCGGTCCGCTCTGCGGCCTCCACGATCTGGGTCGCCGACTGGTCGAGTATCCGGTGATCGAAGGCCTTGAGCTTGATCCGGATGCGTATGCGTTGCCGCGTTGTCGTCATTGTGTTTCGCTATCCGTTCCTGTCATGCTCAAGGCCGGCGGCTAGCGGGCCAGGTGGACCTGCCCCGTAATCTCCGCCGCGATGGCCTTGGGAATCTCTTCGTAGCAGTCGAACTCCAGGGTGTGCGTGGCGCGCCCCTGCGTCAACGACCGAATCGCCGTCGCGTAGCCAAACGTCTCCGACAACGGCGCCGCCGCCTTGACCGCCTGCGTGTCGCCGACGCCCTCGATGTTCTGGACGCGGCCGCGGCGGCCATTGAGGTCGCTGAGAATATCGCCGAGGAAGTCGCCGGGGGTAACGACTTCGACGGACATGATCGGTTCCAGCAAGACCGGCGACGCCTTCCGCACCGCATCCTTGGCCGCCATCGAGCCGGCGATCTTGAACGCCATCTCGGAGGAGTCCACCGGGTGGGAGGACCCATCGACGAGCGTCACCTTGACGTCGAGCACGGGATACCCCGCGATCACGCCCGTCTCGAGGGCCTGCTTGATGCCCTGCTCCGTGGGCCTGATGTATTCGCGGGGCACGGCGCCGCCCACGATCTTGTCCACGAACTCGAAGCCCTTGCCCCGCTCGTTCGGCTCGATCTCGATCACGACGTGGCCGTACTGGCCGCGCCCGCCGGTCTGCCGGACGAAGCGGCCCTCGGCCCGCGAGTTCGACGTGATCGCCTCGCGGTAGGCCACCTGCGGCTTGCCGACGTTGGCGTCGACGCTGTGCTCGCGGCGCATGCGCTCGACGAGCACTTCGAGGTGCAACTCGCCCATGCCGGAGATCACCGTCTGTCCGGTCTCGTTGTCCTGCCGGACTTGGAATGTGGGATCCTCTTCGCCGAGCTTGCGCAGGCTCTCGGTGAGCTTGTCCTGCTCCGCGCGGCTCTTGGGCTCGATGGCGACGGAGAGCACCGGCTCGGGGAACCGGATCGTCTCCAGCACCACCGGATGCGAGGCGTCGCAGAGCGTGTCGCCGGTGAAGGTGTTCTTGAGGCCGACGGCGGCCACGATGTCGCCGGTGACGGCCTTGTCGGCCTCTTCCCGGTGGTTCGCGTGCATCTGCACCAGCCGCCCGAGGCGGTCCTTGCGCTCCTTGGCCGAGTTCAGCACCGAGGCGCCGGCGTCCATCGAGCCTGAGTAGACCCGCAGCCATACAAGGCGCCCCACGAACGGGTCGGTGACCACCTTAAAGGCCAGCGCCGAGAATGGTTCCTCGGCGCTGGGCTCGCGGGCCTCGGGGGCCTCGGTGTGGGGGTGTGTCCCCGTTACCGCCGGCACGTCTTCCGGGGAGGGCAGATAGTCGATGACGGCGTCGAGCAGGGGCTGGATGCCCTTGTTCTTGAGCGCCGTCCCCATAAAGACGGGGACAAGTTGGTTCCCGATAGTGGCCGCGCGCAGGGCGCGCTTCAACTCCTCGACGCCGATCTCCTCGCCGTCGAGGAACTTCATCGTCAGATCGTCGTCGGTCTCCGCGATACGCTCCACTAGCTCCTCGCGAATGGCCTCGACCTGTTCCACGAGCTCGGCCGGCAGCTCCGCGGGCTGCGGCGGCGAGCCGTCGCCGGGAAAGATCATCGCGCGCCGGTCGATGACGTCGACCACGCCGCGGAAGGCCTCCTCCGCCCCGATCGGCACCTGCGTCACCGCGAGCTGCGCCTTCAGCCGGTCGCGGATGGAATCGAGCGTGCGGAAGAAGTCGGCTCCGACACGGTCCATCTTGTTGACGAACACCATGCGGGGCACGCGGTACCGCTCGGCCTGCCGCCACACCGTCTCCGACTGCGGCTGCACGCCGGCCACCGCGTCGAAGACCACGACGCCGCCGTCGAGGACGCGCAGGCTCCGTTCGACCTCGGCGGTGAAGTCGACGTGGCCGGGGGTGTCGATGATGTTGATGCGCGTGTCGCGCCAGTGGGCCGTCGTCGCGGCGGCGGTGATCGTGATGCCGCGCTCGCGCTCCTGGTCCATCCAGTCCATCGTCGCCGTGCCCTCGTGCACCTCGCCGATCTTGTAGGTGCGTCCCGTGTAGAAGAGCACCCGCTCGGTGACCGTCGTCTTCCCGGCGTCGATGTGGGCGATGAATCCGATATTACGGACTTTACTGAGGGGGAATGATGTGTCCGTCATGGCGTCAGTCTTTGAGGGATCGTCGGTTCTGTCCGTGAATGCAATTCCGCGCTTACAAAAAGAATCGCCGATAGGGGTGTCCTACCAGCGATAGTGGACGAAGGCGCGGTTTGCCTCCGCCATCCTAAACAAGTCTTCCCTACGTTTCACCGCCGCGCCCTGGCCGCGGGAGGCGTCCATGAGCTCGGCCGCGAGGCGCTCGCGCATGGGACGGCCGCCGCGGCTGCGCGCCGCGCCGACGATCCAGCGCATGGCCAGCGCCGGTCGCACCTCCGGTCGAATCTCCACCGGCACCTGGTAGGTCGCCCCGCCCACGCGCCTCGGCTTCACCTGGAGCACCGGCGTGACGTTCTTCATCGCCTGGTCCCAGACCTCGAGGCCCTGGCGGCCCGACTCCTTCTCAATGATGTCGAACGCGCCGTAGACGATCTTCTCCGCCACGGATTTCTTTCCGTTGAGCATGATCTTGTGAATGAAGCGCGTCAGGTCTTCCCGATGGTGTTTCCAATCGGGCCGGACCTCTCTGCGTTCCGCTTTTCTACGCCGCACAGTGTCACCTAACTTCCACGAATAGGGGAGGAAAATGCGCTCCGGGCTCGTTCCGCGTGCGGCGCGGCGCGAGTCCGGCCCCGGCAATGACCGACGCTAGGCGCCTCCGCCGGGGCCTTTGCCCCTCTTCGAGCCGTACTTGCTGCGCGCCTGCTTGCGGTCGGAGACCCCCGCCGCGTCAAGCGTGCCGCGAATGATGTGATAGCGCACGCCGGGGAGATCGGGAACGCGCCCGCCTCGGATGAGCACGACGGAGTGCTCCTGCAGGTTGTGCCCCTCTCCCGGAATGTACGCTGTTACTTCCATGCCGTTGGTCAGGCGGACGCGCGCCACCTTGCGCAAAGCCGAGTTCGGCTTCTTCGGCGTCACCGTCCGGACCTGTGTGCAGACCCCGCGCTTCTGGGGCGAACCGCTGTCGCGCTTCTGCGCCTTCTTCAGCGCGTTGTACCGGTAACGCAGGGCAGGCGCCTTCGTCCGTTTGAGCGGAGCACGGCGTCCCTTGCGTATCAATTGGTTAATCGTCGGCACGGGTCCTGAACACCTTGTTGCGCTATGGCCACTTCCGAAGGCGCGCGCCCTCGGCCAATCATGCAGTCTATAGGAAAGGCCCCAGAGTGTCAACGCCGACGCCACGTGATCCACGAGGCGCTTATGTCAACGACGGCAGTGGCGCGCACCGGCCCGCCTCAGCCCACGTACCACGTGCGGCGCGGCCAGAGCCGCTCCCGCCACACGAACACCTTCAGCAGGGCGATGATCGCCGCCCCGGCGACGAACCCCCCGATGTGCGCCCAGTAGGCCACGCCCGACGTCACCGAGGGGTCCAGCGCCAGGAAGCCGTTGAAGAACTGCAGCACGATCCAGAACCCAATCAGGTAGACCGCCGGTATCGTCATCGGGAACAGGAACAAGACCGCCACGATCGTACGGATGCGGTTGTAGGGGTAGAGCAGCAGGTAGGCGCCCATGACGCCGGCGATCGCCCCGCTGGCCCCCACCGTCGGCGTCAGCGACTCCATGTCCGTCGCGATCTGCGCCCAGCTCGCGGCGACCCCCGTTGCCAGATAGAAGACCAGGTAACGGACGTGGCCCAGGCGCGCCTCGACGTTATCACCGAAGACCCACAGGAAGATCATGTTCCCTACGAAGTGCAGCACCCCGCCATGAACGAACATCGACGTCAGCAAGGTGACGTAGTTCGAGACCGGCGTCTCAACGTCGAGGACGCCCCCGCCCAGCAGCCGCAGGCCCATCAGATTGTAGGTCGAGTCGGTGAGCTCGAGGGGGATCACCCCCCAGCGGTGGAAGAACTGGGCCTCCTGCAGGTCGTTGAGGCCGAGCTCGAAGAAGAAGACGATCGCCGAGATGGCGATCAGCGCGATGTTGACGTAGGGCCGGGGGTTTCCTCGCGCGCTCTGGTCCGCTATTGGGAACATGCGGCTGGACCCGGCCCCGTCGCCGCTAGCCTCGGGGTAGTCCCAGGCCCCGCATCGCGATCGTGTTGCGCTGGATCTCCGACGTCCCCGCGCCGATCGTGATCGCCCGCTGGCCGCGGTAGAGCTTCTGCACCTTGCCGCGCAGCACGTTCACCGCGCTCTCGTGCGTCGGCTGGCTCCACAGGCCCAGCAGTTCCATGCCGAGTTGCGTGAGCCGCTGCGTCGTCTCCGCGCCGAAGATCCGTCCCATTGAGGACTCGTACGACGGCACCTGCCCCGACGCCTGAAGCCATCCCGTCCGGTAGGCGAGCAGCCGCCCGATGTGCAGTTGGATCGTCATGTCGGCGACCTTGTGGCGGAGGCCGGCATTCTGCTCGAACGGCTTGTAGCCGCCGACGCCCTCGCGGGCGAACGCGAGCAGCTCCTCCATCAGCTGCAGCGCCGGCACCGACGCCCGCAGTCCCGACCGCTCGAAGTTCAGCGTCGTCGCGCCCACGTACCAGCCCCGGTTCTCCTCGCCGACCAGCGTGTCGCGGGGCAGCTCGACGTTGTCGAAGAAGAACTCGTTGAAGTGGTGCACGTCGGCCATGTTGATGATGGGTCGGCGGCTCACACCGGGCAGCGAAAGGTCGAGCAGGAAGTAGCTGATTCCCTTGTGCTTCGGCGCGTCCTGGTCGGTGCGCGCCAGGAGGATGCCGTACTGGGCGTGGTGCCCCTGTGTCGTCCACGTCTTCTGGCCATTCAGCAGGTAATAGTCGCCCTTGGGCTCGGCTTTCGTCTGCAGCGACGGCAGGTCGGAGCCGGCGTTCGGCTCGCTGAAGAGCTGGCACCAGATCGCCTCGCCGCTGGCGATGCCGGGCAGATAGCGCTGCTTCTGCTCCTCCGTGCCATGCACCATGATCGACGGCCCCGCGAGGTTCACTCCCGCGTTCACCATCGAGAGCGGCGCCTTATGCTTCGCCAGCTCCTCATTGAAGATCATCTGCTGGATGATGCTCCAGCCTTTGCCGCCGTACTCGACCGGCCACGACGGCGTCAGCCAGCCCTTCGACCCCAGCTTGCGGGCGAACTCGCGCTCGAAGTCGTCGCGTCCCCTCTCAGCCTCCGCCTGCTGTCCCCAGTCGGGCGGCAGCTCCTGGCGGATGAACTCGATCACCTCGCTGCGAAAGGCTTCGTCTTCCTCGGTCCAGCCAAAGTCCACGGGTCTTCCCTCGAAGGCCGGCAGCGCCGCGGGCGCACCGGCGCGGTTTTCTTGTCTGTCGCGGCGCCGACAGTATAGGCTGGCCCCGATTTCGGAGCAATCGAAGCAGAGGAGGCAACACATGGCCTGGATCGCCGGCGTCGACGGGTGCAAAGGCGGCTGGATCGCCGTCTACGAGGACACCGATTCGGGGAAGCTCGACTGCCGCGTTGAGAAAATGTTCGGCAAGATGATGGCTAAACGTGAGATTGCCGTTGTGGCCGTCGACATGCCGATCGGCCTATCGGAGGACGGTAAGCGTGCCTGCGATACGGCCGCTCGAAGGGTTCTCGGGAAGCGGCATTCAAGCATATTCTCCGCCCCCGCCAAGGAAGTAATCGATTGCTTTCGTTCGGTCGATGCTAAGGCGTGGAAAGAGCGCGGTACCTACCAGCGCGTCAATGCGAAGAATGGCTTGAGCAAGCAATCCTACAACCTCGTTCCAAAAATCGCGGAGGTCGCCCTTTACGTCGACACCCACCGCAAGGAAGGACGCCGCATCTACGAGGCCCACCCCGAGGTCTCCTTCGCCGCAATGAAGGCCCACAAGGATGGGGCCACCGAATCGATTTGTCGCCCAAAGAGCGATTACGAGATGCGCTATCCCAAGAAGACGTTCGGCGGACTCGCCGAACGTCGGGCGTTGTTGAGGCCAGCTTTTGGTCCCCGTTTCGAGGAGTTGGAGGTGAGGGCCGCGCAGGACGCCGCTGCAGCAAGCGTCGCGCCCGACGACTTCTATGACGCGCTTGCGTGCCTATGGACGGCCCGGCGCATCTGCGCGGGGGAGGCCCGCGGTCTGCCGGGTTGCGACCCCGTCGGCTCAGCGAGCCGCCCGATGCGGATCGTGTACTAAGCCGCGGCGGCGGCGACTTCGACGCCGAAGAACCGCGCCGCGTTCCCGCCCATGAGCGCGCCGATCGTGTCGCCGGAGAGGCCGCCCTTCTGCAGCCGGTCGATGGCCTCATAGGCGTCGGTGGCGTCGTGCTGCGGGTAGCGCGACCCCCACGCGCCGACGTCCTCGTAGAGGTCGGGCATGCGGTGGACGCAGGACTCCCACGTGTCAAAGCCGACGAGCGACGGCCGGTTGTAGAAGATTTCCGCCGGCTCGAGGCTCACCGGCCGGAGCCGCTGCGGCTGGAGCCAGAGGTAGGTCTCCGACTTCTCCAGGATCAGCGGCGCCCAGTAGGAGCCGGAGTGGAGATAGCCCAGCTTCAAGTTCGGGTAGTCCTGCATGTGGCCGCTGAAGCACAGCGCGCTGAGGAAGATGCCGTTGTCCATCCACGGGGCGGCTGAGGCGGCGAGCGGATGACCCATGTACATGGGGGCCGCCACACGTTCGATGAAGGCCCCCTCCGAGGTCCATTCGGGGTTGGTGCCCCCGCCCGAGGGGACCATGCACGCGGCCACGCCGGAGGCGTTGAGGAACATCCAGAGGGGCTGGTATTCGGGCGCATTGGGCATCCGGGTGCGGTAGAACGAGGGCCGGATCGCCGCGGCCCGGAAGCCCATCCGCGCCACGCGTTGGGCCTCGCGCAGGGCGAGCGCGGGATGCTGCATCGGCAACACCGCGGCGGGAATCAGCCGCGCCGGGTCCTTCTGCACGAAGTCCCAGATCCAATCGTTGTACGCCCGCGCCAGCGCGTGGGCGACGTCGGCGTTTTCGACCACGGGCAAGTGCTCGGAGAACAGGGTGGGCAGCAGTATGGCTTGGTCGATCCCCATCGCGTCCATGTCCGCGAGGCGCGCCTCGGGTTCGGAAGCGCCCTCGGTTAGGGGGTGGGGCTTCATCGGGTCCAGCGATCCGATGTCCTGGGGCGTCATGCCCGGACGGTAGACCGCTTGGCGGTTGATCCGGCTCATCCCGTTGAGCGGACGGGCCGGTACGCCATTGACCAGGATGACCTCGATCCCGTTCTCGTCGACCTCGCGCACGAAGGACGAGCGGGCCGGGACGCGGTACTCCGCGTCGAGGAACTCCGTCCAGATCTCCGCCGGCTCGTAGACGTGGCTATCGGCGTCGAAGACGGGGCACGGCTTCTCGCGTTCCATTGCGCCCTCCTTGGTCGAGCCCTAGTCCGGAAAGCCTACTTCCGGCGCACGTTGGCGCCGCCCGGACCCGCCGCCTCCGCCTGAGCGCGAAGCGCCTCGGCCCTGCCCGGTTCCGACTGCGTGCGGGCGAACTCGGCGACCTGCTCGTGCGAGGGGAACCACTCGGGCCTCGCGGGCTCCGCGGCCTGCTCGTTGACGAAGGTCTTCGGCTCGATGCCGTACATGCGCCGGGCGTTCCCTCCCAGGAGGGCTGCCTGCGTCTCTTCGGGCACCTCGGCCTTCTCCATCGCCTCGATCGCTTCCCAGACGTCCGTGCCGTCGTGGTGGTAGACGTCGGAGGCCCACACGCCCACGTTGCGGTAGACGTCGTGCTGCCGGAAGACTTCCATCTCGTCCGACTCGAACGAGATGTAGCACTGGTCAAAGAAGGCCTCGCTGGGCCGCCGCTTGGCGGGCACCCTGCGCTCGTTGGCGTAGAGGTCGAAGTGCCGGTCGAGCCGTTCGAGCACGCCGACGAGCCAGGAGGCGTTCGACTCGAGGATCGCCATGGTGAGTTTCGAGTAGCGGTCGAGGAAGCCCGACATGAGGGTCATGGAGAGCCAGACCGCCGCCTCGTAGATGAAGCTGAGCGTCTGCGAGTTCAGGCCCTGCGCGGCGTAGATCTCGTGCGCGCTGCTGTCGATGAGCTGGCCCGGCGACACCATGCGCGTCAGGTCGAGATCGAGGGGTTGGACCGTGGAGGGGAAGGTGTGCATCCCCAGGACGATGCCGGTCTCCTCGAACGTGCGGAAGAGCGGGTCCCAGCCGCTCACCGCGCCGTACGCGTTGATCGTGCTCGGATAGTTGCCGCGGGCGTCGATGGGGCGCACCAGGGCCATCCGGGTGCCCCTGCCCGCGATGCGGCGCAGCTCGTCCATGCTGTAGTTCGCATTCTGCAGGGGAAGCCATCCGGCGGCGTGCAGCCGGTCCGGATTGGTTGAACAGAAGTCGTGCGCCCAGTCGTTATAGCCCCGGGCGAGGGCATGGGCGCCGTCGATGTTCTCGATGTAGGCGAAGCTGCCCACCATGCCCGTGGGGATCACCATCACCTGGTCGATGCCCATCAGGTCGAGGTCCTTGATCCGTTCGTGGGGATCGTAGGCGCCCTTGTGATCAAGGTAGTCGCGCTTGTCCGGAGTGAGCGTCTCGTACTGCAGGAGCCGCTTCGTCTCCCGGTCGATGCCGGGGCCGGAAATCGTAATGACGTTGTAGCGTGGGAACTCGCCGTTGGCGCCGCCCGCGGTGGACCGCACGCGGCCGTTGACAATCGTTTGCCGGTCGTCCCGCCAGTAGCTCTGCTTCACCAGGTCGCGGTGCTGGGGCTCGACGTACTCCGACCATATTTCGAGGGGGTCGTTGATGTGGGCGTCGCAGTCGAAAACCGGGAAACGCTTCTTCATCGGGCCTTTGCCCGCCGTCGCACCGTTCGTCGCCATGACAGACCTCCTGCCACACCTGTTCCTGCGCTGTCCTACGCTCATCCGGCCCGTGCCGGATTTCATACGGCGACACTAGCAGAACGGTAGTGTATGGGTCAATCAGATTGGGCCGTTTGACCCCCCCTTTTGGGATTGCTACCATCCCCTCAGCGGAGGCGCGCTATGGCGATCCGGTTCTACAACCCAGCCCCTGAAGTAAACGGCGGCGATGCGGCCGTCGAGCGCAGCCTCGATTCCCTGGGCGGCAAGAAGCTGCTCTTCCTCAGCAACAAGCGGGCGCGCTGCCCCGAGCTCGCCGACGCCCTCCGGGACGTCCTCACCAACCGCTACGAGATCGCCGGCCTGACCTTCATGGAGGTCGACGCCGGCAGGCCCGAACCCAAGGCAAAGCTGGCGCCCCTCGCCCAAGAGTACGACGCCGCCATCGGCGCATACGGCGGCTGAGGCTCCTGCACCGCGTCGGCGACGCAGGACATCATCACCCTCAACAAAGAAGGCATGCCGGGCGTGGTGCTGGTGGCCGACTATTTCAAGGACGAGGCCGAGCACCTCGCGAGCATCAAGGGTGTGGCCGACCTCCCCCGCATGGTCTTCAGCGGCACCTTCGAGTTCGTCTCCAACGAGGAGCTCCGGGAGACCATCGACGCCGTCGCCGACACCGTCGCCGACAAGCTCACCGGACGCTCCAAGGGACAGACGATCGTCCCATGACCGCGCTGCAGAGCAGCTTCTTCGAGGCGGACACGCTCGAAGAAGTCAACCGGCTGGTCATGGAGAAGGGCTGGGGCGACGGCCTGCCCGTCGTTCCACCGACCGAAGACCGCGTCCTCGCCATGCTGGCCCAGACCGGCGATGATCCGGGTCGCATCATCGGCGAGATGCCTCCGCTGAACGGCGAGGCCACCGTCGAGAAGGTCGCCATCAACGCCGTCATGGCCGGCTGCAAGCCGGAGTACTTCCCCGTCGTGCTCGCCTTGGTGGAGGCAGTCCTCGAGCCGCCGTTCAACATGAACGGTGTGGCAACGACTACGAACCCCTCCGCGCCGGTGGTCATCATCAATGGGCCCGTCCGGCGCGAGGTTGGCATTAACTGCGGCATCGGCTGCTTCGGCCCCGGCACGCAGGCCAACGCGACCATCGGGCGGTCGCTGCGCCTGATCATGCAGACGTTAGGCGGCGCGAAACCAGGCCCGGTGGCCAAGGCGGTGCTCAGCCTGCCCGAGCGCTACACCTTCTGCTTCGGCGAGGACGAGGAACGGACCCCGTGGACGCCGCTGCACGTCGAGCGCGGCTTCGACCCCGATACCAGCACGGTGACGGTCGTCTCGGTAAACGTCCTGCTGTCCACCACAGCGGCGATCCTCTACGACAAGGCCCAGCGGTTCGCCGAGGTGGTAGGCCAGACGATCACGCTGAGCGGCAACCCCAACCTGGAGCCGAAGTCGCAGCCCGTGGTCGTGATCCCCTGGAACATCGCCCGGCGGATCGACGACCAAGGGGTCAGCAAGCAGCAGTTGAAGGAGTTGTTTTTCGAGCGCTCCCGCTTTCCGGCCGACGAAGTGCCGGAGTACGAGTTGTGGCGGGAGTACGGTTTGCCGCCCTTCCACCTTACCGACGGCTACGTCCAGCCGGTGGAGACGCCCGACGAGTTCGTGATCGTCGTCGCCGGCGACGGCCTGCCCGCCTACGCCGCCATCATGCCCTCGTTCTACGCCACCAAGGCCGTCACCAAGCCGGTGCGGCTACCGTAGCTCTTCGCCGCCCTAACGCGGCAGACCGAGACCCTTCGTGGCGATGATGTTCCGGTTAACTTCGGAGCTGCCCGCGGCGATCGTCGAGGGGATGTTGCTGATGTACTCGTGCCCCACGAGGCCGCGGTTGATGGCGCGGGGGCTGCCGTCGCGGAGCAAGCCGTGGAGGCCGAGGACCTGCATCCCCACGCGCCCGACCTCCATGCCGACCTCAGAAGCATAGAGCTTGGCCATCGATGCCTCGCGGATCGGCTCCTCGCCGTTCTCCTGCATCCAGCAGACGCGGTAGGAGAGCAGCCTTGCGGCGTGTAGGCGAGTGGTCATGTCGGCGAGCCGGTGCATCAAGATTTCGTCATCCCGCACCAAGCCGAGTACTGCGGGGGCCTCGCTGACGGAGTCGACGATGTAGTCGTACGCGCGCTGCGCCATGGCAACGTCGCGGATGCCCGACCGTTCGTTGTTGAGCGTGGTCATCGCCACGTACCAGCCCTGGTTGAGATCGCCGATCAGGTTCTCTTTGGGGACGCGCACGTTATCGAAGAAGACCTGGTTGAAGTCATGCTCGTCGGCCATGTTGATCAGCGGCTGGATGGTGATCCCCGGCTGCCGCATGTCCATGATGAAGTACGAGATGCCCTTGTGCTTCGGCGCGTCGGGGTCGGTACGGGTGAGGATGTGAATCCAGTCGGCCTTGTGGCCGTAGGTCGTCCATATCTTCTGGCCGTTGATGACGTAGTCGTCACCGTCGGCTACGGCGGTGGTGGCGAGGCTGGCGAGGTCGGAGCCGGCGTTGGGCTCCGAGAATCCCTGCGCCCAGACGATCGATTGCTCGGCGGTGGCCTTCAGAAAGCGCTTCTTCAGGCTCTCGTTGCCGAAGGCGATGATGGCGGGGCCGACCTGGTAGGCCTGATGGTCGAGGGGCGCGTTGTAGTAGACCATCTTGTCGTGGAACAGCATCTGCATCGTGTGGCTCGCGCCGAGGCCGCCGTACTCGATCGGCCAGCCGATGCCGATCCACTTCTTCTTCCCCAGCTTCCTGCGGAAAGCCATGGCATCGTCGAAGTTCTCTTCGGCATAGGGGCTCTCCCCCGCCAGGATCTGCGGGGCAAGCTCGGCCTTGATGAAATCCTCGACCTCTTGCGCGAAGTCGGTGTGCTCTTTGGTGAAGGTGAAGTCCATGCGCCGCCTCCTGATGCGGCGGGGCCTGGCGGCCCTGGCCGGCGTCGGCCTGATGATACCAAACAGAGGGGTGGAATCGAGCCGCCGGCGATGGGGCATAATGTGCCCGCTCGCCGCCGGGAGCGCGCCGAGTCAGGAGCACCTCGATGCAATTCGGCTACTTCACCTTGGGCGTGAGCCTTCGGTCATACGGCGTCGTTGCGCAGAAGGCGGAGGCGGCGGGTTTCGACAGCTTTTTCATGCCCGAGCACCTCGTCTTCCCCATCGACATCACGCCCCTCTATCCCTACTCGGAGACCGGCTACCCGGGCGTCGACGCTGACACCCCCTACTTCGATCCGTGGGTGTCGCTGGCGAGCGTGGCGGCCGTGACGTCAAGCATCCGGCTGGGAACGCAGGTCTACATCCTCCCGCTGCGCAACGTCTTCGTCACCGCGAAGGCCGTGGCCACCCTCGACCGCATCTCGCAGGGCAGGGTGATTCTGGGAGCGGGAGTCGGCTGGCTCAAGGAGGAGTTCGAGGCCGTCGGCGAGGACTTCCACACCCGCGGCCGCCGCGCCGACGAGACCATCCAGGTCATCCGCCGGCTCTGGACCGAGGACACCATCGAGCACCACGGCGAGTTCTACGACTTCGGGCCGATCAAGTTCAACCCCAAGCCGTCGCAGAAGCCCTGCCCGCCGATTCAGATCGGCGGCGAGACCCGGGCGGCGAGACGCCGCGCCGCGCTGCTCGGCGACGGCTGGCTCAGCGCCGGCGGCGACATCCCCGACACGGCGAAGCCGCTCATCGACGAAATACACGCCTGGCGCAGGGAGGCGGGCCGTGACGGGCCGTTCGAGGTCTCCATGCGCAACGCCTTGGGCGAGAACACCCTCGACAACGTGAAGCGCTACGAGGAGGCCGGCGTCGACCGCCTCTTCCTCCGCCCCGAGTTCCCCAAGGAGGGCCGCATGACGGTCGACTACGTGGGGCAATGGATGGAGCGGATGAACGAGGAGATCATCAGCCGGATGTAGTCCGGGCCCGGGGCCGGGGGCGGCGTATACTAGAAGGCCGGAGGGTCCCACCGTGAGCACCGACGCCGCCGATCAGGCCGCGGTCGCCGAGCAACGCTACCGCATCCGCCACTCCGCCGCGCACGTGATGGCCGA
>DAOUKZ010000250.1:0-14115 GCA_034420775.1 Dehalococcoidia bacterium
TCCCCATGATCAACATCATGAACCCGGACGGGACGATCAACGAGCACGGCGGCCCCTTCGCGGGCCAAGACCGCTTCGTGGCCCGCGACAACATCGTCGCCGAGTTCGAGCGCTTGGGCCTGCTCGACGGCATCGAGCCCCACACCCACTCAATCGGCCACTGCCAGCGCAGCGGCGCCGTCGTCGAGCCCCTCATCAGCAAGCAGTGGTTCGTGAAGGTCGGCACCCACGACGACCCCGACTCCATCGCCGGCCGCGCTTACCGTGCCGTGGTCGACGGCGACATCAAGATCGTCCCCGAGCGCTTCACCAAGGTCTACACCAACTGGATGGAGAACATCCGCGATTGGACGATCAGCCGCCAGCTCTGGTTCGGCCACCGCATCCCCGTCTGGCATTGCGGGTCCTGTGACGAGATGACCGCCGCGATGGACGACCCCACGGCGTGCTCCGACTGCGGCGATACCAACATCGAGCAGGACCCCGATGTGCTGGACACCTGGTTCAGCTCCGGTCTCTGGCCGCACTCGACACTGGGTTGGCCCGACGATACCGACGACTTCCGCCACTTCTACCCGACCAGCGTCCTCGAGACCGGCTACGACATCCTCTTCTTCTGGGTCGCCCGCATGATCATGCTCGGCATCGAGAACACCGGCGACGTCCCCTTCCGGACCGTCTACCTCCACGGCATCATCCGCGACGCCTCCGGCGAAAAGATGAGCAAGATGAAGGGGAACATCGTCGATCCCCTGGACACGATCCAGGAATACGGCGCCGACGCCCTCCGCTTCGCCCTGACCACCGGCTCCTCTCCCGGCAATGACTCCCGTCTGACGCAGCAAAAGCTCGAATCGAGCCGCAACTTCGCCAACAAGATGTGGAACGCGTCGCGGTTCGTTCTCAGCGCCGTCGACGCCGCCGGCGGCGTCGATCCCGCCATCCCCGCCGACCTGCCGCCGGAGGACCGCTGGGTCCTGAGCCGGCTCCAGCGGACGGTTGAGACCGTCGGGCGCATGATGGACGACTTCCAGATCGGCGAGGCGCAGCGCGAAATCCACGAGTTCCTCTGGAACGAGTACGCCGACTGGTACATCGAGCTCGCCAAGATCCGCCTGCGGCGGGAAGACGACGGCGCCGTCTCGCCGCTGCCCGTCCTCGTCCACGTCCTCGAATCGACGATGCGGCTACTCCACCCATTCATGCCCTTCGTCACCGAGGAGATATGGCAGAACGTCGTCCGCCGGCTTCCCGCCGACGACGCGCGCACGCCCTCGATCGTGACCGCCCCGTACCCCAAACCCGATCCGACGCTCGTCGACGAGGCCGCGGAAGCCGAAATCAGCCTTGTCATCCAGGTCGTCCAAGCCGTCCGCAACGCGCGCGCCGAGCTCAAGGCCGACCCCCGCCGCGGCGTCGAGACCATAGTCGACGCGCCCACCCAGCACGACGTCGTTGAGCGCAACCGCACCGCCATAGAGCTGCTGGCGCGGGCCGAACCCCTTCGAGTCTACGGCGACGGCGAACAGGCCCCTGCGGCCGACCAAGCGCGCGTCGCCGTGCTCGGCGAGACCCGCGTCATCGTGCCGATGGCGGGTTTCGTCGACCTCGACGCGGAGCGCGAGCGTCTGGGCAAGGAGCGCACGGACCTGGCGAAGCTCATCGCCAGTCTCGGGCAGCGCCTGGCCAACGAGAACTTCACCTCGAAGGCCCCCGCCGCCGTCGTCGAGAAGGAGCGCGGCCGCCTCGCCGAGTACGAGACTCGCGTCGCCGGCCTCGACGAACGCCTCCGCGAGCTGGGCTAGCGACAACCGCCGGTATAAGGACGCGTGTGGTACTGCTATAGTGGGTCGAGGAGCAGCGCGTTGCAGGAGCCGACCATGACGGAACCCAAGAACGGCAACCCAGGGGACAACAATCCCGTTCGCAAGCCGACTCCGCCACCCCCGCCGACCGGTCGGGATCCCGGTGTGGTCATCAAGGGAGCCTAGTCAAGGGCTCCGGCCTCACCCAGACCCCAGACGAGCATGAGCGCGGCCTCCAAGATGAAGGCAAGTGTCATTGCGGTAACGGCTTTACTCTTCCTGTTGACCAAGTCGCTATTCCACTCGAAGTGACTGCCCGCCCAGTAAACGGCGCTCCTCCTGAACTCCCAGTCCGTACGATCCAACCACTCCTCATATA
This sequence comes from Dehalococcoidia bacterium, assembly GCA_034420775.1. Classification (GTDB taxonomy): domain Bacteria; phylum Chloroflexota; class Dehalococcoidia; order SHYB01; family SHYB01; genus DAOUKH01. The sequence continues at coordinate 2,185 of DAOUKZ010000250.1, forward strand.
TCCGGTGGATCCCCAGGAGCTTCAGCCCGCCGTGGGCACGTGCAATCGCTCCGATCAGCAGATTCAGCAAGGCAAGTGCCACCGCAGCGACAAACCAGCCCGACCTCAGGCTGGCCTCCTCTGCTAGCAAGGCGACAAGGACGGGTCCCGTAATTGTGAAGCTCGCCGAGAACATCATCAGCGTCTGAATGCGGCTTTCGACGGCGTTCGGGCGGTGCATCATCCAGTCGTAAGACATTCGAACGAAGTCGTACGCCGGGGTCACGCCCGGCCATCGTTCCTCCGGGCTAGAGTCGTCGTTCGGCACACACGTGCTCCAAGAGTGGTTTGCGCCCGGAGCATGACTAGCAGCCCGCCCCTTGGGCAAGGCACCGCTGTCACAAGCGGAGTACCCCCGCACCGGTGCGCGCCCACCCTTACGGGGCTACAATCACCCGCGCATGGGCTATCGCATCGGCATCGACGTCGGGGGCACCTTCACGGACTTCGTGCTGGCAAGGCCCGACGGCTCCATCACCTTCAGCAAGACCGCCTCCACGCCATCCAACCAGTCGGACGGCGTCATGCGGGGCATCGCCGACCTCGCCGAGGCCGAGGGGCTCGACACTGGGGGACTGCTCGGCCACACCGACCAGATCGTCCACGGGACCACCACCGGCGACAACATCCTCATCGAGATGAACGGCGCGGTGACCGGTCTCATCACGACGATGGGCAACCGCGACCAGATCGAGTTTCGCCGCGGATGGAAAGAGAACATCTGGGACCCGGCCTATCCGCCCCCGGTCCCCATCGCCCCCCGCCGGCGGCGCATCGACGTTCCCGAGCGCCTCGACTTCGACGGAACGGTGCTCACGCAGCTCGACGAAGAGGCGGTGCGCGCCGCGGCGCGGAAGCTCAAGCTCAAGGGCGCCGAGTCCATCGCCGTCACCTTCCTCTTCTCTTATGTCAACCCGGCGCACGAGCTGCGTACCCGTGAGCTCATCCTCGAAGAGCACCCGGAGGCGCACGTCTCGCTCTCCCACGAGGTCATGCCCTCGGCGCCGGAGTTCGAGCGCACGAGCACCACGTTGGTCAACGCCTACATCGAGCCCCACATCCGCCGCTACCTCGACACACTGACGGCCAAGCTCCGCGACGCCGGCTTCGCTCACGAACTCCTCGTCATGCTCTCCAACGGCGGTGTGATGACCACGGACTACGTGGCGCGCAAGGCCGTCTCGATCATCGGCAGCGGGCCCGCCGGCGGCGTGACCGGTGCCTGCTACGTGGCGGACACCGCCGGCATTGAGGACTTCATCGCCGTCGACATGGGCGGCACCAGCTACGACGTTTGCCTGGTCCGCGGAGGCCGGCCCGCCGTCAAGTCCTTCTGGAACTGGCGCCACCGCTATCTCATCGGCCTGCCCTCAATCGACGTGCAGGCCATCGGCGCGGGCGGCGGCTCCATCGCCCGCGTCGTCGCCGGCGCTCTCCAGGTCGGCCCCGAGAGCGCGGGCGCCGAGCCCGGCCCCGTCTGCTACGGCCGCGGCGGGACCAATCCCACGGTGACCGACGCCAACCTCGTCCTCGGCTACCTCAACCCCGACGCCCTCGCCGGCGGCAAGCTCAAGCTGCGGGCCGAAGGCATACAAGAGGCGATCGAAGAGCAGGTCGGGCGCCCACTCGGCCTGGACGCGACGGCGGCGGCCTACGGAATCTTCCGCATCGTCAACGCCAACATGACGCACGCCATCCGCCGCGCCTCGTCGGAGCAGGGCTACGACCCCAAGGACTTCACCCTCGTCGCCTACGGCGGCAACGGCGCGGTGCACGCCGGCGTCCAGGCCCGCGAGATGGGCATCGCCAAGGTCATCGTGCCCAAGGCCGCGCCCGCCTTCTCCGCGCTCGGCGTGCTGATCTCCGACCGCCTCGTCGAGGGCACCCGGTCATACATCGTCGGCGTCCCCGAGGCCGACCTCGATCGCGTGAACGCGCTCTTGCAAGAAATGGAGAATGCAGCCGACGCGGAGATGAGCGCCCTCGGCGGCGGCGATATCGAGCTCGCCCGCTTCGCCAACATGCGCTACCCAGGCCAGCAGTTCGACCTCAGTGTGCCGCTCCCCGCCGGCGCGGTCGTCCGAGCCGATCTCGAAGGGGCGGCCGAGGGCTTTCACCGCCTGCACGAGGAGTCCCACACCTACGCGCAGCGCGATCAGGCGCCCATTATCAGTTCGCTCCGCCTTCGCGCTGCGCTGCCCGGCAGCAAGATCACTCTTCCCCAAGCGGGCCCCGACGAAGGCCCGCCGACCCCCAAGCTCTACCGCCGCGCCTACTTCGACGGCTACATTGACACGCCCGTCTACGACGGCCCCTCGTTGGGCGCGGGAGTCCGCGTCCAGGGGCCCGCCATCATCGAGGAGCCCTTCACCACCATCGTCGTCTGGCCCCAGGACGCCGCCGAGGTCGACCGCTGGGGCAACTACGCCATGACCATCGGCTGACTGCGCCTATGTCCTTCCTCACCGGCATCAACGTGCTCGAATGGGGCGAGGCCCTTACGGCCCCGCTCTGCGGCAAGGTGCTCGCCGACCTCGGCGCGGACGTCATCAAGATCGAGCCGCGCGGCGGCGAGCCCGGCCGCGGCCTGCCGCCGTTCAAGACCGGCCCCGACGGGGTGCGGCACAGTCTCCTCTTCGAGCACCTCAACGCGGGCAAGCGCAGCGTGACCATCGAAGCGGATGACCCCGCCGTCGACCGGCTCGCCGCGTGGGCCGATGTCATCGTCGAAGGCCATCTCGACTACGACCCCGCCGTCGCGGACGCCCTGAAGCGCCTGCGCAGGAACAACCCGCGCCTCATCGTCACGTCGGTCAGTGCCTTCGGGCGCTCCGGGCCGCTGGCCGAAGCGCCGGGCTACCCATCCGTCGCCTTCCACATGAGCGGGGCCGGCTTCGTGACGCCGCCGCAGGTCGAGAGTGTGGCACAACCGCCTCTCTCCCTACCCGGACGCCCCGCTGCGATCATCGGCGGCTACTGCGCGGCGGCGGCGGCGGTGCTGTCGCTCCTGGCGCGCGGGGCCGACGGGCGGGGACGCTACGCCGACATCGCCGAGGTCGAGGGGCTGATCCCCATGCTCGCCACGCCGCTGAACCAGTACTCGGCCGAGGGCGTGATCGCCGCTCGCGACGAACGGATCCACGGCATGGCCCCGTTCGACTTCTACCGCGTGAAGGACGGCTGGGCGAGCATCTTCCTGGTGCAGGAGGCGCACTGGCAGCGGCTGGTCGAGATGATGGGCTCGCCGGAGTGGGCCACGGCGCCGATGTTCGCCGACCGCCGGATCCGCGCGCAGTACAAAGAAGACCTCAACAACATCATGCAGCCCTGGCTCGACGAGCAGGCCAACGAAGACCTCTATGTGCGCGCCCAGGCCAAGGACACGCCGATAGGCCCGGCGCGGACGATGAGCGAGGTGCTCGCCGACCCACACTTCGAGGCGCGCGGCGTCTTTGTCCGGTCACCACACCCGTGGGTCGGCGAGATGCTGCATCTCCGCCCGCCATTCCGCTGGCGCGGCCAGACCTGGACGCCGCCGGAACCCGCGCCCGAATTGGGTGAGCCTACCGGGAGCATAGAGGACGACGCGTCACCTTCGCCCGTGGCCGAGGAACAATTCCATGAGAGCGCCGACGCCACGGCGCTTCCCCTCACCGGCCTGCGCGTCATCGAACTCGGCGCGGCCATCGCCTCGCCCTTCGGTGCGGCGACGCTCGCCGACGCCGGCGCCGAGGTCATCAAGATCGAGACCGCGAAGCGGCCCGACAACCTCCGTAGCAACTGGCCCATGGCAGGCGGCGAGGCAGGCCCCGAGCGCAGCTACTACTACAACCAGGTCAACCGCCACGCCAAGAGCCTCACCTTGGATCTAACCACCGATGAAGGACGCGGCGCCTTCTTGCGCCTCGTGACGCTCAGCGACGTCGTCGTCGAGAACTTCGCCGCCGGCACCATGGAGCGCCTCGGCGTTCCCTACGACGTGATTCGCAGGGCCAACCCCAGCATCGTCATGCTCTCACTCAACGGCTTCGGCGACACGGGCCCCGCCAAGGACTTCATCGCCTACGGCCCGCTCCTCGAAGCGGTGACCGGCATGGCCGCACTCGCCGGCTTCGAGGGCGGCCCGCCCGCCGCCTCCACCTTCGTCTACACCGACTACGTCTCGGCCATGGTGGGTGTGACACTCATGCTCGCCGGCCTTCGGCGGCGCGTCGAGACCGGCGAAGGGGCCTACTTCAACGTGGCCCAAGCCGAGGTCGCCTTGAACACGATGCCGGAGGCCATCCTCGATAGCGCCATGAACGGCGTCCTTCCCGTCAAGCCCGAGGACCGCGACCCCTTCGTCGCTCTGCACGGCTCATTCCGCTGCCTCGGCGAGGACGACACGGACGACGACTGGCTGGCCATCGCCGTGCGCACCGATACCCATTTCCGCGGGCTCGCGGCGGCAATGGGACATCCGGCTTGGGCCGACGATCCCCGCTTCGCGACCGACGAGGGACGGCGCGCCCACGCCGCCGAAATCACCGAGCACGTTGCGCAATGGACGCGGCGCTTCCCGAAGCACGAAGCGGCGGACACGCTTCGCAAGCACGGCGTTCCTGCCGTGGCGGTCAACGATGTCCGCGACGCCCTTGATGAGCCGCACCTGCAGGCGCGCGGCTCGTTCCAGATCGTCCGCCATCCCGTCATCGGAGAGGCGTGGACGTATCCCTCACCGCTCAATCTCGAAGGCGTCCCACGCGAAATCCGGCGCGGCGCTCCGCTCTGGGGCGAGCACAACGACTACGTCTGCCGCGACCTCATCGGGATGACCGCGGGCGACGTCGAGCACCTCGTCGAGTGCCGCGCGCTGGTCTGACGCCGCGCCTCGCTAGGCGCCGGACTCCCTGGATGGCAGCCTCACTACGGCCTGCCCCGGCGAGACGAGCGTCCCGTCTTGGTTGATGGCTTCGAGATCCAGCGTCACCAGCGGTTCTCCGCCTTCGTTCGTCTTCCCGGTGACTTTGCCGTGAACGCGGTAGATGTCGCCGACGAAGGTAGGCTGGCGTAGGCGGGCGTTGAAGCTCTTGAGGAAGCCGTCGTCGCCCATCCAGTTCGTCACCGCATGGGCCATGTTCGCCACGCGGTGCGGGCCGACCTCGAAGCAGTAGGGCATTCCGCGGGCCTGGGCCATGCTGTCCTTGACGTGGTGCATCTGCCGCTCTTCAGGCAGTCCAGTTTCAGGGTCGATGATGATGCGGTCCGGGTGCGTCCGCCGGAGCTCGATCCAGAAACCCTTGTGTGCGACGTGCGACCGAGAACCGATTCCCATGTAATAGGCGATCGAGTCGCGGGGCGTGAACGGGCCCTTGACGATCATCGGAATCTCGTCGCCGATCTCCACGTCCTCCCAGTACCGCGGCGCCGCGCCCTGCCGCGTCTCGCCGGTGTATTCCTCGGTGATCCGCCGCAGCTCGTCCTCGCTATAGGCCGCGCGCGGCTGGCTCATGTAGTGCGTTTGGGAGATGTCCTCCGGCAGAAAGCGCAGTTCCTTCAATAGGCGCTCCGCCACGACCTCGCCGCGCTGGTTCGTATAGCGGTTGAGCGTCGCTTGGTAGAGGGCCCTTTTGGCGTGCCGAACCGGCTTGGGACTGAGCTCGGTCCGAATATGCACACCGCGAATCTCATCGCCGGCCTTCACGACATGGTTAAAGTTCCACTCGGTGCCGATGTGGAGTCCGGTAAAGCTGGGCAGGCCGAGACCGCCGGCCTGATAGCAGCTGTAAATCCACATGGGCGGGGCCACGAGGCCGCCGTACTGAGTCTTGGCGCCGTAGTCTTCGTCGTTCCAGAGCGGGTTGTCGTCCCCGATGCCCCAGGCGAAGTGGCGGATCGCGTCGGCCGTGGCCGCTCGATTGAATGCGTAGCCGTCGGTCAGCTCCTGACCCAGAAGGCTGCAGTAGTCGTCGATTTCAGCCTGGATGGCCGGTGGGTAGTCGAGCGGTACGGTGGTCATCTCGGCCCTGCCAAGGAGGGGCTACCCCACCATGTCGTAGCTGCGAAGCAGCTTGCCCGGAAGCGCCCCGCTGCACTCCGTGTTCTCGAAGGTGACGGTGCCGTTGACGATCGTGTAGCGCAGCCCAGTGGGCTTCTGGATGATGCGGCGTTCCTCTCCGGGGAAGTCGTAGCCGAACACCGGCTTCGGATGCAGAAAGCCTAGCGCTTCGAGGTCGTAGACGATGATGTCCGCCCAGGCCCCGAGCTGGAGCGTGCCCCGGTCCTTGAAGTCGGCGAACCACGCGGGGTAGGCGCTGATCTTCACGTGAGCTTCCTCGAGTGTCATGATCTCCTTGTCTCGAATCCAGGTCGAGAGGAAGTTCACCGGCCACGTGCTCACCGTCAAGAACCGCGTGTGCGCCCCACCGTCCGAAAGCGAGATGTGGCTGAAGGGGTTCATGATCAGCCGGGCGAGCTCTGCGTCGTCCCGGTCGCCAGCCCCGGCGTTCGCCACGAACTCGGTCTCCAAGTCTTCGTCAAGGGCCAGGTCGATGAAGACGTCGACCGGATGCTTCCCAAGCTCGACCGCTAGGTCGGCGATAGTCCTGCCTTCGTACTTGCGGTTCCGCTCCTCGGCGGCCTCCATGACGTAGAAGCGGTTCCAATCGGTTCGGTTGGTGACGCTTCCCTGCACGTCGAGGTCGGCCTTCATCGCGGCGCGCGTTTCGGGGTCGCGCAGCTTGACGATGCGTTCCTCGCGGGTGCCGACCAACGGCTGAATCCAATGGGGGTAAACGTCGAACAGGTTGTACTCGGTCAGCTTGAAGACCGCGTCGGGGAAGATCGTCGGCTGCTGAATGACGAGCGGGAGGCCATCGGCGCGCGCCGACGCCACCCATGCCTCATCCTCCGGCGTTGGCGAAATGCAGTTGATGTGCGCCGGCCTGCCGCTCAGTCGCACCATTTCGTTCACGAGCTCATACTGCGCCGGGCGGTCGTCGAAGATTGGATAGCCGATGGTCCAACCAATGTGCCCCACGCCGAACTCGCCCAACACCTCGGCCAACGCGAGGAACTCCGCATCGGACTGGATGTGCGTCGGCAGATAGCCGCCGTCGTCGGGACGGTCCTCGGCGCTCTTGTTCGCCGAAAAGCCGAACGCTCCCGCCTTCATGGCGTCGTGGAACAGGCGCTTCATCAGGTTGATTTCTTTGTCCGTCGCCGACGTCCGCTCGCGGGCCGGCAGCATGCCCATGATGTACGCCCGCAGCGGCGAGCACGGAAACAGCGCGCCGATGTTTAGGCCGAGCCCCTGCCGGTCCAGGCTGTCGAGGTACTCCGGGAAGGTCTCCCAGTCCCACCGCATGCCGAGCCGCATCGACTCCAGCGGAATCGCCTCGACGCGGTTCATCATCCGCATGTTGAGCTCGCGGTCTTCCGGCTTCGTCGGGGCAAAGCCGAAGCCGCACTGGCCGATGGTGAGGGAGGTCACCCCGAACCATCCCGACAGCGAGCAATAGGGGTCCCAGTTCAGTTGCGCGTCGTAGTGAGTGTGGAGGTCGACCGCCCCCGGCGCAACGATGCAGCCGCCCGCGTCAAGCTCCCGTGCGCCGCCGGCGGGGATCCTGCCGCTGATCTTCGCGATACGGCCGTCCTTCACCGCCAGGTCGGCCTTGTACCGTGGCAGGCCCCGCCCATCGACGATGGTGCCGCCGCGAATAACGAGGTCGTACTCCGCCATGGCTTGCCCCTTTACCAATCGTCCCCACGGCATCGCGGCATGGCGATGCCCTCTCCGTGCTCGACCGTCCTCTAGGTGCGGTCAAGCCTGCCCTGGCTTCAGTTGCGGCCATCCTACCATGAACCGCCCCCTCCCGCCCGAGCACGACGTGCTACTATCGGGCCGGTCAACTTAGAAGGCAGCGTATGAGCGACGATCCCGTGGGCGTGCCCATTCCACCAGAGTTGGAGGCATTTCTGAAGGCCCACACGCGCACCTTCATCCTGACGCTGCGCAAGGACGGCTCTCCGACCGGCCATCCTATGACCGGCTGGTACGACGAGGGCCGCATGTGCGTGACCACCTACCGCAAGAGCCACAAGACGCGCAACGCTCAGCGCGACGACCGGACCTCTTGGGTCGTCCTCAACGGCTACGACTCCGACGACGACGTGCGGGCCGTGCAGTTCAAGGGCGTGAACCGCGTCGTCGAAGCCACCGAGATGCCCAGACGGGACGGCGTGCAGCAAGGCGTGAGCACCGGCCTCTCGTCACGGACGGAGGAACGGCTGAAGTCGGGCAAGCGCATCGTGCTCGAAGTCACCCCGACCGAGACCGGCTTCCTCGAGGAGGTGCGCTAGCCATGCCCCGCGAGTCCATCGCCATGTCCAACGGGGAACTCAGCGCCTTCATCAGCGCCAAACCCTGGGTCGTCGTGGGCACCCTCGACGAAGACGGCTCCCCATGGGGCGACGTCGCCGCCTCGCTCATCGAGGGCGGGCAACTCATCTTCGCCGTCCCCAGAGGAACGCGGGCCGCCGCGAACATCGAGCGCGACCCCCGCGTCGTCTGTATGAACGACCAGTACCCCACCTACTACGAAATCAAGGGCGTCACCGTCCACGGGCGGGCCCAGCGCCTCGACGATCAGGCCATCGCGGCCCGTCTCCCCTCCGACCCCATCGACCGCGACGTGGCGGACCGTACGGTTTACGCGGTCCCCCTCGACGACGTGACCAGCTTCGACTTCACCAAGATCAAGGCGAAGGTCTAGGCGCTAGCGCCCGCCGAACAGGTCGTCGACGTCGCGCGCCAGAGCCGCTTGGCGTTCCTCTGGCTCCAGGTAGCCCACGCTCTTGTAGAAGTCGGGGCCGTAGGTGCGGGTGCGGACGACCACCGGCATCGGCACGGCGTGCCCGAAGACGAGCGCCTGCTGCTTCGTCTCCAGCTTGGCGAGCACCGCCCGCAGCTCGCCTCGCCCCGAGACGCCGGCGAGGACTGCGTCGATGTCGCGGTCGTCCTCCAAGAGACACGTCAGCTTGGTGCCGATCTGCGACAGCACCTCGTGGTCGATGCCGCTGGGGCGCTGATCGATGATGAGCAGGGTGACGTTGTATTTCCTCAGTTCGCGCGCGATGGTGCCGAAGCTGGTGTAGCCGGCGACGCCGGGGCTAAGGAACTTGTGCGCCTCCTCCACGGCGATCACGAGGTGCGGCGGCGGCTTGCCGCTCCCCGCCAGCGACGCCTCGACGCGGTCCACGTAGGCCTCGTGGATGCGCCGCGTCAGCAGGTTGGCGACGAGGATGTAGGCGGCGAGGTTGTTGCGGTGGCGTCCGAACTCCAAGACGACGTGCTTCCCCGCCTCCAGATACTCCATGATGCGCCGCACCGAGTCCTCGGGCCGCTCCTCGGTCAGGAAGTCGAGTGAGCCGAGGCGCTGGACGCGCCGGTGGACGGCCGCGAGCGTCGCCTCGTGCTCGACCCCTCCCGCAAGATCCGTCAACTCTTCCACGCCGTTCGCATCCAGCAGCGCGCGCAGCCACTTGCGCCCGTGGCGCTTCTCCAGCCGCTCGATCGCCTGGACCTGGGTCTCGTTGAGGCCGAGCACGCCCGCGGCGGAGGCCACGTCGGCGGCCTCGATGTCGTCGTAGCCGATGCGCACCACGTAGTCGGCGCTGGCCCCCTTGCGGCGCGTCGACTCGTCGTCGAGCGTGAAGACGCCGACCCGGCCGGGAAAGAGCTGCTTCAGCCCCTTCACCTGTGCCCCCGACTCGCTGGGCGAGGCCCAGCCGTACTCGCTGTGCATGTCGAAGACGAGACTCACGGCCTGGCCCTTCATCACGATTTCGGCGAGCAGCACCCGCGTCAGGAACGACTTGCCGGTGCCGGTCTTTCCGAAGACGCCGGTGCTGCGCTCGGTGAGCCGATCCGCGTCGAGGCAGATCGGGGCCTCCTCCATGTCCAGCGGGCTGCCCACCCAGAGGTGGTCGTCGTCGTTCTCGCCGAAGATCGCCTCGATCTCCTGCGCCGCGCTGTAGCGGGCCGGAGCGAAGTGCGGCGGTACGGTCTTCGCGGGGAGCGGCCCGTCGTCAAGCCCGACGGCGCCCGTCTGCATCAGGTACGGCACGACGTGGACGAGGCCGAAGGCGTTGGCCCCGCTGACCACGGCCCGGATGAACTCATCGTCCACGTCGGGCGGGGTCAGGGCCATCGCGGGGTCGGTCTGCCCCAGCGAGATGTCGGTGACGACGCCGAAGAAGCGCCGGCGTTCGGCCTGTATGGTGACAAAGCGCCCCACCGAGACGTCCTCGATGGGAACGCCGCCTTCGAGCCGGACGTCGACGCCCTTGGTCAACGACCCGCTGACGACCATGCCGAGGTGCTCGCCGCCCGCGGAAGGCGCTGTGGCGAGGTCGGCACCGTTGGCCGGCGGGAGGGGGTCGTCGGGCGGCATGGGGCGCATTGTACGCGCGCGGTGCGCTCCGCGGAACACGCCGGCGTCGTTTGACAAAAGCCCTCTGCACGGCTCAAATCCTGGCGGAGGGGAGGAGCCGCCCACATCGTGCGCCCGCTAGAAAACGTCCGCGTCGTCGAATACGGCCCGTGGCTGAACGCGGCCTACGGCGGGCGCCTGCTCGCCGACATGGGTGCCGAGGTCATCAAGATCGAGGCGCCAGACGGCGACGAGCCCTCGCGGCTGCACGGGCCATTCCCCGGCGACGCTCCCGACGCCGAGGCGAGCGCGCAGCACCTGTTCAACAACGCCAACAAGCTCGGCGTGACCCTCGACCCCTCATCGGCGTCCGGCCGGCGGCTCTTCCGCCGTCTCGCCGCCACCGCCGACGTGCTCATCGACGGCACGCAGCCCGGCGAGCTCGACGCCCTCGGCCTTGGACACGAAGCGCTGGCGGCCGATAACCCTCGGCTCATCACTATCGCGGTGAGCAGCCTCGGGCGCTCCGGCCCGTACGCCGGCTACCGGGGCTACGACCTGACGAGCTGGCACGGGAGCGGTGCGTCCCACGTCTACATGGGCGCGCCCGACCGCGAGCCGCTGCGGGGCGCCTACTACCACGCCAACCACTGGGGGGCAGTCTCGGTCGCCGCGTCGGCGATGATCGCCCTGCAGGCCAGGGAAAAGACCGGGCACGGCCAGATGGTCGACATCGCCGAAGCCGAGACGCTCGCAATGCTCTATATCGCCGTTGAGGTCAGCGACTACCTGATGAACGGCGCCGAGAAGGCCCGCGTCGGACTGCGCATGGACGGCAACGCCCCCACCGCGCTCCTCCCCTGCAAGGACGGTTATGTCTACCTGATGTGTCTCACCGACGAGCAGTGGTCGGGGCTCATGGACGCCATGGACAACCCGGACTGGGCCACGACCGACCTCTTCCTCGGCGGAGGGCGCCAGCGCGCCGTCTACGCCCGGGAGATCTACGACCTGCTGCAACCCTGGCTGCAGGCACACACCGCCCAGGAGATCTTCGACCGGTGCCAGGCGCGCAGCGCACCGGCGGCTCCGCTCTACACCGTCGCCGACCTCGCGGCGAACGAACACCTCGACGAGCGGGGCTTCTTCGTCGACGTCCCCGACGAGCGCATGGGGCCGCTGCGTATTCCAGGACCGCCCTTCCGCTTCGGCCGCGACCAGAGCGAGCGTCCGGCGTCGAAGACGTTGGCGCCGTGGGCCGTGGAGCGCCGCGCCCCGCGGCTCGGCGAACACAACGAGGCAGTCTACTGCGGGATGCTCGGCCTCGACCGCTCCGAGCTGCCATCACTGCGGCGGGCGGGAGTCATCTGATGCCAACCGCGGCGGTCAGCGGTCACCTCCCCCTCGCCGGCCTGCGGGTCCTCAACCTGGGCTGGTATTGGGTCTGCGCCACCATGTCGCACCTGTTGGCCGACATGGG
>DAOUKZ010000251.1:0-3165 GCA_034420775.1 Dehalococcoidia bacterium
AGGTGCCCGGCGTTCGCCTCTCGCAGTTCCTCCGCTCCGCCTACAACGCGGTGCGGGTGCACAAGGACCTCCCCGAGTGCGAGCTGCGCGAGTTCAACAAGCTCATCAAGGAAAAGATGAAGCTGGTGGGCATGAATCCGAAGCTCACTAGCCGCGCGCTCAACGAGGGCTTCTCCGGCGGCGAGAAGAAGCGCAACGAGGTGCTGCAGATGGCCGTCCTCGAACCGCGCCTCGCCTTCCTCGACGAGACCGACTCCGGCCTCGACGTCGACGCCCTGCGCACCGTCGCCTCCGGCGTCAACGGCCTGCGCCGCCCCGACAACGCCATGGTCGTCGTCACCCACTACCAGCGCCTGCTCGACTACATCGTCCCCGACCGCGTGCACGTGCTGATCGACGGGCGGATCGCGCTCTCCGGCGGCAAGGAGCTTGGCCTGAAGCTCGAAGCCGAGGGCTACGACTGGGTGCGGGAACAGATACCCGCTGGAGCGGAGGCCTAGCGATGGCCGCCACGGCGGACGTCGCCGAGCGCTACCGCGCCGACTTCCGGGCGGCGGAGGAATCCAGCCCCGCCTGGCTCGCCGACCTGCGCAAGCGGGCCATGGAGCGCTTCGCCGAGACCGGCTTCCCTACGGCCCGGCGCGGCAACGAAGCCTGGAAGTACACCAACGTCTCGCCGATCGCCAACGCCGACCTCGGCCTCGCCCCGGAGGCGGACATCTCTCTCGCCAGGGCGCTGCGCGGCGCACCTTCGCTGCGCGCCGAGCCGGACGGCCCGTGGACGACGCTGGTCTTCGTCAACGGGCGCTTTGCCGGCGGCTCGGCGAGTGACGTCGCAATGCCGCTCGCGGCGGCGTTGGAGCACGACGACTCCTGGGCCGAGGCGCATCTGGCGCAGATCGCCCCGTTCGATGCCGGCGGGTTCGCCGCGCTGAACGCCGCCTTCCTCACCGACGCCGCCGTCGTACGCATCCCGGCCGGCGGGCCAACCGCGGCGGTCCATCTTGTCTTCGTCGCCACCGGCGAGGCGAGCATCTCGCACCCCCGCGCGCTCCTCGTGGTCGAGCCGAACGCCCGCGCCGCCGTCGTCGAAACCCATCTGCACTCGGCATCCGACCGGCTGGTGACCAACACCGTCACGGAGATCGAAGCCGGCAACGGCGCAGACCTCGTCCACGCCAAGCTCGTGCTCGGCGCGCGGGGCACGTCGCACATCGGCGCGACGACGGCCCGCCTTGGGCGCGGCGCGCAACTCGCCTCGATGGTGTACGCCGGCGGCGCAGACCTCGTCCGCAACGCGCTCGACGTGCGGCTGGACGGCGAGGGGGCGTCCTGCCGCCTCGACGGGCTCACCCTGACCCACGGCTCGCAGCACGTCGACAACCAGACCTCTATCGAGCACCTTGCCCCGCGGACGACGAGCGCGCAGCGCTACCGCGCCGTGCTCGACGGCCAGTCTCGCAGCATCTTCTCCGGCCGCGTCCACGTCGCCCCCGACGCCGTCAAGGCCGACGCCGACCAGTCGAGCCGGAGCCTGCTCCTCTCCCAGAAGGCCGAGGCCGACAGCAAGCCGAGCCTCGAAATCTGGACCGACGACGTCCAGTGCCGCCACGGCGCCACCGTGGGGCAGCTCGACGAGGCGGCCCTGTTCTATCTCCACAGCCGCGGCATCGAGGAAGCGGCGGCGCGGCGCATGCTCGTCGAAGCGTTCGCCGCCGAGATCGTCGCCACCGCGGAGCCGCGCGAGCTTCGCGCCTATCTGACCCGCCGGCTCCGCCGCGAGCTCGCCAAGACGGGGACGGCCGCATGACCACGTCCAACCACTCGACCGCCAAGGCCGCGTTCGACGTCGAGCGCGTCCGCGCCGACTTCCCCATCCTGCGGCAGCAGGTGAACGGGCGGCCGCTGGTCTACCTCGACAACGCGGCCACGGCGCAGAAGCCGCAGGCGGTGATCGACACGCTCACGCGCTACTACACGACCCTCAACGCCAACATCCACCGCGGTATCCACGCCCTGAGTCAGGCCGCGACGGAGGAATACGAGGGCGCGCGGGGCAAGATCCGCCAGTTCATCGGCGCGGGGGAGGACCGCGAGATCATCTTCGTGCGCGGTTCCACCGAGGGGATCAACCTGGTGGCGCAGAGCTTCGCCCGCCCCCGGCTCGCTCCCGGCGACGAGGTGCTGATCACCGCCATGGAGCACCACTCCAACATCGTGCCGTGGCAGATCGTGTGCGAGCAGACCGGCGCCAACCTCCGCGTCGTCCCCTTCAACGACGACGGCGAGCTGGAGATGGACGCCTTCGCGGAACTGATCGGCCCGAAAACCAAGATGGTATCCGTCGTCCACGTCTCGAACGCGCTGGGGACGATCAACCCGGCGAGCGAGGTCGCCGCCGTCGCCCGCGCCCACGGCGTCCCCGTGCTCTTCGACGGCGCCCAGGCCGCACCGCATCTGCGCGTTGACGTGGCCGAGCTCGACTGCGACTTCTACGTCTTCTCCGGCCACAAGCTGTACGGGCCGACCGGCGTCGGCGCGCTCTACGGCAAGGCGGAGCACCTCGAGGCCATGCCGCCGTACCAGGGCGGCGGCGAGCAGATCAAGTCGGTCACCTTCGAGAAGACTATCTACAACGACCTGCCCTACAAGTTCGAGGCGGGCACCCCGCACATCGCCGGCGGGATCGGCCTCGGTACGGCCATCGACTATGTCGAGTCCATCGGTCACGACGCCATCGAGGCGTACGAGGCGGAGCTGCTCGCCTACGGCACGGAGCGGCTCGCCGGCGTCGAGCGGCTGCGCCCGATTGGGACGGCGCGGCACAAGGCCGGCGTGCTCAGCTTCACGCTGGAGGGCATCCACCCCCACGACGTGGGCACCATTCTCGATACCGAGGGGATCGCCATCCGCACCGGCCACCACTGCGCCCAGCCGGTGATGGACCGGTTCGGCGTGCCGGCGACGGCGCGGGCCTCCCTCGCCTTCTACAACACCAAGGAAGAGATCGACGCCCTCGTCGAGGGGATCGACAAAGTCTTCGAAGTGCTGGGCTAGACGGTCTCCAGGAGAACGCCTCGAAGTGTCGGAGCTACGAGAGCTTTATCAAGAACTGGTCCTCGACCACAACAGCAAGCCGCGCAACTTCCGCGATATGGAGAACGC
>DAOUKZ010000252.1:0-1912 GCA_034420775.1 Dehalococcoidia bacterium
GTATTCGTGGGCGTAGACCAGCTCCGCGTACGCGCCTAGGCCGTCGCCGCTCTGGACAACCACGATTCTATCCTGGGAGGGCTGGAAGAAGCCGACGACGGAGGACTGGTACGATTCCGTGTACGCGTCGGCGAGGCTGTCCTCCGGCCCGATGAGGCCGAGCAGCTTCCAGACCCGTTCGTTCACCTCGGTCTCCTCGCCGAAGCTGAGCAGTCCCGCGATGATCTCGGCCATTTCCTCCTGCAAGACGAACTCTCGTGAAAGGTCGCCGGTCTCGGTCAGCCCCCGCTCGTCGCTGACACGCCGCTCGATTTCGGCGAGCACCTCCTCGAGGCTGGGCATCGGAGTTGCCGCCTCCGTGGGTGCGGGGGTAGGGGTTGGGACGGGCGTGGCGGTCGGTGGCGCGGGCGTTGCCGTCGCCGGCATAGGTGTTGAAGTTGGAGGGGCGGGCGTTAGCGTCGCCGTTGGAGGGATTGGAGTGGGCGTGGGAGCCGGCGTGGCCGTTGGGGCCGGTGCGGCGGTGGGGGTGGGCGGTGACGTCGGCGCGGCGGTCGGCGCCGGGGTGTCCGTCGGCGGCACGGGAGCCGTGGAGGTGGGGGCCGGCGTCGGAGGCGCCGTCGAGCACGCGCCGATGACGAGCGCCAAAGTGACCAACAAGGCCGCCAGCTTCAGGGACAGCGTGCGCGAACGAGACAAATCGACTCCCCTCAAGGCGCCCGCGTAGGGCGTTCGGAACGCATGGGCCGCGCCGCCGGGCTGCGGGGCGTGGACACGCTCGCGCCGGCGCTGGCGCTCCTACCATTGTACGCCCCGGTTGCGTTTTCCGGCGCGTCATGGCTCGTGTAAGCTAGGCCCCGCGGGAGGCCATCGATGGACTTCACCTTCACCGCCGAACAAGAGTCCTTTCGTCAAGAAATACGAGATTTCCTGGCTAAAGAGATGCCTCCGGACTGGTGCGGGCGCTCATTCGTCTGGCAGACGGAGGACGAATGGCGGGTCGCCCGCGGCTTCGACAGGAAGCTCGGCGAGAAGGGCTGGCTCACCCTCCCTTGGCCCAAGGAGTACGGCGGCGGCGACCTCTCCCCGGTCGACCAGCTCGTCTTTCAGGAAGAGATGGCCTACGCCCGCGCCCCCAACGGCGGCGGGTGGGCCCACGGGCCGGTCTTCGTCGGCCCCACCGTCATTCACTACGGCAGCGAGGAACAGAAGCGGCGATTTCTTCCTCCCATCTCCACGGGTGAGGAGATCTGGTGTCAGGGCTTCTCCGAGCCGGCGGGCGGCTCCGACCTCGCCGGCCTCGAGACCAGCGCCATCGCCGACGGCGACGAGTACGTCATCAACGGCATGAAGCACCTCGTCGGCCAGGGGCAGCGGGCGGAGTGGTGCATCCTCGCCGCCCGCACCGACCCCGACGCGCCCAAGCACAAGGGCGTTAGCCTGCTCATCATGGACATGCACCTCCCGGGCGTCGAGGTCGAGTTGATGCCCACCCTGCCGCGGCACGGCGCCCAATCGCGGATCACCATGAAGGACGTGCGCGTCCCGAAGAACATGCTCGTCGGCGAGCGCGGCCGCGGCTTCTACCAGATGATGACCACGATGGACTACGAGCGGAACCGCATCGCCCACGCCGTCGAGGCAAACCGCGTCCTAGACGACCTTTACGCGTACGCTACCGAACACGGGATGCTCCGCGACCCCGTGGCCCGCCACCGGCTGGCCGACCGAAAGATCGAGGCGAAGGTGGCGATACTGTTGAACTACCGGGTTGCCTGGCTCCAAGGGCAGGGACAGGTCCCCAACTTCGAAGCCTCCATCGGCAAATTGATGACGGAAGAGCTGCGCCAGCGCGTCGGCGTCACCGCCATGCAGACCCTCGGCCTCTTTAGCCAGCCAATTCTCAACGAGCCTC
>DAOUKZ010000253.1:0-2752 GCA_034420775.1 Dehalococcoidia bacterium
ACCCGGCTCGTGCGTGGGCAGCGACTGCCGCCCGAAGTTGAGCGTGTCGTGCCCGTCGACGATGATCACCGCGTCGCGGTCGATCGCCTCGCGCACTTCCTTCATCATCCGCATGGGGTGGATCGGCTCGGCGTCCGAGTTCCACGCGCTGTCGTTCCGCTCCTCGTTGGCGGCGTGCTTTGCCTC
The DNA here is from genome assembly GCA_034420775.1 of Dehalococcoidia bacterium. Lineage (GTDB taxonomy): Bacteria > Chloroflexota > Dehalococcoidia > SHYB01 > SHYB01 > DAOUKH01. Next base: position 187 of record DAOUKZ010000253.1, read on the forward strand.
CAGCGACCGCACCCACTCCGAGTCCCGCGCCAGCGACAGTCCGGCCGATTCCGCCTCCGCCGTGAGCTGCTCCAGCGCCGCCTTCGCGTCGGCGGCGATGCCGACCTCGGACTGCTTGTTGTGGTTGATCTCGTCGGGGTCGAGGTTGACCGTGATCAGCTTGGCGGCGGCATTCCAGCGCGGAGGCCGGAAGTAGCTCAGGATGAAGTTCGACCGCGTACCAACCGAGAGGACGACGTCGGCCTCTCGGAAGGCCAGCGAGCGTGCCGCGCTGAAGCAGAGGTCGTGGTCTTCGGGGATGACGCCCCGGCCCTGGGGCGTGGTGAAAAACGGGATGCCGGTGGCGTCGACGAAGGCCTTCAGCTCCGCCGCGGCCCCTGACCAGATCACGCCGCTGCCAGAGACGACCAGCGGCTTCTCCGCGCTCTTCAGCAGCGCGATGGCGCGCGCCACGTCGGCGGGGTCGCCCAGCGGGCGGCTCTCGGTGTAGGGGTCCGACGGCAGCGGCGCCTTCTCCTCGTCCACCTTCTTGGCGATGATGTCGGCGGGCAGGTCGAGGTAGACCGGCCCCTTCGATCCCTCCATCGCCCGGCGGTAAAGCATCCCAAGCTGCTCCCCGATGCGGCCCGCGATCGTGGCCTGGATGGACAGCTTGCACGCCGGCGCCATCATCGCGACCTGGTCCATCTCCTGGAAGCCGCCCATGCCGCGCTGGTAGAGCGCCGTCGAGCCGCCGATGGCGATCACCGGGCTCGCGTCGGCGAGCGCGTTCATCACGCCGGGCATGGCGTTGGCCGTCGCTGGCCCGGAAGGTGTCAGGCAGACGCCGGGCCGCTGCATCAGCCGCGCATAGGCGTGGGCCGCCATCGCCGCCGCCTGCTCGTGGCGCACGTCGATCATGCGGATGCCCAGCCGCTCCGCCGCATCCGCGATGGGCGTGATCGGCCCGCCGATGATGTAGAAGATCGTGTCCACCCCAAGGCGGTGGAGGGCGCGGGCCGTGACGTCGGCTCCGGTGATTTCGGCCATGAATACGCTCCGTTTCGAAGGGTGTGCCGGTCCCGCGCGGCGGGTCGCCCGCCCACGGCGCAGGTTGGGTGCGGCTTCTGAAGCCGGGCCCTCACCTCCGGCGGGCGCATTATGCCTGAGCCGCTTACCTGTGTCACGCTCAGTTGCGCCTCCGCTCCGGCCCCGTGTAGCCTGTAGTCACGCGTCGCGGAGGCGCAGGTGGACCGCGCGGAAATTCTCAAACGGCTGGATGCTGCGGGGGCGCGCCCCGACGCCGAGATCGATCTCGGCGAGACGGCGCTGCTCTTCGCCGCCGCCGAGTACCCCGACCTCGACCTCGCCCAGGAGGGCGGCCTGTTCGACTCGCTGGGCCGTGCCGCGTCGCGCGGCGTCAGTGACGGGGACTCCGCCCTTGGCGCGGCCAACACCCTCAGCCGCTTCCTCTTCGACGACCTCGGCTTCTCCGGGAACGAGCGCGACTACTACGACCCACGCAATAGCTACGTCAACGAGGTGCTGAAGCGCCGCCTCGGCATCCCGATCACCCTCTCGCTGGTCTACATGGAGGTGGGGCGGCGCATCGGCGTGCCGATGGAAGGGGTCGGCCTGCCCGGGCACTTTCTCATGCGCCACGCCGAGGAGCCGGACCTTTTCGTCGACGCCTTCCACGGCGGGCTGCTGCTCTCCCGTGAGGAATGCGTCCAACGCTTCCGCGACCTCACCCACCCCGACGAGCCGTGGAGCGACCAGTACCTCGCCCCCATCGGCAAGCGCGACATGCTCACCCGGATGCTCCGGAACCTCAAGGTCGCTCACCTCCGGCGCAAGGACAACGAGCGCGCGCTCTTCACCGCGACGATGCTCATCCGGCTCCGCCCCGACCTCGCCGAGGAGCGCCGCGACCGCGGTGTCGTGCAGTCCCGCTTGGGACGCTACGAAGAGGCCATCGAGGATTTGCGCGGCTACCTCGACCAGGCTCCCTCCAGCGCCGACGCCGAGGCGGTCCGCGAGCTCGTCGACCACCTCGAACGCCTCTTGCGGCGCTAGCCCGTCTTCACCTGCGCGGCCAGCGTCTCCGCGTGGTCGGTGACCACGGCGTCGAGCCCCATCGCGGCCAGATCGTTCAGGTCGGCGCCCGCGCTCACGTCCCACGCCAGCACCCGCTGCCCTCGGGCATGCGCTCGGCGCAGCAGCGCTTCCGAGAAGCCGGTCTCGTTGGGATTGAGCCAGTGCGGCGCGGCCAGCGGACTCAGCCAGCGGCCGCGCGCCGGCGCGGGATGATCGCCGCTCCAGATGAGTCCGCGCAGCGCCCGGGGCTCGATGCGCCGCACCGCTAGGAGCGAAAAGGGGCTGAAGCTCGCCACCATCGCCGTTTCCATGCGCCCCGCTTCCTGAATGACCCGCAGCGCCCGTGACGCCAGCGCCCAGAAGCCCAGGCCGTACACCTTGAGCTCGACGATGGTGAGGAAGGTGGCCGGCAGCGCGTCGAAGACCTCTCCGAGCGTGGGAATGCGCTCCCCGGCGAGACCCTGCACGTCGAGCCGCTTCAGCTCCGCCA
>DAOUKZ010000254.1:0-22072 GCA_034420775.1 Dehalococcoidia bacterium
GGTTGGGTATGGGCTGGAGGAGTTGTTTGCGAAGTGCAAGGCCGCGGGGTTGACCTGGGACGGCTTTGCAAATGATGAGGCCATCAACGAAGTCCGCGATTGGGTAGAACGGGTCGGACCTGTGGGTAACGTCATGCAAGCGTTGTGGCGCCAAGAAGACACGCCGCGCCGCAGAATTGGCTTCCGCTTGCCACACAAAAGCGACTAGCCCCGCCCTCGCCTCACACCACCTCATCCCCGCCAACAGCACGGTCCAAGCGCGAGCGCCCGTTATGTTATCTTGGCCTTGGGTTTCAACCTGTTGGACGCCGCGACGGCGTCAAGGGGCGGTTCCGTAATGGAGCTGCCCCTTCTCTTTTGGCTCGGGGAGTCCAGGGGAGAGGCTGGAGGGGACGGGCGATTCGCGAATCGCCCCTACGGAGACCTTTGCGTAACTGACGCTTGCGGCTCCAGGACGTTGGCGCACCCCACTCCACCCCCCGCCCTCTCTCAGTCTCCCCCAGCGGGGAAAGGCCGGAGGGGACGGGCGATTCGCGAATCGCCCGTACGAAGGGCGTTGCAAAGTGGGGGCTACGTTGAGGTTGGCGCGCCCCTCCCCGCCCCCCGCCCTCACCCCAACCCTCTCCCAGCGGGAGAGGGGGCAGGACCGCTCCTCCCGTTTCCAGCTCGCCGACGGGCTTCGCAGATGGCAGACCGCCGCACCCTTCCCCCGCCACCGTGCCGGTGCTATAGTGACCTTTTCAGGGAGGGATCGCATAGCCTGGCCTAGTGCACCCGCCTGCTAAGCGGGAGGGGTTCGCGCCCCACATGGGTTCAAATCCCATTCCCTCCGCCAGTAGCTGAACCTCGACGGTTCCCGAAGAAAGGATTGCGGCACAGGGGGATTCTTGTACCCTGAAACAGGGCCGACTTTGTGACGTGAATCACAAATGACGACGTATCACATCTGGACCATAGGCTGTCAGATGAACGTCGCCGACTCCGAGCGGCTGGCGAACGCCTTCGACCGCCTCGGCTGCGAGCCGGAGCCGGTCATGGAGCGCGCCGACGTCATCGTGCTCAATAGCTGCGTGGTGCGGCAGGGCGCCGAGGACAAGGCCGCCGGGCGCCTCGGATCGCTCCGGGGCCTGAAGCGGGAGTACCCCGACAAGCTGATCGGGCTCATGGGGTGCATGGTCGGCCCCGACACGGCCGACCTCGAACGCCGCTTCCCCCACGTCGATTGCTTCATGCGGCCGCAGGAGTTCGGCCCCATCGTCCGCCTCGTCGAGGCCCAGGAGGGCACCTGTCTCGACGCTTCGGCGCCCCTCATCCCCAGCGCGCCATCGGTCGCCACCTTCATCCCGATCATCCACGGCTGCGACAAGTTCTGCACCTTCTGCATCATCCCGTACCGCCGCGGGCGGGAGCGCAGCCGCCCCATCGATGAGCTCGTCCAGGAAGCGGAGATGCTGACCGCGCGCGGGGTGAAGGAAGTCACCCTGCTCGGGCAGAACGTCGACTCCTACGGCCACGACCTGCCCGGCGCACCCGACCTCGCCGACCTGCTCGAAGCGGTCAACGAGGTCCGCGGCCTAAAGCGCATCCGCTTCCTCACCTCGCACCCCAACGACATGAGCGACCGCATCATCGACGCGGTGGCCGGCCTGGAGAAGGTCTGCGAGTTCATCAACCTGCCGGTGCAGGCGGGAGACAACGCCGTGCTCGAAGCGATGCGGCGCGGCTACACTTGCGAGCAATATCTGGAAAAGGTCGACCGCATCCGTGAGGTCATGCCCGACGCGGGACTGACCACCGACATCATCGTCGGCTTCCCCGGCGAGACCGAGGCGCAGTTCGAGCAGACCGTCGACCTCGTCCGCCGGGTCCGGTTCGACAAGGTGCACATCGCCTCCTACTCGGTGCGGCCGGGCACGATCGCTTCCAGGAAGCAGCCCGACGACGTGCCGGCTGAAGAGAAGAAGCGCCGGAACGCCGCCCTGGAGGCGGTGCAGAACGAGATCGGCCACGAGATCAACCAGGGGTACGTCGGGCGCGAGGAGGAGGTCCTCATCGAGGACTCCAAGGACGGCCGGTGGCATGGCCGCACGCGCTCCAACAAGCTGGTGTACGTGGACGGCGGCGACCGCTATCACGGCGAACTGGTCAACGTGACCATTCGCGAGGCGTCGCCGTTCTCGTTGACCGCCGGAGCCCCGCGCCGCCGGAGCCTGCGGCTGGAGATGGCCGGCGCCGCACACTAACGCAAGACAACGCGAGGCGAACAGAAGAAAGGGGTCGGTGGCACGATGACCCTCGAAGCAGTGCAGGAGAAGCTCACCGTCGGGAAGGGCTGCGACGCGGACCGCTCGCTGCAAGACCTTCTCTACAGGACGGAGCTTTCCACGAAGACCCCGTCGCGGCTGCCCGGACGCTATCTCGGCATGCCCGAGGAGGAGATGCACCGGCGCATCGCGGCGGCGCGGGCGGAGCTGGGTTCGCGGCTCGCCATCCTGGGTCACCACTACCAGCGCGACGAGATCATCCGGTACGCCGACTTCCGCGGCGACTCCTTCAAGCTCGCCCGCAGCGCCGCGGCGCACCCCGAGGCCGACTACATCATCTTCTGCGGCGTGCACTTCATGGCCGAGAGCGCCGACGTGCTCAGCGGCCCCCACCAGAAGGTCATTCTGCCCAACCTCTCCGCGGGCTGCTCGATGGCCGACATGGCGCCGACGGAAGACGTCTTCGCCTGCTGGGACGAGCTACAGGCCATCGACGGCGTCGCCGGCACGGTCACGCCGGTGACCTATATGAATTCGACGGCGGCGCTGAAGGCTTTCTGCGGCGCGAACGGCGGCGTCGTCTGCACGTCGAGCAACGCCGGGGCCGTCGTCGAGTGGGCGCTGGCGCAGTCTCCCAAGGTGCTCTTCTTCCCCGACCAGCACCTCGGCCGCAACACGGCGGTCAAGATGGGCTACTCCCTCGGCGACACCGTCGTCTGGGACCCCTTCCAGCCGCTGGGGGGCAACACCGAGGACGCGCTCCGGAAGGCGACGTTCATCCTCTGGCGGGGCCACTGCTCCGTGCACAAGCGCTTCACCGTGAGCCAGATCGAAGACGCCCGCAAGAACTTCCCCGACATCAACGTCATCGTCCACCCCGAGTGCGAGCTCGAGGTGGCCCAGATCGCGGACTACATCGGCTCGACGGAGCGCATCATCGAGACCGTCGCCGGCGCGCCCGCCGGCACCTCCTGGGCGGTGGGCACCGAGATCAACCTCGTGAACCGCCTCGCCGCCGAGCACCCGGATAAGACCATCTTCTGCCTCGACCCGGTCATCTGTCCCTGCTCGACCATGTACCGCATCCACCCCACCTACCTGGCCTGGGTGATCGAGTCCCTTGCCGAGGGCGAGGTCGTCAACCAGGTGTCGGTGGACGAAACGGTGACCCACTGGGCCAAGGTGGCGCTGGAGCGGATGCTCGCCACGACCTAACCGGCGGAAAGACGGCGTTTGAACGCGCACTACGACTTCGTCATCGTCGGCTCCGGCATCGCCGGGCTCTACACCGCCCTCCTCGCCTCGGAGTCGGCGAGCATCCTCGTCCTCACCAAGGGGAGCGTCCAGGACTGCAACACGCAGTACGCCCAGGGCGGCATCGCGGCCCCCATCGGACCCGGCGACACGCCGCGGCGGCACGCCGACGACACCGGCCGCGCGGGAGCGGGGCTCTGCGACCCCGCCAACGTCGAAATCCTGACCCGCGACGCTCCCGGCCGCATCGCCGACCTGATCCGCCTCGGCGTCCCCTTCGACTCGATGGAAGGCGAGATCGTCCTGGCGCGGGAGGGGGCCCACTCGGTGCCCCGCGTCCTCCACGCCGGCGGCGACGCGACCGGCAGACACATCGAAACCACGCTGCTCGACGCGGCGCGAAGCCGGGGCATCCCCATCCGCGAGTTCGCGCTGGCGGCCGACGCTGTGATCGAAGACGGCGCGGTGCGCGGCGTGGACGTGCTCGACCTTGAGACCGGGTCGCGGGAGCGGATCGGCTGCGGCCACCTCGTGCTCGCCACGGGCGGCGCGGGCCGCCTCTACCGCATCACCACGAACTCCAGCGTCGTCACCGGCGACGGCGTTGCCTTGGGCTTCCGGGCCGGCGCCGAGGTCATGGACATGGAGTTCTTCCAGTTCCACCCCACCGCCCTGCGCCTGCCCGATGCCCCGCCCTTCCTCATCTCGGAGGCGGTGCGCGGCGAGGGCGGCGTCTTGCTCAACGCTGACGAACAACGGTTCATGGAGCGTTACGCCGGGGACGGCGAGCTGGCGGCGCGGGACATCGTCGCACGTGCCATCGTGGCCGAGATGCGGGCGACCGGCGCCGACAACGTCCTCCTCGACGTGCGGCACCTCGATCCGGGTACGGTCACCTCCCGGTTCCCCTCGATCTACCAGTTCTGCCTTCAGCACGGCCTCGACATCACCAAGGAACCCATCCCCGTGGCCCCGGCGGCCCACTACATGATGGGCGGCCTGCGGGTGACGCCGGACGGGCGGACCAACGTCCCCGGCCTGCTCGCGGCGGGCGAGACCGCCTGCACCGGCGCCCACGGCGCGAACCGCCTCGCCAGCAATTCGCTCCTGGAAACGCTGGTCTTCGCCCGGCGCATGGTCGACGAGGCCCAAGGAACGGCGACGACGGCCGTCGAAGAACCCCCCGTCCGCCGCGAAGAACGCCGCGTCCTGCCGCCCCGCGACGCCGACCCGAGCGCCTACGCGGCGCCCACGCTCGAGGCGCTGCAGGGCCTGATGTGGGACCACGTCGGCATCGAGCGGGACGCCGACGGGCTCACCCACGCGGCGAATACACTGACGGCATGGGAGACGACGCTACCCGATCCCAGTGACCGCGTCGGCTACGACCTGCGCAACGCCGTCGTCACCGCGCGCCTCATCGCCGAATCGGCCCTGGCCCGCGAGGAGAGCCGCGGCGCCCACACCCGCACCGACTTCCCCCACACCTCCCGCGCCTGGGAGCGCCGCCTCGTCTACACCGGCTAGGCCCCCACCTTCGCAGGGGCGCACACCTTATCCTCTCCCCTCTGGGAGCCCTTGCGTAACTGGCGGCGAGCTGGAGAAAGAGGAGCGGGGCGGTCTGCCCCCTCTCCCGCACTGGGAGAGGGTTGGGGTGAGGGCGGGGGGCCGGGAGGGGTGCACCTACGACGCGCCTGACGGACTGACCTCCCTACAGTCCCTCCCATAAAGGGAGGGAGGTTCGAGGGGGCGTGCCCTCCCTCAGTCCATAAAGGGAGGGTGGGTGACCGCTAATCCGCGGCTACGATCTGGGTGTTGTGGCGCACTACGACCTGGGGGTCGCCGTCCTGGTCGTAGACGGGGTTGCCTTGGTCGTCCAGCACGCGGAAGATCCTCGCCACCGTCGTCTTCACACGGACCGAGCCGCCGTCGAGGAACTTGTACTCGTTCCAGTCCTCGCGGACGATCTCGAAGTCCTCTTCCCTGGCGTTGACCTCTCTATCGCCGACGCGGACCTTCTTCATGGGCTTCACTGGACTCTCCCTTGCAATGCGCGTCGCGCGAGCGAGCGGCCTACTTCAGGCGGGCGTAGTGTCCGAGGTGGCGGAGCTTGAGCGCCTCCGGCGGCGGCGACATCTTGGCGTTGGCCCTGGAGATGCGGTCGGCCTCGTCGGGGTCGAGCTCCGACTCGTAGACGGCGAGGAAGCGCCCGTACTGCTCCACCGGCTCGCAGATTTCGTAGCGGGTCGCGGTGTGATAAGCGCCGCTCGCCAGGAACTCCGAGATGTGCGTCGTGTTGTACCACTCGTTGAAGTCGCCGACCGTCGCCTCGTCGGCGTAGTCGACGTTGACCAGGAGCACGCTGTTGGTCGGCTTGCCGCCGTGCGGCGAGGCGTGGAGCAGCCGGAAGGTGCTCATCAGCGCGACGTCCGACGCCGGCCGCGGGGCGTTGGGGTTGGCGCCCTTGGTCAAGGCCGCTCGCAGATCGCCCCAGGCGCCCTCGACGTCGTCGCGGGGGCACTCGTAGAGCGCCATGTGCGTCGCGTCCGACGGTGCGCGCCCGCCGGTGCGCTCGAACCGCGCGCCTGCGGTGAAGATGCCGGGCTCCAGCACCTCCGGCATGTGCACGTCGATGTACCACGCGCCCCACGCCGCAGCGTCCTCGCCATCGGCCGGGGAGTTCATCACCACGAAGGCGCCCTTATGCTCACGTCCGTCCATACGTTCTCCTTCTGTCTGTTCTGGTCTAGCCGCGCGGCAGGCCGAGCCCGCGCGTCGCCACGATGTTCCGCTGCACCTCGGACGTTCCCCCGCGCAGCGTGAACGAGAGGTCGTTGACGTACTCCGCGGTCGGCCAGCCGTCCAAGATCGCGTACTCCGACCCCCGGTGCACCTGCCCCGCGAGCCCCATGATGCGCATGCCCACCTGGGAGATGCGCTGCGCGATCTCGGTGCCGATGAGCTTGGAGGCCGACGCCTCCTGGTTCGGTATCTTCCCCTGCGACTGCATGAAGCCGACCCGGTAGGCGAGCATCCTGCCCGCATGGTTGGCGATGGCGACGTCGGCGAGGGCGTTCTTGAGCGCAACGGGCAGCACCGAGCCGCCGTTCGCGGCCATCTCGCCGGCGACCTCGACCAGCTCGTCGATGGAGCGTTGCCCCGAGGCGAACTTGGCGATCCCCGAACGCTCGAAGTCGAGCGTCGTCGCCGCCACGTACCAGCCGCGGTTCTCCTCACCGATCATCATGTGCTTGGGCACGCGCACGTCGTCGAAGAAGACCTGGTTGAAATAGTGCACGCCGAGGGGGTTGAGGATCGGGCGCACCGTGATGCCGGGCAGGTCCATGGGGATGAGGAAGACGGAGATGCCGCGGTGCTTCGGCGCTTCGGGGTCGGTGCGGGTCAGGAGGATGCAGCGGTTCGACCGGTGGGCGCCGCTCGTCCAGATCTTCGAGCCGTTCACCACGTAGTCGTCGCCGTCGGCCACGGCGGCGCACTGGAGCGAGGCCAGGTCCGACCCCGACCCCGGCTCGCTGAACCCCTGACAGTAGATGTGCTCGCCCGCCCTGATCGGCGGCAGGATCTCCTGCCGCTGTGACTCGGTGCCGTGGACCATCACCGTCGGCGCGACCAGATTCACGCCGGTGGAGAGGTCGCGCTGCGGCGCGCGGTAGTACGACTGCTCCTCGTTGTAGACCATCTGGTCGAGGACGGAGAGGCCCCTGCCGCCGTACTCAGGCGGCCACGCCATCGTCAGCCAGCCACGCTCGACGAGCCGGGCGGTGAAGTCGCGGATCAGCCCCCAGTACTCGTCCTCGAAGTAGGAATCGGGGTAGACGCCGCGCCACCCCTCGGGCAGCGCCTCGCGCAAGAAGCTCCGCACCTCGAGGCGGAACTCCTCCTGCTCCTGGGTAAAGCGAAACTCCATGCGCGGCTCCAACGGTCGGGACGGCCCGATTCTAGGCGCGGCGGCGGAAGGCGTAAAGCGCCCGGGGCACCCTAAACCTCCCTCGCTTTATAGAGACCCTTGCGTAACCCGCCGCCGAGATGGAGAAGGGGCGGAGCGGGGCGGTTGAAAGGCCGGGCACATGGGTGACGGTTAGACCGGGGAGATAGGTAACACCTTGACTGGGGTCTTAGTGATGTGCTTCGTGTAGTCGTCGAGGTGGCCGATGAGGAGGGGGCCGAAGCGGACCGCCCAGCTGCGGTCGTCCAACTGGACGAGGCCGATGGGCTCGCCTTTGAGGGTCTCGCTCACGTAGACCAGGTCTCCCTCCCATAAGGGGAGGGAGGGGGTTAGAGGCGCGCCATCACCTGGTTGGCGAAGGCGTGGAGGTTGCGGAGGTGGTCGTCGGGGGAGGCCCAGGTGAAGTTGACGCCGAGGTTGGTGAAGCCGGCTTCGGCGTAGCGGTGGACGAGCTCGCGGACGGCTTCCGGGGTGCCTTCCGGGCCCGGCGCGGGGCGTTCTCCGGCCTGCTTGCCGGTGACGTGGGCACGGGCGACGAGCGAGAGGGGGTCGGGCTCGCCGAAGAAGACCTCGTAGGCGAAGTCGAGGGCTTCGGCGTCGCGGCCGCGGGCCGCCACCGCCGCCTTGATGCGGGCGACGTCGTCCGCCAGCCCCGGCAGCTCGCCGACCATCGGGATCCAGCCGTCGCCGAGTTCGGCGACGCGGCGCTCCGCCGCCGGGCCGCTGCCCCCGATCCAGAGCGGGACGTGGGGCTGCTGGTAGCACTTCGGCTCGAAGGCGATATTGCCGAAGCGGGTGTACTTGCCCTCGAACGACGGTGCCTCGCTCGTCCAGAGCTCGCGCATCGCCGCCAGATAGTCGTCGGTGACCGCGCCGCGCTCGGCGTGGGTCAGGCCGAGGACGCGGAACTCGCCGCGCATCCAGCCGACGCCCGTCCCCACGATCAGCCGGCCCTTGGACACCTGGTCGAGCGTCGCGATCAGCTTCGCCGTCTGCACCGGCGGGCGGTACGGCGTCACCATGACGCTGAAGACGATCCGGATGCGCTCCGTCAGGGTCGCCAGGTGCGCGCCGAGCACGAAGTTGTCGTACCAGACGGTGCTCACCGAAGGTGCATCGGGGCGCACCGGCATGATGATGTGCTCGGGGAGCCGGACGCCCCAGAAGCCGAGGTCCTCGGCCGCCCGCACCGACCGCGCCAGCGGCTCGATGCCGCCCCAGCGGTCGTAGGGGAAGACGGGCATGGTGAAGTTGACGGCCTTTGCCTTGGGCATGGCTCCTCCGCTGTTACCGCCGCGCGGCGCGGCGCGGTTTGCGGGACCCCCTACTGATCGTCCACCGTAAATGATTGGCGAATCAGCGGCATTAGCGTTTCAATGTGCTCTGGGGTTGCTAGGTCAACTATCAGACCGGCATCGTAGTTGGCGTTAGGGATAAACTTCAATTCCCTAGCGTCCGATGCCGTTAGACCATCCGGAATGTCCACCTCAGAAAACTCAAGGGGCATGATCAGGGCCAAGTATCCCTTCCTAGGTATCACCTCCAGGAAGAACTTGGCGTCGCGGTGATAGGAAATGGACTTACGCTCGACGATCTCGATGACGTTGTCGCCGAGGTCAGTGACTCTCTCTCGGAGCGGAGCCAGGAGACCTCTCTCGATGCTGCTCATGTTGATGTCTTCAGGTTGCCGGAGCGCAGCACGCTGCTGTAGGTCATCAGCCTTTGCTTTATCAATGCTAGATTTGTCTACCTTGAGACTAGGCCATATCTCCAAGGCACGCTCCGCAAGTCTTCGACCTCGCTCCTTTATCTCAGCCGTAGTCCATTTTGGCTGTTCACTAATGAACCTGTTTAAGCGAACTGCACTCTCCTTGAAGCCGCCTGCTATTGTCAACTTTTCTTGAAATGATCTATCTGAGTATCTGCTGTTGTATGCAGTAAGTGTAAGGTTTCCAAGACGATGTAGCCATTCCTTCTGCACTTCTTGCCAATCGGATCCTAGCATCGTCTTCCATTCCGGCACTAGATTCTCGTTCTGTGGCAACACATGCTCAATTGAGTACTCGCTCGTGTCACTGGGTTCCTTGGTTCCAGCATTTTCCAGGCGTTCAAGTAAGTGCCAGAGGATCCTACGCCCGTATAGGTCCTCATCAACGAGGGCTCTCCTGAACTCCTCGTCGCTTGGAAATTTGTAATACGACATATGCAACCTTGCCTTTAGCGATTCAAGCGGCGACCCATCATCGAGTTGGCGCGCTAGGGTAGCAAATACTGTCCAATATCCCCGCGTTTGGCGACCACATACCGCGCGGCGCAAGATGTAGCTCTCGATTAAAGTCAACGCCTCGATGAAGTCTCTTCCCGAAAGATGTCCTCGTTCATGTGAGTCATATAGGCGTGTGACGAGAATTGCAGGGACAACTGCAAGCCGGCGCACATTGCGCATTGCCTCATCAAGAGGGCTCTTTTCATGACTGCCCATCATAAAGGCCGCATAATGGCGAGCCTTGACAACCAGATCGTCAAGCCGTCGCTCTAGATCGCCCAAACTTGGTGAGGGAAAGGTCTTCTTGAATTCTTCATAGACACGGTCGTCGCGCGTCTGTCTGGTTGCCCGAGTCTCCAAGGCAACATAGTCGCGAAGGAAAGAGTTCAATGCGCCACCAGACCTGTGGAAGAGCTCTTCAACCTCACCCCAGTAGTCCTCATACAGGCGAGTCTGGTCTTGCTCCTCCAGCTTCATTAGAAGGTAGTTTCGCACGAGATCGCCTTGGCTGAGATCGACACCTGTGGAGTTGAGGCTCTCGAAGACCAGTTGGGGATCGTCGATATGACGTTGCAACGTCACATCGACGATGACGAGATCGGTTGCTCCGCGATATATCAGTTCGGGGTCAGCGCACTCTTCCATGCGTTGCCGAAAGAACCTATAGGCATCCAGAACCAATGATGAGTGATTCGATGGCAGATCCTTTCCGTCTACAAGCGCGTGCAGGGTGGCATCATCAGTTCGTCTCAGCACCAGCTTGTAGCGGCGGCCTACAGACTGGTACATGTTCTTCAGGAAGAATGCGTCGATCTGATCGGGTGTGGGGCCATCCTCACCGCCCGACCAACCTGTGTCCCTGATGTAGTCTCGAAGAGCTACCATCAGCAGTGTCAGGCTGGTCAGTCGTTGCTGTCCATCGATTACCAGCCAACGCGTGAAGCCAGCCGCAATGTCTTCCGCTGCGACATAGACGATTGACCCAAGGAAGTGACCCTTATCGGCACCCGTACCGGCCCGTCTAATGTCACCCCAAAGGCGGTCGCATTGCTCCTCTGTCCACGTGTAGTCCCTCTGGAAGACAGGTATCAGGAATTGGGTATTGCCGTTGATAATGGCCGTGAACGGCCTGTTTATGGCTTGCACTCGTAGTTCACTCCGGGGCCCGCCTTAACGGAGGGTCCCCCTCATCAATGTGCTGGATCCGCCCGCGGGTTAGCCGCGCTCGGCGATGGCCTGCTTGATGAAGTCGGCGATCTCGTGGGTCGGGCTGCCGGGGCCAAAGATGCCGGTGACGCCCATCTTGCGGAGGCGGTCGTAGTCGTCCTCGGGGATGATGCCCCCGGCCACGAGCAGGGCGTCGTCCTTGCCCTGCGCCTTCAGGCCGTCGACGATGAGCGGGAAGAGCTCGAGGTGCGCGCCGGAGAGGATGCTGAGCCCGACGACGTCGACGTCCTCCTGGACCGCCGCCTCGACGATCATCTCCGGGGTCTGGCGGATGCCGGTGTAGATGACCTCCATGCCGGCGTCGCGCAGGGCGCGGGCGATCACCTTGGCGCCGCGATCGTGGCCGTCGAGGCCCGGCTTCGCCACCAGTACGCGAATCGTATCCTTCGGCACGCTCACCATCGTCTCACCTCCGGCGTCCGCCGACGCCGACCGCCTACTCGCCGCCCTCGACCGGCGTGCAAAGCTCGGTCAGCACGCCCCTCGTGGCCTTGGGGTGCAGAAAGCCGACCATGCCGGCGAGACCCGGGCGCGAGGTCTTGTCGATGAGCCGGACGCCCCTGCGGTCCAGGTCGGCGAGCTCGGCGTCCACGTCGTGGACTTCGAAGCAGATGTGGTGCAGCGACTCGCCGCGCCGCTCCAGGAACTTGGCCACGCCGCCCTCGGGGTCGGTGGGCTCGATGAGCTCGATCTCCGCGTCGCCGACGGGGATCAGCGTCGCCTTCACCTGCTGCGACTCGACGAAGACGACCTCGGTGCGGGGCAGCCCCAGCACGTCGGCGTAGTCGCCGAGCGCCTCCTCGATGTCGTGCACCGCGAGGGCGATGTGATGCAGCTTCTTCAAGTCCATAGCGTCGCGGCCTCTGCTCCGAGAAATGCGGGCGCTATTGTACGACACCGCGCCGAAGGCTGCCCGCCGCCGCGCGGCGGGGGCGGGTCAGAGGCCTTGGAGCGAGGCGGTGCTGAAGACGACGGAGAAGGGCTTGCAGTAGATGACGACGCTGTTGAAGGCCGAGACGTCAACGCCCGCGGGGATGGAGTAGTTCTGGTTCCCCCGGTTGCCCTTGAGCCTGCCGAGGTCGAGGTACTCTCCCTGCTTCACCTCGTCCGCCCTGGTCGGGTCGGGGTGGGAGGACAAGATGACGTGGAGCGCCGGCCCGTTGGTGACCGAGAAGTTCTCCAGTCGGAGCAGGTGGCCGCCGCCGGGCGCGGTGTAGATGATGGCCTGACCGCTGCCGCGGTGGAAGCTGTCGGCGTCCTTGAAGTCGCCTTGCTGCAACCGCTGGACTTCGCCCCCGGCGTCGGCGGCGGCCTCCATCGCGCCCATCGCGTCGCCGGCAGCCAGCATCGACCCGGCGTCCATGGCCGCCGCTTCGGGGAGCGGCTCCCGCATGACGGCGTCGTCGACCATCGCCATGCCGGCCATGACGCCCTCGACGTCGGCCAGCTCCATGCCCTCGGGCAGGACGGCGTTGACGGCGAAGGGGAACTCTTCCTCGACCGTGACGTTGATGAAGAGCGGCGATCCGAGCGACCAGCCGAGCCAGAGCGTGAGCGCCAAGATCGGGACCGAAGCGATTCCGAAGGCCACGCGGTGGCGCAGGATGACCTGGTGCCAGCCCTGCCGATAGCCGTAGGCGAGGAGGGCGGCGATAAAGGCGATGGTGAGGCCGCCGATGAGCCAGCGGTACTCATAGAGGTTGGCGAGTGCACGTTCGACGTCACCGATGGTGGACATGACATTCCTCCGCGTGCGCTGCGTTTGTTACGTTCTAAAGAATAATACGAAGGCGGCCGGGCGCACGGCTCCAATGGGCGGTGCTTCAACGAGGGACGTTTGCGTAACGGGCGAGTGAGAGCAGCGCCCTTCGACGGCCAGTGGCGGTTGTCGGGGGCCCCTCATCTCAATCTTCTCCCCTTGGGAGAAGAGGTAGGACCGCCCTGCGCCGCCCCGGACCCGCCCTCTCATCCCGCCCATAAAGGGCGGGAGGCCGGACCGTCCCGCGCCGCCCCGGACCTCCCTCAGTCCCTCCCATAAAGGGAGGTGGCTTTGAGGGGCGCCCTCAGAGGGGAGGGCGGAGGGAGCGGGCGAGTCGCGAATCGGGTAGGCTGTTTCGGACGTGGAGAAGGCAGGCGACGGTTGAACGAGGCCCCCGGCGCGCGGCGCCGCGTTCCCATGTGGGCGATCTACCTGATCGTCGGGGCGGCCGTTTACGTTACCGCGGCCGACTTCGGCCTTATCAACATCGCCGTCCCCACGATCGCCAGCCACTTCGACGCCGACTTGCCGACGATCCAGTGGGTCGTGCTCGTGCACGTGCTGGTGACCGGCGCGTTCCTGCTCCCCGCGGGCGCGGTCGGCGACGCGCTGGGCAAGAAGCGCCTCTTCGTGGGCGGGTTCGCCCTGTTCGCCGCCGGCGCCGTCCTCTGCGCCGTCTCCGGGAGCCTGCCGCTGCTGATCGTGGCGCGCGGCATCCAGGGCATCGGCGGCGGGGTGATCACCGGCGTCGGGTGGGCAACGCTCGTCAACTCCGCGCCGCCGGAGCAGCGCGGGCGGACGTTGGGCTTCCTGACCGGCATGGTGGCGGTGGGGATGATTTCGGGGCCGGTCTTCGGCGGCCTCCTCGTCGACGCGCTCGACTGGCGCAGCGTCTTCATCTTCACCGGCGTGCTCGCCCTGTTCGGGACGGTCTTCGCCCACTTCCGGCTCACGGACGACACTCCCGAAGGGGCTCCCAGCGTGCGGCAGCTCGACTGGCTGGGTATGGCGCTGGCCGCCGGGGCCATCACCGGCGCGATGCTCATGTTGACCTCGGGGCCGAGGACAGGCTGGGGCTCCCTGATGGTCATCGTGCCCGGCGCGGCGGCGGGGTGCGCCGTCGCCGCGCTTGTGTTCGTCGAGCTGCGCTACCCCGTGCCGATGATCGACCTGCGGCTCTTTCGCAACCGGGCCTTTTCGATGGGAAGCCTGGGTATGCTCCTCACCTTCACCACCCTGGCGATCACGCCCGTGATGCTGCCCTTCTACCTGCAAGGCGTCCTCGAATACTCTCCCCGCGCCGCCGGACTCATCCTGGCGCCGCAGATGACGATGCTCGCCCTGTTCGGCCCCATCGGCGGGCGCATCGCCGACCGGGTAGGGTCGCGGTGGCCGGCGGCCGCGGGCGCCTGCTGTATGTTGGCGTCCTACCTGATCTTCACACGGTTGGACGCCGGAACCTCCCTTGGATTCCTCATCATCCCGCTCATGTTGCAGGGGATGGGCAACGGGATGCTGGGCCCCGCCAACAACAGCGGGATCGTGAGCGCGGTCGGCGCGTCGCGGATGGGTGTGGCGACGAGCTTCGTCAACCTGGCGCGGGCGAGCGGCCTGAACGTGGGGATCGCCCTCGCTACCATCGTGATCACGCTGGGCATCACGAACATGGGCGTCGACCCCGACATCGGCGTCTTCCGCGAGGAGGGCGCCATTCCCGACCCGCGCCTCGTGGACGGTTTCGTGGCGGGCCTGAGCAACACGTACTTCGTCGCCGCCGGCATCATCACCGCGGCGGGGCTCCTGATCGTCGCCGGCATGCCCCGCCGCCGCTCCGCTCAGGGTGCGGCGACGCGAGAAGCGGCGTAGGGTAGGCTGCCAACGGAGGGCGCAATGGGGAACGGTCTCGAGGGGCATATCGCCATCGTCACGGGAGCGAGCCGGGGCATCGGGCAGGCCATCGCCCTGCGCTTCGCGGCGGAGGGAGCCAAGGTCGTCGCCGTGGGGCGGGACGAGCAACGGCGGAACAAGGAGATGGCGGGCTCGCTCGGCGAGACCCTTCACAAGGTCCGGCAGGCCGGCGGCACAGCGATCGCCGCCCACCTGGACTTCGAGGACCTTGATTTCGACAAAGGCCGTATCGTGCGGCAGGCCGAAGAGGTCTTCGGCGCGCCCGCCGACATCCTGGTGAACAACGCGGCGGCGCCCCGGGAGTTCGACAACGAGGGCTTCACCCCCTTCGCGGAGATGCCTCGCGACTTCTTCCTTCGCGGCGTCGCGGTCAACCTCTGGGCTGCTTGGGACCTGGCGAAGGCGGTGATTCCCGGCATGCGGAGCCGGGGCGCGGGGTGGGTGTTGTCGATCTCTTCCTCGCAGGCCGAGCCCCGCCCCAAGCCCGGCGGCACCACGCCGGTGAACCGCCTGGGAGGCGGCTGCCTCTACGGGAGCTCGAAGGCCTTCCTGGACCGTCTATCCACCGGCGCCGCCATGGAGCTCTACGAGGACAACATCGCCGTCAACACCCTGGCGCCCACCAGCTTCATCGAGACCCCCCTCTCCCGGGGCGTGGTGAGCAGCGTGCCGACCGGCGCCGGCCAGGAGCCGCTGGAGACCTTCGCCGAGGCCGCGTTAGCGCTGTGCTCCGGCGACCCCCGCATCTTGACCAGCCGCGTCGTCTACAGCCTCCCGCTCCTGGCCGAGCTGGACCGCCCGGTCTACACGCTGGACGGGAAGCGACTCTACGCGGGCTGGCAGCCCTCCCACGACGACCCCCGGAAGGGGCGTGCCACCTACCTCGCCGCACTGGGGCATTAGGATGATGGAGACAAGGAGGCAACCATGGCCCACGACATGAGCGGCCGCGTGGCGCGGTTCGAGGAGCTGCGCGCGAACCGGCAGGCGTTCGTCGATAGCAAGCTGCCCGGCCACGAGCGGGAGAATTTCCGCATCATCGGCAAGGGGGTCACCGAGGACCCCGCCGACCGCCCCGCCATCACCGCGCCGCACGACTTCAACGTCGGCGGCATCAGGGCCAAGCCGGGGCACGGGGCGGCGTTGCACAGCCACCTGACGGTGGAGATCTTCATCCCCTTCTCGGGGCGGTGGGAGGTCTATTACGGCGACGACGGCGCCGAAAGCGTGACCCTTGGCCCGCTGGATGCGTTCTCCGTGCCGGCGGGCGTCATGCGGGGCTTCCGCAACGTCGGCGACGACGAAGCCTTCCTGCTCACCATCATCGGCGGCGCTGACCCAGGGAAGGTCACGTGGTCACCGGAGGTCCTGGCCGCCGCCGCGGCGACGGGTGTCACTCGGAGTGAGGCGGGGGAGCTGCAGAAGGAGAGCTAGGCGGAACCTGCCCTGATGGGGCGGCTGGTGGCCCAGCCGCCCATGTAGCCCCAGGACTGGATGCAGGCACAGAAGCCAGCCTGGAGCCCTCCGGCCACGGTGATGAGCAGGTCTTCGGGCTTGCGGAGCACGGCGAGCATCGTTTCGGCGTCGAGGTCGTCGGGGGTGCCGGGCCAGACGTCCTCGGGCGCGCCGGCGTCCCACTGGATGCGGCCGCGCTCAAGCATGGTCTTCAGCGATACGAGGGCCCGCTCGTGGACGTGCTCCCCGATGGCCTGCTTCGACCAGCCGGCGTCGTAGAGCGGCTGGGCGACAAGGGGATTGAGCACGAAGAGGACCTGCCCGCCGCGGCGGATGGTGTGCCAGCAGACCCGCACTTGCTCGATCATATCGAGCAAGGAGGCGTCGGGGTCGCGCGAGCCGCCGTACTGGACGGGGCTGTCGCAGCCGATGACGGTGACGCCGCCGGCGCTGTCCACGCCGAAGTCGGCATGGAGCGGACCCCAGGGCGCGTCGGGCGACTCGCCGATGCAGTAGACGTACTTGCCGGGCGAGCCGAGGACGGACTTGTCACCCGTCTCCGGGTAGCCGCCGCCGAGCACCATCATCACGAGGCGCAGCGCCCGCCCGATGGTGGCATTGGCGCGGAAGCCGGGGCCGAAGGCGCTGGTGCCGTAGTTGATTTCGAGGTCGTCGACGACGGGGCCGCTGACAATCACCAGCGGTCCCGCCGGATGCGTCGTGGCCTGGAGTCCGTTGAGGTTGAAACGCTCGTCGAGGGCCGCCTCGACGACGGCCAGCACCACCGGGAAGTAGTCGGGACGGCAGCCCGCCATGACGGCGTTGGCGGCGACGGTCTCGACGGTCGCGACGCCCATGCGCGGCGGCACCGGCCCAAGGACCTCCTGAGGGTCGCGCCCTGAGCCCTCGACCATGCGCCCGATGAGGTCGGGCGTCGGGGGGACGATGGGCAGGCCGTCGGTCCAGCCCTTGCGATAGAACTCCTCGATGGTCTCGATGCAGGAGTCCCAGCTATCGGCCGCAGTGAAGGTGGACGCCGCTTCCCCGGACTGGGTCATGACCCGCGAGCGGCTTGGGCGGCCGTTGGGGGCCCGGCTGATTCGCGGGCCAGCGTACCTTCGGTCAGCCATCGGACTACGCCGGGATAGGCCGCTTCACCCTGTGCCCGGTTGACCTCCGGGTCGCCGAGGTAGCCCTCGACGATGACGGGCTCGAACTCCTCGCAGCGCAGATGGCGGCGCTTCATGAACGCCAACTGCTTGAAAACGTCGAGGATAACGACGGCGGCGGGGATGCCGTCGGTCTCGAAGGTGATCCCGTCGTGCATACAGCACGACGTGCACGAGCCTCAGGCCCCGACGCCGATCACCATGAAGTCGACCTGCGCCTTCAACTCCTCGTACATGTCCGGCGGGACTCGCGCCGAGAGGTTCGGCTTCCGCATCAGGACGGTCCGGTCGACGCCGTTGCGCTCCTGGAGGAGCTCGCCGATGCGTTCGAGGACGATATGGCTGTCTTGGACGCCGTCGTCAAGCAGGCCGACGGTCTTCCCCCGGAGCGACTCGACTCGTCTGGCCAGGGAGGTCGGCTCGCGCCAGACGTGCCCGGACGGGTCGACGACGGTGATGTCTTGGTTCATGGTCTGCGCCATGGCGGCAACCTCTAGAGGCTTGAAGACCTAGATCACGCGGCGGAGCCTCATGCCAGCATCAAGCGTTCGCCCTTCGGCTCCGGAATCGGGTCGCCGAACTCCCGCGCCGTTTCAAGCCATAGCTCCACGGCCTCGTTGATGTGCCGCAAGGCTGCTTCCTGCGTGTCCCCGTGGGCCGCACATCCCGGAAGCTCGGGCGCTTCGGCCACAAAGGCGCCGTCTTCGTTGCTCCAATAGATGATGATCTCGTACTTGTGCATCACACTTAGGCTGCGGAGGCGTCGGTGTCCTCAACGTCGGCTCCGGTAATGGATTCTATGGTCGCCTATCTCCAGACGCAAGTTTCGTTTAGACTTCTTGTGGTAGTAGGCTGTCGACCTCGGTCATTCGCAAATTCTTCGAGGCAAAGAACTTCGTTAAAGCTTCAGCGTAACCATCCATAGGCTCCAGGTTCACAACCTGCGAAAGTTCTCTGCCTGAACTAGTCAGAGCAACGCCGGAAAGCTGAAACTCCTTGTTCGCGGCACGTTCAGCTGTGGGTGACAAGACCCAGCACTTGTCTTGAAAACTGAAAGGACAGACCACCTGGCCAAGCTTAGTAGTAGAAGACCAAGGCTCTATACTCACATTGTAGTCGAACCATGAGTTATAGTCGGAGATGATCAGACCATGCTCGTTGAGCAGGTTGAGCGTGCCGAAGTTGAGCCCATATGATTGTAGAGCATTCCCCGCTGCGTTGCTTCCCAGGGAAGGAACTCTCGCGTCAGAGAAATGACTCTCAAAACTGACTGATACACAGACGGAACAGAACCTCCTAAAGACAATAGCAGTTGCTAGGCCGAGATTCCTCAGGATGCTTAGGGTTTGGATGGACGTGCTGCCGGGACGTTCAATCTCACCAGCGAGAACTTTCGCCCAAAGGGATTGCATCTCTTCAGAAGATACGTCTTGAACCTCACCGAAGAATCTTGCTGTCCAGTCGTGGTCCGTCTCGTTGTCTGGGACATCCTTATCGCCAAGTTCCGTGGCAGCTTGACGCACAACAGATTCGATATTCCTTTGCCGCTTCTCTTCTTGGAACTGAATTCTTTGGTTTACTTTTTGAGCAATGTCAATTTCACCCTCGACGATATAGTCGGCGGATACTAACGTCGATCGAGCATCCGATTGAGCACTAGCAATGATCCGTAATGAATCCGCTTCTCCACGTGCAGTAATCCTGTTAGCAGTTGCTTCTAGATGGGCTTTAACCGGAGCCAACATCGCGCCCGCGACGCTGCCTACTCCACTCGCGGTATAGTCAAGGAGCTTTTCAATCGCAGGAACAGTTACGTTTAAGTTTACGTTCACCATCTCACTCTCCTAAGCAGCGGCGCCGGCTACAATCGGTCTCCATCGAGGGTATTCTACTCATTCCTCCCTACCCAGCCACCCCGCCGACGCACGTGCTCCGACCCCAACTCGGCGACGCTGGGGCAGCCGAGGAGGGCCAGGGCGCGGCGGAGCTCGGTGCGGAGGAGATCGAGGGCGCGGTCGACGCCGGGCTCGCCGCCGGCGCCGATGCCGTAGAGGTAGGCGCGTCCGATGGCGACGGCGCGCGCGCCGAGGGCCAGCGCCTTCGCCACGTCGGCGCCGCGGCGGACGCCGCCGTCGAGGATGACGTCGGCCCGGCCCGCCACCGACTCGACGACGGCGGGCAGCGCGTCGAGGGCCGCCGGGGCGTGGTCGAGCTGGCGCCCGCCGTGGTTCGACACGACGATCCCCTGCGCGCCGAGCGACGCCGCCCGCGCCGCATCCTCGGGGTCGAGTATCCCCTTGACCGCGAAGGGGCCGTTCCACTCGGCGATCATCCATTCCAGGTCGTCCCACGTCACCGAGGGGTCGAACTGGGTGTTGATGTACGTCCACAGCGCGGTGAGGTCGCCGCGGCCCGCGTCGCCCTGGCCCGCGACGTTGGCGAACCCGATGCGGCGACTCGTCAGGAGGTTCCACCACCACGACGGGTGCAGGGCCGCGTCGAAGGCTGCCCCCAGCGTGAGCGACGGCGGGATGGTCATGCCGTTCCGCAGGTCGCGCTCCCGCTGCCCGAAGACGGGCATGTCGGCGGTGAGCATCAGGGCGTCGTAGCCGGCGTCGCGGCAGCGGCTGAAGAACTCCCGGACGAGCTCCCGGTCCTTCCAGACGTAGATCTGGAACCAGCGCGGGCCGGCCGACGCCGTGGCGAGCTCTTCGATCGACAGCGTGCTCAACGAGGAGAGGGAATAGATCAACCCCGCCCGGTGGGCGGCCCGCGCCGCCGCGGCCTCGCCCTCGTGGTGGAAGAGGCGCGTCATGCCCGTCGGCGCGAGCATAACCGGCATCGACACCGGCGTGCCCAAGACGGTGGTGGAGAGATCGACCGTCGACACGTCCCGCAGCACCCGGGGCAGGAGCTCGTAGTCCTGGAACGCCGCCTCGTTGCGCCGCGCGGTGACCTCGTCCTCGGCGGCGCCGTCGGCGTAGTCGAACACGGCGCGGGGCAGGCGGCGCATGGCGAGGCGGCGCAGGTCGGCGATGGAGTGGCAGCGGGCCAGCCGCGCCTCGGTAGAGAAGGGGAGCGGCATCGCTACCGCCGGATCGGCTTGGTGACCGACTTGGGCGAGCCGAACGACGGCATGTAGGTCGAGTGGAGGCCGCCGTCGCCGCCGGCCACGGCGATCATCCAATGGTCGGGCGTGGGGACCATGGGGTACATGCCGTCCACGATCAGGTCGGGGCGAGTGTCGCGGCGGCTTCTCGCCGTCGCGTGGATGCGGTCGCCGGGCAGGCGGGTGTGCTCGTGGAAGTAGCGCTTGACGTCGTCCTTCGACCAGCCCCCCTCCGCCAGGGCGCGGGCGTGGCCGGGGTTCAAGACCACAAGCGGCTCGCCGGTGAAGAGCGAGAACTGGGTGATCGCCGGCGCGGTCATCGTCTCCGCGAAGGCGGACATCCCGCCCTCGGCCATGAGGCGGTCGCCGAAGGTGCAGTTGAGCGTCGTGTTGGGCGCGATGACGGTGACGCAGCTCTCGGCTGCGTCGAAGCCGCGCTCGACGTGCAGCGGGTCCCAGGGGCTCTCTTCCTCGTTCTCCCCGAAGCAGAGCGCGAACTTGCCGGGGAAGCCCTGCGTGGCCTTGTCGACCTCGCCGGGCACGGCGCCCCCGATGTTGAGCAGGATGAGGCGGACGGCGCGCCCGATCGAGGCGTTAGCGCGGCTCCCCGGCCCCAGGCACCCGGCGCCGCTGTTGATCCCGATCTCGTGGCGGATGGGGCCGTTGACGATCACGCCGACCCCCACGGGGTTGGTGGTGGTCTGGATGCTATAGAGCAGGAACTCTTCCTCGGTCATCGCCTCGACGGCGGCGGCGACCACCGGCATGTGCTCGGGCAGACAGCCGGCCATTACCGCGTTCACCGCGACCTTTTCGACGGTGGCCTCGGCGACCGCGGGGTGCACCACGCCGAGCACGTCGCCGGGCGTCCGCCCCGAGGCAGCGACCATCGCCGCGACGCGCTCCTCGGTCGGCGGCACGATGGGCAACCCGTCGGTCATGCCCCGGGCGTGGAAGTACTCGACGGCCTCGTCGTAGCCGCCGGCGGAGACCCGCGTGGAGGTAAGCTGTGGGTCGGCCATCGTGGCTATTCCTCGGGCGACACGGGCACGTTCACGACGCCACGGTCGGGGAGAAGCAGGGCGGCGACGGCGTCGTCCAGCGCCCGGTAGGCGATCTCGCGGACCTCGCCTTCCTTAAGCGTGTCGTAAGGGAAGGGGAGAATGACCTGGGGGAGGGCCGGCATCCCCCGTCCCTTCGCCGAGGCCGCCGCCAGGGCTTGGAAGGCCTTGGTGCTCACGGTCACCGTGGGGATGCCCTGCTTCTCGATCTCGATGCTGTCGTGGATACACCACGCGGTGCAGGAGCCTCAGTTGCCGAGGCCGTTGATCACGGCGTCGGCCTTGGCCGTCAGATCCTCCATCGCCTCCGGCGTGAGGGGGACCCCGATCTCGGTGAGCTTGGTGACCACGCCCTCAATCTCGTAGCGCTCGTAGAGCAACTCCTCGAACTGCTCCAGCGAGACGTTGAAGGACCACCACTGGTTGTTGATGACGCCGATGGTCTTGCCACGCAGGCTCGTCAGGCGCGGCGCCGCGGGCGTGCCGCCGGTCGGGGTCTCGGGCGTCGGCAACAGAAGCGACAAAGGCTGCTCGTCGGGCATCTCGTCCTCCTTTTGGGCCGTGGGCGGCGGGTTAGTAGCCGCCCTGGGTCTCGAAGATGCGGCGCGGGTTCTCGACCGTCATTTCTTCGAC
>DAOUKZ010000255.1:0-1980 GCA_034420775.1 Dehalococcoidia bacterium
GGCGTTCCCACCTTCCGCATCATGCGCAGCGAGGACCTCGTCGGCATCGCCGCAGCGCCGGACGATCAGGAGACCGTCGGCAAGCTGTTGAAGCGGTCGCATCCGGGATTCGCCAACCGTCTCCGCCGGGCCCTTGCGAAGGGGAGGAAGGCCTCACCCGATCCCAGGCCCCGGTCGGGCGGCGCGCCGCCGCGCATGACGGCGGAGCAGCAGGCCCGGCTGAAGGACCTGAAGGAATGGCGCAACGCGCGGGCGAAGGAGCTTGCCCTCGACGTGTCGGTTATCTGGCCGGCCGCGAGCCTCGACCGCTTGGCCCGCGAGCCCGAGCGCTTCGCCAAGGAGCTCGGCGAGTCCGACGTTCGCCGTTGGCAGGCCGAGCGCTTCGAGCAAAGCCTAGCCCAAGTCTTGGAGAAGAAGCGCGAACCCGCCGCCCCAAAACGCCGGCGGCGGCGGCGCTAGCTCGCTCCTGCCGCGGCCGACCTCGACGCTGCTTCGGAGCGGCTCGACTCGGCGGTCCAGGCCCCCGCAACGGCCTTAGCGATGGCGGGCACCACGGCCTTGTCCAGCGCCCACGGGATGACCCGCTCCGGAACGGGCGCCTCCACCAGCCCCGCCAGCGCACGCGCCGCGGCGACCTTCATCTCCATCGTGATGCGCGGCGCCCGCACGTCCAACGCCCCCCGGAAGATGCCGGGGAAGGCGAGGCAGTTGTTGATTTGGTTGGCGAAGTCGCTGCGGCCGGTGCCCACGACGGAGGCCCCCGCCGCGCGGGCCTCCTCCGGCATGATCTCCGGCACCGGGTTCGCCATGGCGAAGATGATCGGGTCCTTCGCCATCGACCGCACCATCGCCGGCGTCATCGCGCCGGCCACCGAGAGGCCGATGAAGACGTCGGCGCCCCGGACGGCGTCTTCGAGCCCGCCGCGGACGTCCTGTGCGTTGGTGATCGTCAGCATCTCTTGCTTGATCGGCGTGAGGTTCTCGCGTCCCTTGTGGATCGTTCCCTGGCTGTCGACGAGGATTACGTGCTTGGCGCCGAGGTGGAAGAGCATCTTGGCGGAGGCGACGCCCGAGGCGCCCGCGCCCGAAAAGACGATCCGCACGTCCTCCAGCGCCTTGCCGGTGACCTTCAGCGCGTTCAGCAGCCCGCCGAGGATCACCACCGCCGTCCCGTGCTGGTCGTCGTGGAAAACCGGGATGCCGATGTCCTGTAGCCGCTCCTCGATCCCGAAGCAGCGGGGCGCCGAGATGTCTTCGAGGTTGACGCCGCCGAAGCTGGGCGCCAGCCGCTCGACCGTCTCCACGATCTCGTCGTCCGACTGCGTGGCGAGGCAGATGGGGATGGCGTCGATGCCGGCGAGTTCCTTGAAGAGGATCGCCTTGCCCTCCATCAGCGGCATGGCGCCCTCCGGCCCGATGTTCCCCAGACCGAGCACGGCGGAGCCGTCGGAGACCACGGCGACGGTGTTGCCGCGGTTGGTCATCTCGTAGGAGAGGGCGGTGTCCTCCGCGACCGCCAGGCTCACCGCTCCGACGCCGGGGGTATAGGCGATCGAGAGGTCTTCGATCGTCTCCAGGGGCATCCGGGAGACGATGCCCATCTTCCCTTTCGTTTCTCTGTGGCGCCGCAGCGCCTCGGCGTTGTAGTCCATGTGTGAAAGCCTAGCCGGGTGGACGTTGCAAGGCGGGAAGTCTAACACTCACCGCCGTCGTGGGCGAACCGCCTATGCGCTTCCGGAGCGGCGCATCGCAGCGGTCACGTGTTCCATGGTGAGGGAGCCGACGAGGGAGCCGCCGTCGGCAACGAGCAGACGCGGCGCTTCCTGCTCCTGCAGCACTTCGAGCGCGGACTCGGCGGAGGCGGCGGCGTCAACCGTCGGGAGGTCGTCGAGCGGGGCGGTGATGTCGCCCACGGTGGTCGCCGCCCAGCGCTCGCGGGGCACGCGGGAGATGTCGGAAAGGCTGAGCGCGCCCGTGGCG
>DAOUKZ010000256.1:0-3931 GCA_034420775.1 Dehalococcoidia bacterium
GCCGAGGCGCCGCCGTAGAAACCGGTCGAGGTGCTTGGCCTTGGCGACTTGGTCCAGGCCGGCGATCTGGTCGAAGCCTTTGCCTCCGACAAGGAGGCGAAGGATGCGGCGGAGCGGCGTCGCGCCGATGCCGGCGGCGACTTCATCTCCAAGGGCTCGATTACCGAGGACATCTACGCCGAGGGCGACACCCAGGTCCGCGAGCTGCCTGTCATCATCAAGACGGACGTGCAAGGCTCCGTCGAGGCGCTGCGCACGAGTCTCGACCGGCTCTCCCACGA
The DNA here is from genome assembly GCA_034420775.1 of Dehalococcoidia bacterium. Lineage (GTDB taxonomy): Bacteria > Chloroflexota > Dehalococcoidia > SHYB01 > SHYB01 > DAOUKH01. The sequence continues at coordinate 282 of DAOUKZ010000256.1, forward strand.
CCAGACCAAGATCCGCATCCTCCACGCGGCGGCGGGGTCGATCAACGAAAGCGATATCCTGCTCGCCGCGGCCTCGGAGGCGATGATCGTCGGCTTCAACACGCGGGTGGAGCCCGGGGCGCGCACCGCCGCCGACGAGTCCGGCGTCCAGATCGGCCTCTACACGATCATCTACGAGGTCATCGACGACGTCCGCAAGGCGCTCGAAGGGATTCTCGAGCCGGTCATCAGCGAGGTGGTCGACGGCCACGCCGAGGTGCGGCAGGTCTTCGTCATCGGCCGCCGCGCCCGTGTCGCGGGCTGCTACGTCACCGACGGCAAAGCGCTCCGGAACGCCATGGCGAGAGTCAGCCGGAACGGCGAGCTCGTGATCGAGGCGCCGGTGCAGACGCTGCGGCGGTTCAAGGATGACGCCCGTGAAGTGACCGCCGGGCTCGAGTGCGGCGTCTCCGTGGAGGGGATGACCACCTTCGAAGAGGGCGACGTCATCGAGTTCTACCACCAGGAGCGCACCGCTGCGGTCTAAGTGGCAGGTAGGCCGGAGGCCCCGATGTTCAAGACCCGTGTGATCGATCCGCCCTATGCCGCGAGGGTGACCAAGGTGGTGCTCTCGAAGTGGAACGGTGAAGTGCGGGTCTGGGACTCTCCGAAGAGCGCCATCGAGGGCGCCAAGGTGCTCGACATCATCACGTCGCCGTGCGCCATCAGGGTCGTCGAAGAGCAGTTGGACATGTACGGTTCCATCCCCCAGCGCGCCCGCATCTCCTACCGGCGCGGCAAAGAGGGCTGGATCATCTACGACATGCTCCACAAGACGACGCCCCGCCAGCCCAAGCAGTAGGCCGGCCGCTCGCTTCCCTCCGTCGGCCCGTCCCTCTCAGTAGGGTCCTCCTCCTACCCGAAGCGGTTTTCCGTTGGCGCTGCTTTCGGCGACGGGGTACAATTGTCTTCTGAAAAGACCAAGTTCTGAGAGTCCGGCCTGAGAGCCCACCCCGCGTCCCGTTGGACGCGGCCCCGTTCCATGCGAACCCAAGACGACTGCTCCGCGATCAACGTTGGACTTATTGGCGTCGGCGTCGTCGGAACGGGCGTCCTCGACTACTTCGCCGACGGGCCCGTCGGGCTCACCCTCCCCGGCGGCGACCTTGGCGCGTCGTCGGAGGTGGGCGTCCGGCTGTGGTCGGCGGCGAGGCGGTCGCGGGCCAATCCCACGGCCGCCGGTGAAGACCGCATCCGCGAGGCCGTCACCGCGAACGGCGGCGGCCCGCGTTTCTTCCATGACGCCGCGACGGCCCCGGAGCCCGCGTGGCGCAGCGTCGTGCACGACCCGGAGGTCGACATCGTCGTCGAGCTGACGGGTTCGCCGGTGGCCGAGGCGATCATCGAAGAGGCCCTGTGGAACGGGAAGTGCGTCGTCACCGCCAACAAGGCAGTCATCGCGCGCTCGGGCCACGATCTGGTGAAGCTGGCCCGGTCGCGGGGCGTGATCCTGGCCTACGAGGCCGCGGTCGGCGGCGGCATGCCTGTCGTCCAGACCATCGCCGGGGCCATTGGGGGGCGGGTGCAGGCGATGCTCGCCATCCTCAACGGCACCACCAACTTCATCCTCTCGCGTATGATCGCGGGCGACTCCTATCAACGGGCCGTTCGCGCCGCGATTCACGGGGGTCTCGCCGAGTCGGACCCCAGCGCCGACGTGCTCGGGGATGACGCCCGCAGCAAGATGATGATCCTCGCGGGGCTCGGCTTCGGCGTGCGACTGCGCCCCCAAGACGTCTACCTGCGGGGCATCGCCCGTCGCGGGCCGGTGCGCGCCTCCGCCGACCGCGCCGACTTCCATGATGGCCCGGACGGGGAGACTTCCCGCCCCGAGAGCTGCGGCGACGACCACTTCGGCACGCGGTCCGTCTTTACGCCGCAAGACCTCGCCGTGCTCGCCAGCCTCGGCCTGACGCCCAAGATGCTCGCCGGAGCCCAGCGCGAGAACGGCCGCGTCGTCGCGTGGGCGCAGCCCGCGGCCGTGCCGCTCGACCATGCGCTCGGCGGCGTCGGCGGCGCCGAGAACGGTTGCCTGCTGGAAGTGGAGTCGCCCGGCGGAGGAGCGGGCGCGCCGTTCACCCTGGCGCTGCGCGGGCCCGGCGCCGGCGGGCCGGAAACCGCGTCGTCGGTGATGGCCGACGTGCTCTTCTGCGCGCGTCAGCTTGCCTCGGGCAAGCGGGCAGCCGACTCGCCGCCGCACTACATGTACGGCGCGGACGCCTTCCGTGATCCCCAGAACTTCGACGGTGCGCCGGCGTTGCTGCGCGCCGATGGCCTGCGGGCGCCCTTCCTGCTGCGCTTCCTGCTCGGCGATGCGGCGGACGTCGACGCCCTCGCCGATTCACTGCGCAGTGACGGCGTCGACGTTGAGATCGTGAACGCCGACGGAACGGACGCGCCGTCCGTCTACTTCCGTACGCCGCCGCGGTCGATGGGGACGGTCGAGGAGGCGGTCCAGGCGGCGCTGAGCCGGGCGGAGGCCGCCGACGTATCGCTCGACGTCCTGTATCTTCCGATCATCGAAGGTACGCGATGGGAGGCGTCATGACGCCGGCCGACCCGGTCATGATGCGAGGGCGCGTGGCCTTTCTGAAAGCCTTGCGCGGCTTTCTGGAGGAGCGCGGCTACGCCGAGGTGCAGACGCCGCTGCTCCACACGCAGCTCGCTGGATTCGAGCGGGCGGTCGGGTTCAGCACCTACTCGGCCTCGCTTGGCGAGCGGCTGTGGTTCCGCGCCGCCCCCGAGCTTTATCTCAAGCGGCTCCTCATCGACTGGGGGCCGGAAGAGGCGGAGAAGGTGTTCGAGGTGGCGCTCTGTCTCCGCGACGACTTCGACGAAGCGGCGCCGGTGGACAGCTTCGACCGCCCCGAATTCACCCTCCTCGAGCTCTACGCCGTCGATGACGACCACACCATGTTCGAGGGTCTGCTCCGCGAGGCGATCGTCGCGGGCGTCCGGGCGCTGCGAGAGGCGGGAGCCCACGCCGGCGTCCCCGCCGAGGCGGGCGAGTGGAACCGCCTAGCGTTCGGCGACGCCCTCCGCACGCTGGCCGCGGACTTCGATCTCGACGCGCTGCTGGCGAAATCCGCGCCGCAAAGCAACGGCGCCGACGCGGAGGCGCAGGCCGAGGCCATCGAGGTCCGCGCCGCCGACCCCGCGCTTGTCGCCGCGTCTGAGAGCTTGCTTCGGACCACCGCCGACCTGTCACCGTATCTGCGCCGGGGACCGCAGGGCTACTGGTTCGAGTTCCTCGAACGCGCCTTCCGCGAGGGGGTCGCGCCCTCGCTAGTCGAGCCCACCGTTGTCCACTCGCTGCCCCTTGAGTCCAGCCCGATGGCGCAGTCGTCGGACGGCGTTCACTGCGACAAGTGGGAGCTGTACATGGGCGGCCTTCGGGTGGCTCTGGCGCAGCGCGAGCTGATGGACGCCGAGGCGCAGGCTGTCCGCTTCCGGCATATCGACCACCTGCGGCGGCAGGGCTACGACGTGCTGCCCGAGCCCGACCGCCGGTTCGTCGAGGAGCTTCGCCGCTGGCCCGCGGGTACGCCGCTCGTCGGCATGGGCGTCTACCTCGACCGCCTGCTCGGAGTCATTCTGGGGCTGGTGACGCC
>DAOUKZ010000257.1:0-12831 GCA_034420775.1 Dehalococcoidia bacterium
CCGGTCGGCGGGCTTCACGATGATGACGCGGACGTCCTCCGCCATGGCGACGAGCATCTTTCGGAGGCTCTCGCTGTGGATCGTGCCGCCCGTGGGCGGCCCGCCATTCTCGCGGGTGGTCTGCCACTCAATCTGGTTGAGCTTGGTGACGCCCTCGACGATGCGGCCGATTTCCTGCCCGAACCGCACCTCAACGGCTTCGAGGGGAACGTCGCAATCCTCGAGCGTATCGTGGAGGAGGGCGCTGGCGATCGTCGTGCTGTCCTGGCGCAGATCGGCCAGGATCATGGCGACGGCGAGGGGATGCTCGATATAGGGATGGCCGGAGCGGCGGAATTGGCCGCGGTGGGCGTCGTCGGCAAAGCGGTAGGCGTCCTCGATCACGGTTACCTGGTCCCTCGGAAGGTAACCGTTGGACTTACCCAGGAGATCGGCTATGGTCGACGCCACGTCGCTCGTCCCCGCCTGACTTCAATAGTATATCTGGTGAAGTCCAGCGCAATCAATGAAATCGATTTCAGGAGTTCTCGTACGCACCGGGACTACGAGCCATCGGCGTCGCCGGCCTGCCAGCGGAGCACCGGCCGGCGCGCGGCGGTGGCCTCGTCAAGGCGTCCGATGGGAGCGGTCCAGGGAGCGCCGTGAAGCATATCGGGATCGCGTTCGGCTTCCTCGGCGATCGCGATCATCGCCTCGGCCAGTGCCTCGACCGCCTCCGGCGGCTCCGTCTCCGTCGGCTCGATCATGAGCGCCTCGTCGACGATCAGCGGGGAGTAGACCGTCGGAGGGTGAAAGCCGTGGTCGATCAGGCGTTTCGCGATATCGTAGGTGCGGACGCCGTGTTCGACGCGCTGGCGGGTGCCTGAGAAGACGACCTCATGCAGCACGGGGCGGTCGTAGGGCAGATCGTAGTAGCCGTCGAGCAGCACGCGCAGGTAGTTGGCGTTGAGCACCGCTTGGCCGGAGACGGCGCGCAGGCCGTCGAGGCCGAGGGCCCGCATGTAGGCATAGGCGCGGACGAGAACACCGGCGTTGCCGTGGAACTGCTGGAGCCTGCCGATGGTGCGCGCGGGCGCGGAGAAGCGTACGAGACCGTCGTTGCATTCCTCGACGATCGGAGTTGGGAGGTACAGGGCCAGTTCTTCACCGCAGCAGACGGGCCCCGCGCCGGGGCCGCCGCCGCCGTGGGGGGTGCTGAAGCTCTTGTGCAGGTTCAGGTGAACCACGTCGAAGCCGAGGTCGCCGAAGCGCACACGGCCCATGATCGCGTTGAGGTTGGCGCCGTCGCCGTAGAGGTAGGCGCCCGCGTCGTGGAGCAGGTTCGCGACCTTCTCAATGCCGCGCTGCCACAGACCCAGCGTGTTCGGCGCGGTCACCATAGCGGCGGCAACGGTCTCGTCCATCTCCCGCTCGACGGCGGCGCGGTCCAAGGAGCCGTCGGCACCGGTCGGAATCTCGGTCACGGTGAAGCCGGCCATCGCGGCGGTCGCCGGGTTCGTGCCGTGCGCGTTGTCCGGCACCAGAATACGGCGGCGGGTTTCAAGCTCTCCGCGGTCTTCGAGAGCGCGGGCGATCATCAGCACGCCGGCGAGCTCGCCCTGCGCTCCGGCGGCGGGGGCAAGGCTGACGCCGGGCAGGCCGGTGATCTCACCCAGTCCACGGCGCAGCTCCAGCAGCGTGCGCAGCGTTCCCTGCGTCTCCTCTTCCGGCGCCTGCGGGTGTGCCTGAGCGAATCCGCCTAGTGACGCCACAAGGTCGTTGACCTTGGGGTTGTACTTCATCGTGCAGGAGCCGAGGGGGTAGGTGCCGGAGTCGATACCGTAGTTCCTGGCGGAGAGCGCGGTGTAGTAGCGCACGAGCTCGCCCTGGCTCATTTCCGGCAACCGGACCGAGTCGCGCAGTAGGCGGGCCTCCGGTAGCGGCGTCGTGCCTCCGTTCCACGAGGGCACGTCAACGGCCCGACGGCCGGGAGCGCCGCGGTCGAAGCTAAGGCGAGCGCCGAAGTCCTCGTCGGTGGGCCGGGGCGCGCTCACGAACCGCCTCCGATTTCCGCGAGCGCTTCCACGAGCGCGTCAACGTGGGTGCCGGGCGTTGCCTCGGTCACCGCGAAGAGCAGGGCGTCGCGCGCCTCGGACTCCGGCCGTGCCGATACGTCGAGGCCGGGGCCAATTCCGCGGGCGGCGAGGTGTGCCGCAAGGTCAGCCGCAGGCACGGGGCCGCGTACGAGAAACTCCTGGAACCACGGCCCACGCTCCGGCGTCTCGTAGCCCGGCAGCGCGGCGATGCGCGCCGCGGCGTCGTGGGCGCGCTGGTAGCAAAGCTCGGCGGACTCGCGCAGACCGCGTGGGCCAAGCGCCTGCACGGTGACGGTGAAGGCGAGCGCGATCAGCGACTGCGCCGTCGAGACGTTCGAGGTGGCCCGCTCGCGGCGTATGAACTGCTCGCGCGCCTGAAGGGTGAGCACGTAGCCGGTGCGCTTCTTGCCGCCGTCCGGCGGCGCGTGCAGCTCTTCGGCGCGGCCGACGATGCGCCCTGGCATCTGCCGCAGGTACTTGTCGCGGGCGGCGAAGAGTCCGAGCGACGGCCCTCCGAAAGCGGGGGGGCCAGCGAGATCACGGCCCTCCCCGGTGACGATGTCGGCGCCCGCGTCGCCCGGCGCCCGCAGCAGTCCGAAGGCGAAAGGATCGGCGACGGTCACGAACAGGGCTCCGGCGGCGTGCGCCGCGTCGGCGAGCGGCTCCAAGTCGGCAATCATGCCGAGGAAGTCCGGCTGTTGGGCTACGAGACAGGCATGCTCCTCGGTGACCGCATCCGCCGACGAGACAACGTCGACGCGCAGTCCGGGGCCTCGGGCGTAGGTACGGACCACCTCGACAGTCCCGGGGTGCAGCGGCTCCAGCAACGCGACCGCACCGCGCTTCGTCGCGCGGGCGGCAAGGAGACAGGCCTCGGCCGTCGCGCTAGCGACGTCGTAGAGGCCCGTGTTGGAAACATCCATCCCGGTCAACTCGCACACGACCGACTGGTACTCGAAAGCGGACTGCAGCGTGCCCTGGCTGATTTCCGGCTGGTACGGCGTGTAGGCGGTGACGAACTCGGAGCGAGAGGTCAGATGGCCGGTAATGGATGGAATGGAGCGCCGGTACGCACCCGCGCCAAGAAAATTGGGTCGCGTCGGATCGGCGTTGGCGGCGGCGCGTTCCTGTAGGAGCGCGATCAGTTCCGGCTCGGCTAGCGCGGACGGCAGATCGATTGCCGGATCGCGCAAGGCGGCAGGGAGGTCGGCGAAGAGCTCGTCAACGCTGGCTGCGCCGATCCGCTTCAGCATGCGAGCGCGGTCGGCATCGGTGGCGGGGATGTAGGGGTGAGGCGACCCGGCGGGCGACACGAAGCCTTAGCTCTCCGGAAGTTGTGCGCGGTACGCGGCAGCATCGAGCAGGCTACCAAGTTCAGCCTCGTCCGCGATGCGCACGCGAATCATCCAGCCCTCGTCGTAGGGCGACTTGTTGACCAGTTCCGGTTGGTCTTCCAGTTCCCCGTTTGTGGCGATCACCTCGCCGCTGATCGGAGAGTAAAGGTCGCAGACGGTCTTCGTCGACTCGATCTCGCCGCAGCGTTCACCGGCGGTGACCTGGTCGCCTTTGCCAGCGAGGTCGAGGTAGACCACGTCGCCGACCTGGTCCTGGGCGAAGTCGGTAATGCCGACCGTGGCCTCGCCGGGGCTGGCCTCGTCGCGGCGCAGCCACTCGTGGTTCAGCGTATAGAGGAGATTGTCGGGGACCTCGTGGGACATACTTGTGCCTGCCTAGGATTTTCGGTAGAACGGGCGGCGTACCACTTCGACGGGCAGTGCGCGGCCGCGCACGTCGACTTCGAGCATGACGCCGGGTTTCGCTAGCTCCACGGGAAGATAGGCCATGCCTATGCCTACGCGCAAGGTCGGGCTGAAGGTTCCACTGGTCAGGCTTGCGACGGGCTCCCCGCCGGCCAGCTCGTGCACCGCGTAGCCTGCCCGCAATACGCCGCGGTCGCGGGCCGACAGGTGAGCGAGCCGCCGCGTGCGGGGCTGGGCCTTCGCCTCGGCGAGCGCCTCGCGGCCGGTAAAGGGCGCGCCGTCGTCGAGGGTCACGGCGAAGCCGAGGCCGGCTTCATATGGGTGTGTGGTCTCGTCGATGTCATTGCCGTGCAGCGGCAGCGCGGCCTCGAGACGTAGCGTGTCGCGCGCGCCGAGACCCGCGGGAGCCGCGCCGCCGGCAACGAGCGCGTCCCACAGCGACGGCGCATGATCGGCGCCGACGATGCACTCGCCGCCATCCTCGCCGGTGTAGCCGGTGCGCGCGGCAAGGACCGGCGTACCGCGCCAGTCGATCTCGGCACAGTCGCGGGGCTCGAGCGCGGCGAAGCCCTCACCGAGGGTGTCGCTGAGGAGCGCGACCGCGTCCGGGCCCTGTACGGCCAGCATGACCGTGTCAGGCGTGACGTCGGAGGCATCGCGGGCGGCGGCCTGCAGGCGCTCGAAGTCCTTCTCGGCGTTGGCGGCGTTGTGAATGACCAGCCAGCGCTCTCCGGGCAGGTGGTAGATGAAGACGTCGTCTTCGATGCCCCCGGTTTCGTTGCAGTAGAGCGAGTAGTGAGCCTTTCCCACCGGCAGCGAGGTGACGTCGAAGGTCGTCACCGACCGCAGCACCGAAGCCGCTTCCGGCCCCTCAACCCAGGCACGTGCGAGGTGCGAAACGTCGAAGACGCCGACGCGCCGGCGCACGACCTCGTGCTCGGCGACGATGCCCTGGTACTGGAGGGGCATCTCCCAACCGGCGAAAGGTGCGAAGCGGGCGCCGAGCGCCTCATGGCGATCGCGCAATACAAGCTGCCGTAGCCCGTCTTCGCCGGAACCGCCGTGTTCCGTCATATGTCAATTCTATGCTCCCACCTTACCTCACAACAAGCTCCCGCACGTTGGCCTAGACCCCTCCGGCGGTATCCCCTAGAATGGGCACGACGGCCCCCTCCGCGCTTCGGCGTCTAGGCCATGACTTCAGTCCACAAATCTTCCGGACATCGGCACGCCCACGACCGGCGCGCGCACGCCGGAATGCCCAAGATTCCGTCTTGGCTCACCGTCGAGGAAGCCTTGGCGAGAATCCTGGACTATGTCTCACCGCTCGGGCCCGAGCGCAAGCCGCTGCTTGACGCCCTCGGCCAAGTGCTCGCCGAAGACGTTCGCGCTCCCTTCGACGTGCCGCCCCACGCCAATTCGTCGATGGACGGCTATGCGGTGCGGGCGGGCGACGTGCAGGCCGCCGGCCCCAACGCAGGCGTGACGCTGCGTGTGGTCGGCGAGGCCCCCGCAGGGGCGCCGCCGAGCCGGGACGTGCGCCGGGGCGAGGCCATCCGCATCATGACCGGCGCGGTCATCCCGGACGGCGCAGACGCGGTCGTCCCATTCGAGGAGACCGACGAGCTGGAGCGTATCAGGAGCGGCGGTGGAATCGCGGACGAGGTCAACATCCTCGCCGCAGCCGCCGACGGAGAGAACATCCGGCTCGCCGGCGAGGACATCGCCGCCGGGGAGACCGTCCTGCCCCAAGGGGCCACGCTCGGCGCGGCGGAGATCGGCGTCCTCGCCTCGCTTGGCTTCGACCACGCCGTCGTCATTCGCAGGCCGGTAGTCGCCGTCCTCACCACCGGCGACGAGCTTGTCGAGCCGCCCCTTCCACTGACGCCGGGCAAGATCTACAACAGCAACGGCTTCTCCATCGCGGCGGCGGTATCGTCCACCGGCGGCGTCCCCCTCGTGCTGGAGACCGCGCGCGACAACCTCGCATCCCTTCAGGCGCGGCTCGCCGAGGCACTCGAGGCCGACATCGTCCTGACCACGGCCGGCGTCTCCCGAGGCGACTACGACATCGTGAAGGACGTCCTTATGCAGGAGGGCGATATCGATTTCTGGACGGTCCGGATGCGGCCCGCGAAGCCCCTCGCCTTCGGCGCCTTGCGCGCGCAGGCCGCGGATGGGTCTGAACGCCGCGTCCCGCACCTCGGACTTCCCGGCAATCCTGTCAGCGCCCTCGTCGCCTTCGAGCAGTTCGCCCGGCCCGCTATCCTCAAGGCGATGGGGAAGACGCACTTCGAAAGGCCCACCGTTCAAGCCGTCCTCGATGAACCGATCCACAATACCGACGAGCGCCGCGTCTACGCGCGCGCCGTCGTCACCCACCGCGACGGGCAATACCACGCAAGGCTCACCGGAAACCAAAGCTCCGGCGTGTTGACCTCGATGGCGAGGGCCAACGGCCTTGCCATCTGCCCAGAAGACGTCCCCGTCAAACATGCCGGCGAGGTGGTCACCGTCCAGATGCTGGAGTGGCCGGAGGACGGCTTCTAGCCGAGCCTCGCCGGAACCAACCGCAGTCTTAGGAGCAGCCGAACCCATGACGCAAGAGGAAGAGACCGGCCTCGAGACCGCAGTAGAAGAGACGCCGCCCGCGTACCGTATCGACGAAGGGTGGTACGAGCGAAACCGGCGCTCGCTGGACGACATGATCGCCGCCCGCACCGCCGGGGCGACGACTTCGAAGCGCCGCCGCAAGTCGGTGCCTTCCATGGCCGACCTCGCGAAGATCGAAGGGTTCGTCAACCCCAACCTTCCGGTGCGGGAGGCCGCCTTCCGGCTGCTGCTCGTCTACCAGAACAAGCCGCTCGACGTCGAGCAGTTGAGCCAGTACCTCACCGACTGCGGCATCGGCATCATGGACGCGCGCCTCATCCAGCCCAAGGCGCTCCAGCGCATCCTCGACAGCGACGACTACTACGGCATAGCCCGCGTAGAGGCCTAGCCCGCGGGGCCCTCACCAGCGGACAGTGAAGCCGACGGCTTCCCCACTGGGGAGGCGCCAGTCCGTCTCGACCGCGTCGACGCGCGCCATGCCAGGCCCCTGACGCAGGCGTTCCAGCAGCGTCTCGACCGCTCTCCGCGGCCCTTCGGCGTAGACCTCGACCGCGGCTCCGTCAGACAGGTTGCGCGCCCAGCCGTTCAGTCTCAATCGCCGCGCATGCGACGCGGCGAAGCTGCGGAAGTTCACGCCCTGCACGCGCCCGCGGACGGTTGCCAGAACGGCGGCTTCGGTGTTCATGCGATCGCGGGCCGCTTAGTCGAAGCCGTAGAGGGCCGCCGCGTTGCCGGCCAGCACCTTCGCCTTGACGTCGTCGGGGAGGTGGGCTGTTTCGCGGGCGATGACCTCCCGTGAGTTCGGCCAGGAGCTATCGGTGTGGGGGTAGTCGTTCGACCACATGATGTTATCGGCGCCGATCAGGTCCCACGTGCGCAGGCCAGCTTCGTCATCGATGAACGTCGCCGCCACGTTACGACGGAAGTAGGCGCTGGGCTCGTCGACGAGGTCGAGTTTGAGGCGGGGCCCGTGGCGCCGCATGGTGTGGTCGATGCGCTTCAAGAAGTTGGGGATCCAGCCGATGTCGGCCTCGACCGAAACGACCCTCAGCCCAGCGTAGCGCTGGAAGACGCCGGAAAAGATGAGGGCGGCCAGCGACCGCATCATCCAGTTCGGTGTAGCGGGGTAGTCGATGACGAACGACTCGAAGCCCGGCTTATTGGCGCCGGTGAGGATGTGCAGGCCGATGGGCATGCCCAGGTCCTGCGCCGCGGCCCAGAGGGGGTCGTAGTACGGGTCGCTGTAGGGACGCGTCTCATCAGGCGTGATCGCGATCATCCCCGAGGGCAGCCCGAGGCCACGGGCGCGTTGCAGCTCGGCGACGGCCCATTCGATGTCGTAGGTCGAAATGAGGGCGACACCGGCGAGGCGCTTCGGTGCGGCGGAGCACAGGTCCGCCATCCAGTCGTTGTAGGCGCGGAAGCAGGCCCGCTGGTAGCCGGGGTCGGTGAGACGGAACATCCGAAAGCCGATGGTGGGATAGAGCACCTCGGCCTCGACGCCGTCGGCGTCCATGTCCTTAAGCCGGGCCTCCGGGTCCCAGCCGCCCTTGCGGTTGTCCTCGAAGCGCTTCAGATCGCCGAACCGTTCCGGCGGATGTCCCGCGGGACCCAGGATGCCGACGTTGCTCGGCGGCTGCCCCTCGCAGTAGAAGAAGTCGCCGTGCTCCTCCCGCTTCATATGCGGCGCGCGGTCGCGGTAGGCGGCATCCATGCGCCGTTCCCAGAGGTCGGGCGCTTCCACGACGTGCGAGTCGGCGGAAATCAAGCGATGGCCCACGGCGGGCTCCACGCGCGGCGGACTATGCCGCTACTCCCAACGGCGTCTTTCCCAGAATCTTGAACAGGTTGTGGGAGAAGACGCCCTGTTTCTCCTCGTCGGTAAGGGCGGACTCTTCCACGTAGCCCTTGATGGGAACGAGCGTGGGCGAGGGCGTCATGGGGTAGGAGTAGATGCCCGATCCGTAGATGAGCCGGTGCGCGCCGAGCTCGCGCTTGACGTGGTTGATCTTACCCACGCCGCCCGTCCACATGCCGGTGTCGAAGGTGATGTTCTCCCTGCGCTGGCAGATGTCGAAGAAGAGCTCGGTCTCTTCAAAGCCGGCCAGACCGTCGATGACCACGAACTGCGCCGTGGGAAACTCGGCGGCGAGCCGCTCCAAGCGCCACGGCGATTCGAGCAACGACCCCTGGTGACAATGGACGAAGTTGGTCATCCCCTCATCGATCACCGTGCGGGCGCAGCGCCGCATCCACGGCGAATCGACGTAGCAGCCCTGAAGCCGGTTGTGCCACAGGACCCCGACCATGCCCAGGTCGCGCTTGATGCGCCGGACCTCGTCGAGCGCCGCCTCGCCTTGGCGAGCCTCGATGGCGCCCACCGCGAAAGGAAAGCGCTCAGGATGTTCGTCCCGAAAGGCGGCGAGCCGGTCGTTCACCCTCGCCGTGTCGGCAACGCCATTTGGCATCAGATACTGATAGCCAGGCCCGATGATGGCGCGGTGGATGCCGCTCCGGTCCATGGTCGCGGTCCGTGTTCGGAACTCCCGGACTTCGGGGTCCTCCGACTCGTCCTCCACCGACCCGTGGACGAAGTCGGCGATCAGCCCCATGTGCTGGTGAACGTCCAGAATCTCCATGCTCCCACCTTCCTCGATTGCTTCGCCTTGACGCCTAAGCCGGATCGCCGGCGAACGCTTGCGCAACGTGGCGGCGTTGGACCTTGCCGGTCGCGGTCTTGGGAAGCGCCTCCGCCACGTGGATCACCTTGGGGACTTTGAAGGACACCAGGCTCTCCTCGGCGTGCCGCCGCAGCTCCTCGACTTCTACGTCCGAGCGCAGGACGACCGCGGCGTGGACCTCCTCGCCGTACTTCGTGTCGGGCACGCCGAAGGACACCGCCTCGGCGACGGCGGGATGGGCGCTGAGTACGGCGTCGACCTCCAGGGGCGATATCTTCTCGCCGCCGCGGTTGATCAACTCCTTCAGCCGGCCCGTGAGTTGCAGATAGCCATCGTCGCCGATGACGCCCTGGTCGCCGGTACGGAACCAGCCATCGACAAAGGCTTCCGAGTTGGCCGCGTCGTTGTCCCGATAGCCGCCCATGACGTTGGGGCCGCGAATCACCACCTCGCCGGGCCCGCCGCTCGGCGTCACCGCGCCCGAGTCGTCGAGCAGCGCGATCTCGACGCCGGTGCCGCATCCGACGGTGCCGGGCCGACGCTCTCCCGGAGGGAGCGGGTTCGAGGCCATCTGATGCGCCGCCTCCGTCATGCCGTAGGCCTCGATCACCGGCGCGCCGATGGTCTCCTCCAACTCCTCCAGCACGGACGGGGCGAGCGCCGCGCTGCAAGAACGCGCGAACCGGAAGACCTCGCGCGGCGGCGGGGTTTCCGTCGCCCGCATGAGGAGAATCTGGTGAATGGTCGGCGACCCCGAGTACCACGTCGCGCCGTGCTCCACCGCGTCATCCCAAAAGGCCGTGGCGCTGAAGCGGGGCGGCAGAATCACCGTGCCACCGGAGCGCAGCGTCGCCAGTACGACGCCGACGAGGCCGTGAATGTGGAAGAGCGGCATGACGCAGAGCGCGGCGTCGTCCGGCCCCAGCTCGTAGGAGCGCGCCGAGTTGCCGGCCGAAACCGTGAGGTTGGCATGGGTCAACGGCACGCCCTTGGGCTTGCTCGTGGTGCCGCTGGTGTGGAGAAACAGCGCGGGCAGTGACGGGTCGTCGATAGGAGTGATTGACGTCCGGCCGACGTCCGGCTCGAAGACCGCGCCCCGGTCGGAGGGGCGTGCGACGAGATAGGGAAGGCCGAGCGACCGGCAGGCCGCGAGCGCCTCGTCGCGCTCCGGCTCGATTATCGCCAGCTTGGCCTTGGCGTCGGCGAAGTACGACTCGAACTCGCTCGCCCGGTAGTCGGGATTCAGCGGGGCCGCCGTCGCCCCCGCCGCCGCGGCTCCGAGGAACGCCTCGACAAACTCAATCGTGTTCCCCATCACCATGGCGACGACGTTGCCGGGCCCGGCTCCGGCGCGGGCGATGCGCGCGCCCGCCGCCGCAGCGCGCTCAGCTAGCCCGTCGTAGGTCACCGACGGCCCTCCCGGAACGACGATGGCCTTCCGCTCGCCGCCGCCTTCCAGCAGCCGGTGGAGCGCCGTGGCATCTGAAGCGGTCATAGCGCCGGAATCATACCGTGACCAGTAGTCACAGGCCAGCCGCCGGACGGAGGAAGCATCCTGATCCGCCCCGATACTCGTACCTCCCTACAGAACAAGCTGCGGCGAACCACCCAGGCGGGCGGCCGCTTCCAGACGCCGCCTTGCCCGACCCCAGCGGCGGCGGGTACACTACCGCCCGCCTTCACGGCGCCGCTTCGAGAAACCAGGAGGTCGCATGGTCACGCGAGGGTTCTTTGGACGGAACCGCCCCGAGCCGCCGCGCCCGCTGCCGCCCGGCCAGTACCTCACCCGGGACTTCCCCGTCCTCTCTGCCGGCCCGACGCCCCGCGTCGACGTCGCCACCTGGACGTTCTCCCTCGTCTACGACGGAGAGACGCTGGGGAAGTGGACGTGGGACGACATGCTCGCCCTCCCGCGCACCACGATCACGACCGACATCCACTGCGTGACGAAGTGGAGCAAGTTCGATACGCAGTGGGAGGGCGTCTCCATCGACGCCTTTCTCGACTCCAAGGGCATCGACCCGCCCGCCGACTACGTCATGGCCTTCTGCGACGGCGGCTACACGACGAACCTGCCCTTTGAGGACCTCGCCGGCGGCAAGGGAATGGTCGCCTTCCGCTACGACGGCGACGACCTCGACCCCGAGCACGGCGGCCCGGCCCGGCTCTTGGCGCCGCACCTCTACTTCTGGAAGTCGGCGAAGTGGATTCGCGGCCTGCGTTTCATGGACGACGACGAGCCCGGCTTCTGGGAAATGTACGGCTATCACATGTACGGCGACCCCTGGACCGAGCAGCGGTACTCCGGCGACTAGCGCCGGGGTCGAAGAGCCGCCCCGCGCCGTCCCATGACCAGCCCCACGCCCCCCGCGCCCGCCGCCTGGCGGTTCGCGACGGTGGAGCAGGTCGTTGTCGAGACCTTTCGGGTCAAGACGTTCACGTTCCGTCTCCCCGAATGGCGCCCATTCAAGGCGGGTCAGCACTACGACGTGCGCCTCACCGCCCCCGACGGCTACCAAGCCCAACGCAGCTACTCGATCGCCTCTCCGCCGGAGCGGGAAGGGGGCATCGAGCTGACCATCGAGCTCATGGACGGCGGCGAGGTCTCGCCCTATTTCCACGAGATCGTTGAGGTCGGCGACCAGATCGAGATGCGGGGCCCCATCGGCGGTCCCTTCACCTGGACAGCGGAGCAGGGCGGACCGCTCCTCCTTGTCGGGGGCGGCTCCGGCATCGTGCCCCTTATGTCAATGGCGCGGCACCGCGCCCGCTCCGCACCCGAGGTCCCAGGCGCGCTGCTCTTCTCCTCCCGCTCCTTCGAGCACATCATCTACCGCGAGGAGCTGGAACGCCTGAACGGCGGCGCGTTCAAGGTCGTCCACACGCTGACGCGGGGCGCGCCCGATGGCTGGACGGGCTATGATCGCCGCATCGACGCTCGGATGGTCCGTGAGACGCTCGACGGCCTCGGCGGCGGCACGCCGAAGGCCTTCGTCTGCGGCTCCTCGCCGTTCGTCGAAGCCGCCGCAGCCGCGCTCATCGAGGCCGGCGTCCCCTTCGACGCCATCCGCACCGAGCGCTTCGGCCCATCGGGAAGCTGACGCACCGCGCCGCGGGCGTTTGCAGGCAGGGAGGAAAGCTATGGAGGAAACGACGAGATGGGACGCCGTCCCCCGCGAGCAGGTCTCCGACCTCATCGGGCGGCGCATGATCTACGGCGAGAAGGTGATGCTGGTACGCTGGGAGTTCGCCAAGGGCTGCTACGTCGCCTCGCACCGCCACCCCAACGAGCAGGTTGCCGTCGTGGAATCGGGCCACCTGCGGATGGTGATCGACGGCGAAGAGACGGTGCTCGCCGCCGGCGACGTCCGCGTCATCCCGCCCAACACCCCGCACGACGCCGAGGCCATCGAGGACACGGTCGTCATCGACATCTTCAGCCCGCCCCGCGAGGATTTCCTCGGCGGCGAGGGACCAGGCTACCTCACCCGCGGGCGATAGGAGTCCAGACACACGTGGCGAGTTCTTCACCCATGGGCCTGCCAGACCGGGGCGGACGCCGCCGCGACGAGGCCGAGACCTTCGAGCGCGACTACGTGCCCGGCGTTTTCGCGCCGTGGGCCCGCGCCGTCGCCGACGCCGCGGAGATCGCGCCGGGGCAGAGCGTGCTCGACGTGGGATGCGGCACCGGAGCCCTCACCC
>DAOUKZ010000258.1:0-5855 GCA_034420775.1 Dehalococcoidia bacterium
ATCTCTTTCATGCGGACGCGGGCGGGGGTGGTCCTGAACTCGAAGTTGACCATGTGCGCGACGCCTTTGGCCTCAGCCGCCTCCCACATCTCGCGCGCCTGGGCTTCGTCGAGGGCGAAGGGTTTCTCGCAGAGGACGTGCTTCCCGGCCTCGATGGCCGCCATCGAGGCGGGATAGTGCAGATCGGGCGAGGTGACGACGCTCACGAGGTCGACGTCGGCAAGCTCGGCGATCTCGCGGTGGTCGGCGACGGCGTGGGAAATGCCGAAGCGTTCCGCGACCTGGCGGGCGCGGTCGGCGCTGTGGCTGCAGACCGCGGTGACACGCGCACCGGGGGTGTGCTGCCAGAGCGGGAGCTGCACCCGAACGCCGAACCCCGTCCCGATGATGCCAACGCCGATTTCGTCCTGCGCCATCGTCCGCCTCCTTCAGGGAAGGGCCGTATTATAGCGGGCCGTTTCGTTGACCCCGTCTCGAACGAGACCCTACAATCGTTTCGCCGCCGCCGTCCCCGCCGCGCCAAGGCTCCCGTTCCGCGCCGCTCCCCTGGCCGTCCCGCTGCCGGCCGCAGGACTCGACCGACATGCACCTGATGTATTTCACAGAGCAGCCGATGAACGCCTACCCGGAGGACGAGGGGCGCCGGCTCGGCTATACGTCGCTGCTCTTCCCCAACGAGTACTTCGACGCCGACGCGGCAAGCCGCCTCTACAACGAGCGGCTGGAAGAGTACGTCTACGCCGAGGAGATGGGCGTCGACGGGATCATGCTCAACGAGCACCACAACGCGCCGTTCTCCATGTCCACCAAGGCGAACATCGTCGGCGCCGCGCTGGCCGCACTCACCGAGCGGGTCAAGCTCGTGATGCTGGGCAACCCGCTCCCCCTCTCCGACGATCCGGTGCGGCTGGCCGAAGAGCTGGCGATGATCGATCTGATGTCGAAGGGACGGCTGGTCTCCGGCTTAGTCCGCGGCGGCGGCGTGGAGAACATCGCGGCGAACAGTAACCCCGCCTACAACCGCGAGCGTTTCAACGAGTCGCACGACCTGATCATCGAGACGTGGACCAAGCCGGGGCCGTTCCGCTGGGAGCGGGACCACTTCCACTACCGCTGCGTCAACCCGTGGGCCGCACCGCTGCAGAAACCGCACCCACGCATTTGGGTGCCCGGCATATCGAGCAAGGAGACGATCGAGTGGGCCGCGGGGCACCGCTACCCCTATATCGCTCTCAACCTAAGTCTCGACGACACGCTGAAGGTGTGGGACATCTACGATCAGGCCGCCGAGCGCGCCGGCTACCGGGCAGGGCCGGAGCAGCGCGGCTACCTGATCCGCTGCCATGTCGCCGACACCGAGGAGAAGGCGGAGCGCAACGGCCGGGAGTTCATGTGGATGCAGGGCGAGTTCACCGGCCTCGTCCATCCCATCTGGTCGGCGCCGTCGGGATATCTGGGGCCGTGGGCGCGGCGCGCGCTGGCGAAGATGCGCTCCGGCGCCGGCTTCCGTCCCCAGGCCGGCTACGAGGCTCAGGTGGATGCCGGGCTTATCATCACCGGCACGCCCGACCAGGTCATCGAGCGCCTGAAGGTGCTAGTCGCCAAGGCCAACCCGTCGATCCTCGCGCTCTGGGGCAACGACGGCCACGTGTCGCACGAGGACTCGATGACGTGCATCCGGCTCATGGGGCAGGAAGTCATGCCTGCGATCCGCGAATTCGGCGACGCCCTCGGCCTGCGGAGCCCCTTCGAGTTGGACACGCCGGTCAGCCTCGCGGCCACACCGGCGGAAGAGCTTCACCCTGTCAGCGTCTAGCCTCGGCCCCCATCCAGCCTTAGGGCACGTGTCGAAATTCGTCACGCGTCGGAGTACAATGGGGGTGCAAGATGCCGAGCGAATCGAGGGGGCGGGCGTGGACACACTGACGGCCATGCGGGCGGAGGGCCACGAGCAGGTCTCGTTCTTTTCCGACCCGAGTTCCGGGCTCCGCTGCATCATCGCCATCCACGACACGCGTTTGGGGCCGTCCCTGGGCGGCACGCGGATGTGGACGTATGCGTCCGAAGGGGACGCCCTCGCCGACGTGCTCCGCCTCTCCAAGGCCATGACCTACAAGGCCGCCGCCGCCGGCCTCGATCTCGGCGGGGGCAAGGGCCTCATCATCGGCGATCCTCACCGAGACAAGACGGAGGCACTGCTGCTCGCCTACGCGCGGGCCGTGGACTCGCTCGGCGGGCGTTACATCACCGCCGAAGACGTGGGCACCACGCCCGCGGATCTCGAAATCGTCATGCGCGGCACCAGGCACATGGTGGGCCGTCCGTCCCACGCGGGCGGCAGCGGCGACTCGGCGCCACCGACCGCCCTGGGCGTGTATGAATCGATGCGGGCATGCGCGGACGAGGTCTACGGATCGCCGAGCCTGGAGGGGCGCACCGTGGCCCTGCAGGGCTTCGGGAAGGTGGCATCTTTCCTGGCGGGCTATCTCATCGAGGGCGGGGCGCGCATCGTGGTCTCGGACCCCAACCCCGGGGCCCGCCAGGCCGCACGCGAGGCGGGGGCGACCATAGTCGACATCGACGACATCTACGACGCCGAATGCGACATCTTCTCGCCGTGCGCCTTGGGCGGCGTCCTGAATTCTGAGACGATTCCCCGGCTGCGCTGCGGGATCGTCGCGGGGAGCGCCAATAACCAACTGCTGACCCCCGAGGACGCAGACCGGGTGCAAGCCGCCGGCATCCTCTACGCGCCCGACTACCTGGTCAGCGCGGGCGGTGTCGTGGACCTCTCGTTCGAGCTCTACGGCTACGACCCCGTAGCCGCGGAGCGCAGCGTTAAGCAGATCGGGAAACGCGTGGCCGACGTCATCGCCACCGCCAAGGCCGAAGGCATCACCACCGCCGCCGCGGCCGACCGTACCGTCGAGCGGCGCCTCGAATCCGCCGCCTCCTCTCGCGCCGCCTAGCCCGCCCGCCGTTCGGTCCGCGCCCGTATACTGGGGCCGAGACCAGACGAAGGCGCGCCCATGGGCCGGCTCCCCAGGTTCGAACGACTCACCGATTGTCCTCCGCCGCTCGAGGTGGCAAGGGCGCTCGCGCGGCGCCGGTTCCCCTTCCTTCTGGACTCGGCGATGACGATCGGCGAGATGGGCCGGTATTCCTTCACCGGCTGCGACCCCGCCGCCGTCTTCACCGCCCACGGACGCGACCTCACGCTCTGGACGTGCAGCGGCGCGCGGCGATGGCAGGGCGACCCCATCGAAGCCCTGGACAACCTGCTGGCGCGGCGGAGGATTGAGTCCGCCGAGTACCCCGTCCCCTTCACGGGGGGCGCGGTGGGCTTTCTCAGCTACGACCTGGGCCGCGCCATCGAGCGCCTGCCCGAGATCGCTCGCCCCGGCTTGGGGGAGCCCGACATCTGGCTCGGCTTCTACGACGAACTTATCGCCTACGACCTCGACGACGGCGAGGCCTACCTCGTGCTCAACGGCGATGGGGACGGTGGCGCGCTGCGGGCCGCCCTCCACAGCCCTTCGACGCCGAGCGTCGCTCCTTGCGACAACGGCGAACCGGTCAGCAACTTCACTCCGGAGGGGTACGCCGCCGCAATCGAGGAGATCAAGCGGCTGATCACCGGGGGCTACGTGTACCAAGTGAACCTATCGCAGCGGTTCGAGGCTCCGTGGAGCGCGCCGCCTTGGATGCTCTATGAGCGCGTCCGCGCACTCAACCCCGCGCCGATGGCCGCGTACCTAGACTGCGGCCCGTTTGCCGTGGTCGGCGCCTCGCCGGAGCGCTTTCTGCGCCGCAGCGGGAACGTCATTGAGACGCGGCCCATAAAGGGGACGCGGCCGCGCGGCGCGGCGCCCGAGGTCGACGAGGCGCTGGCCGCCGAGCTCGCGGCGAGTCCGAAGGACCGCGCCGAGCACATCATGATCGTCGATCTGGAGCGCAACGACCTGGGGCGCATCGCCGAGGTGGGCAGCGTCTCGGTGGACGAAATGATGGCGCTGGAGCGGTTTCCTTCCGTCCACCACCTCACATCGACGGTCCGCGCCGTCGCGCGGCCCGATGCCACGCCGGGCGCGGTCATTCGAGCGGCCTTTCCGGGCGGCTCGATCACCGGCGCGCCGAAGATCAAGGCGATGGAGATCATCGAGCGCCTGGAACCGACGCGGCGCGGTGTCTACACCGGCGCCATCGGCTACTTCAGCGACACCGGCGACTTCGACCTGAGCATCGCTATACGGACCATCGTCGCGCAGCGCGGGCGGGCATATCTACAAGTGGGCGGGGGCATCGTGGCCGACTCCGATCCCGCCGCCGAATACCAGGAAACGCTCGACAAGGGGCGGGCCCTCTTCGCCGCGCTCCGGGGCGGCGGACCCGCTGTAGCGCCCGCCGCGGCGCTACAGTCCCCGCGCTCCAGCGTCCGCCCCGCCGTAGCGGTCGAGGCCGCGAGAGGCATGCCCACGTCATGAGTTCCACCCCAATGGACCGCGCCCTCGAGCTGGCCCGGGGCGTCCTCGGAGGGGTGTCGCCCAACCCCGCGGTGGGGTGCGTCGTCGTGAAGGACGGCGTGGTCGTGGGGGAGGGCGCCAACGACCCTCCCGGCGGGCCGCACGCGGAGATCGTCGCGCTGCGGCAAGCCGGCGAGCGCGCCCGCGGGGGGGTGATGTACGTCACCCTGGAACCTTGCTCGCACTACGGGCGGACGCCGCCGTGCGCCGATGCGGTGGCGGAGGCGGGCCTCGCCGCCGTCCACTCGGCGGTGCGCGACCCGAACCCGCTGGTCGCGGGGCAGGGTATCCAGCGGCTTCGCGACGCGGGTATCGAGGTGATCGAAGGCGAGGGCGAGAAGGAGGCCCGGCGCGTCAATGAGGCGTTCATGAAGTGGGTTACGACAGACCTTCCGTTCGTCACCGTCAAGTTCGCCATGAGTCTGGATGGCAAGATTGCCACCACCACCGGCGACTCGCGGTGGATCAGCGGCGAGCGGGCCCGCGCCGAGGTGCACCGCCTGCGCGGTCTCGTCGACGCGGTAATGATCGGGGCCAGAACGGCGCGCGTGGACGACCCTCTCCTCACCGCCCGGGGCGGCAGCGGCGGCGGTGAGACGAAAGCGCGCCAACCGCTCCGCGTTCTCGTGGACGCCAAGGCATCGCTCTCGCCTGAGGCACGGATGCTGAGCGAGCCGGGCCGGACGCTGGTCGCGGTCACGGAAGACGCACCGGAGGCCGCCCGCCGCGCACTGACGGAGGCCGGCGCGGACGTCGAGGCTTTCGCGGCCGCCCCGGACGGGGTGAACCTCGAAGCCCTGCTCCGGCACCTAACGAAGCACGACGTCACCTCCGTGCTCGTCGAGGGCGGCGGCGGCTTGATCGGGTCGCTCCTCGACGCGAGACTCGTGGATAAGGTCATCGCCTTCGTGGCGCCCGTGCTTGTGGGCGGCGCGGACGCCCCGACGCCGGCCGCGGGAGAAGGGGTCGAGCGCATGGCCGACGCCCTGCGCCTCCGGGATGTGGAAACGCAGGTGTTGGAGGGCGACGTTATGATTACCGGCTACACGAGGGAGGGCCCCGGCTAGTCCGGGCAGGGCGAAAGCGCAAGATGTTCACGGGGATCGTCGAAGAGGTCGGACGCGCGGGAGCGCCCGAGGGCGAGCTTTTCGTCAACGCGGCCGCTGTGCTCGAAGGGACGAAGCTCGGCGACAGCATCGCGGTGAACGGTACGTGTCTGACGGTGACTCGGTTGGAACCGGACGGTTTCGCGGTCGACCTTGCCCCGGAGACTCTGCGACGCACCAACCTCGGCGCGCTGACCGCCGGGGCGGCGGTCAACCTTGAACGTTC
>DAOUKZ010000259.1:0-3448 GCA_034420775.1 Dehalococcoidia bacterium
GGAGCGGGGTTTTCGATGGGGTGTGATGGTTGAGAGGAGCGGGCACCCACAAGAGGTGCCCCTACGGGAGGTGACCGCCCCGCCTCTCCGGCGCGCCCTGGCGGGCGCGTGCCCTCTTTCAGTTTCCCCCAAGAGGGGGAAAGGCCGGAGGGGAGGGCGATCTCGGCGGCCGTTGGCGGTTGGTGGGGCCCCTCATCTCAATCTTCTCCCAAGGGGAGAAGAGGTAAGGCCGCCCCGCCCGGCCACGCCGCCGCGCCTGACGGCGCGTGCCCTCTTTCAGTTTCCCCCGTGAGGGGGAAAGGCCGGAGGGGAGGGGCCCTCCCTCAGTCCCTGCCATAAAGGGAGGGAGGTTTAAGGCTCCCTGCCTCGCGAGTTAGTCTTCGAAGAGGGTGGGCTGGTTGGAGGGGTTGGCCGATTCGGGGTAGGGGCGTTCGAGGTATTCGTAGGCGAGGCGGGTGGCGATGCGGCCTCTGGGGGTGCGCTGGATGAAGCCTAGCTGGATGAGATAGGGCTCGTAGACGTCCATGATGGTGTCGGGCTCCTCGCTGAGCGAGGTGGCGAGGGTCTCGATGCCGACGGGGCCGCCCTCGAAGCGGTCGATGACGGCGTCGAGGACGCGGTGATCCATCTTGTCGAGACCGCGGCGGTCGACCTGCATGCGGTCGAGGGCCTCGCGGCTGATGGCGGCGTCGAGGTTGCCGTCGCCCATGACCTGGGCGTAGTCGCGGACGCGCTTGAGGAGGCGGTTGGCGACGCGGGGCGTGCCGCGGGAGCGGGCGGCAATCTCGGTGACCGCGTCGGCGTCGGCGCGCAGGTCCAGAATGACCGCGGAGCGGGACACGATCTGCTCCATGGCCTCCGGCGAATAGAAGTCTAGGCGGTAGACGGCGCCGAAGCGGTCGCGCAGCGGGGCGCTCATCATGGCGTAGCGGGTGGTGGCGCCGACGAGGGTGAAGGGCGGGATCTTGAGGCGGATGCTGCGGGCGGTTGGGCCCTTGCCGATCACGATGTCGAGGGCGAAGTCTTCCAAAGCGGGGTAGAGGATCTCCTCGACGCCGCGGCTGAGGCGGTGAATCTCGTCGATGAAGAGGACGTCGTGTTTCTTGAGGTTGGTGAGGATCGCCGCCATGTCGCCGGGACGCTCGACTGCGGGGCCTGAGGTGATACGGATGTTGACCCCCATCTCGGCGGCGATGATGTTGGCGAGGGTCGTCTTGCCGAGCCCCGGCGGGCCGTAGAGGAGGACGTGGTCGAGGGCTTCCTCGCGCTTCTTCGCGGCAAGCACGCCGATGCGGAGGTTGTCCTTGACCTCCTCCTGGCCGATGTACTCCTCCAACGCGCGGGGGCGCAGGCCCGCCTCGGCGGTGGCGTCCTCGGGCTTGCGTTTGGGGGAAACGATGCGCTCTTGCATGCGTCTGGGCCGCGTTCGGGTCGAGCTGGCGGGCGCTTGTGCCGGCCCGGCGACATCCTGACGCCATGCTAGGAGGGCGCTTCCAAGGGTGTCAAGGACGGCATGGCGGAGTCGTTAACACAGAGTTAATCGCCCGTTAACCATCCGTTATTTGGAGCTTAACGCGCCGGGCCAACGATGGCCGCGTCAATTGTGAAAGAAGGCGCGAAGCGCCGAAAAAGGGGGTTCAGAATGAAGGAACGCAGCTCCTCGGCTCTTACGTTCTTGCGTAGGAAGTCGGCGATGCTCGCAGCGCTCTTGGCCGTGGTCGCCCTGGTGGTCGCCGCCTGCGGAAGCGAGGACCCAACAGCGACACCAAGGCCGCAGCCCACAGCCGCACCGGCCACGGCAACGTCCGCACCGGCGGATACGGGCGGCGAGGAAGCGACCGCGGTCCCAACCGCGGCACCTACGGCGGCCCCGACCGCAGCACCGACAGAGGCCATGATGCCCAAGGACGACCTTGGCGACCTCTCGGGCGACGTCGACATCGACGGATCGAGCACGGTCTTCCCGATCGCCGAGGCGGTGGCCGAGGAGTTCCGTTCGGTCGCGCCGAAGGTGCGGGTGCAGGTGGGCGTTTCGGGTACGGGAGGCGGCTTCAAGCGCTTCTGCGCAGGTGAGACGGACATCTCGGACGCGTCGCGCCCCATCAAGAGCTCGGAGCGTGAGAACTGCGCGGCCAATGGCATCGAGTTCGTCGAGATGCTGGTGGGTTGGGACGGCCTCTCGGTCGTGGTAAACCCGGACAACGACTTCGTGGACGATCTCACCATCGAAGAACTGGCGAAGATCTACGAGCCGGGCTCGACGGTGAACAACTGGAATCAAGTCCGCGCATCGTTTCCCGACGAGAAGCTGACCATCTTCGCTCCCGACGTTGACTCGGGCACGTTCGACTTCTTCACCGACGAAGTGGTCGGCGAAGAGGGCGCCTCCCGCTCGGACTACACGGCGTCCTCGGACGACAACGTGCTGGTGCAGGGGATCTCCGGCGAGAAGGGCGCGAAGGGCTACTTTGGCTACGCCTACTACGCGGAGAACCAGGACAAGCTGAAGGTGCTCGGCGTGGACGGCGTCGTTCCCAACGAAGAGACGATCCTCTCGGGCGACTACCCGCTCACGAGGCCGCTCTTCATCTACGTGCGAGAGGACTCGCTGCGGGACAAGCAGCACGTGGCGGAGTTCGTGAAGTTCTACATCGCGAATGCCCCGGAGCTGGTGGCCGACGTGGACTACGTGCCGGTGAGCACGGAGCAGTACGACAGCGCGCGCGGCGCCATCGCCCGCGTCCTCGGCATACCCGCCATCGAGAACGGCCTCTCGGGCGACGTGGACATCGACGGGTCGAGCACGGTTTTCCCGATCTCCGAGGCGGTGGCCGAGGAGTTCCGCTCGGTGAACGGACGCGTCCGCGTGCAGGTGGGCGTCTCCGGCACCGGCGGCGGATTCAAGCGCTTCTGCGCCGGTGAGACGGACATCTCGGACGCGTCGCGGCCGATCAAGAGCTCGGAGCGCGAGAACTGCGCGGCGAACGACATCGAGTTTGTCGAATTGCTGGTTGGGTGGGACGGCCTGTCGGTCGTGGTGAACCCGGACAACGACTTCGTGGACGAGCTCACCATCGAAGAACTGGCGAAGATCTACGAGCCGGGCTCGACGGTCAACAACTGGAATCAAGTCCGGGCCTCTTTCCCCGACGAGAAGCTGACCATCTTCGCCCCCGACGTTGACTCGGGCACGTTCGACTTCTTCACCGACGAGGTGGTCGGCGAGGAGGGCGCCTCCCGCTCGGACTACACGGCATCGTCGGACGACAACGTGCTGGTGCAGGGCATCTCCGGCGGGAAGGGTGCGAAGGGTTACTTCGGGTATGCCTACTACGCGGAGAACCAGGACAAGCTGAAGGTGCTGGGCGTGGACGGCGTCGTTCCCGACGAAGAGACCATCCTCTCCGGCGATTACCCGCTCACGAGGCCGCTCTTCATCTACGTGCGT
>DAOUKZ010000260.1:0-14058 GCA_034420775.1 Dehalococcoidia bacterium
ATCATCACCGAGAGGTCGACGCCGTCGTCCCGCCGCACGGGAGCGCGGTCCTTGGCGAGTCGCCAGTCGTAGCGGTCGATGTCCTGACCGTGGCGGCGCAGCGGGTATTCGAGGTGTTCCTGCGGGAGGCTCATGCCGCCGCCTCCGGCGCGAATCCGGCCCCGCCGGTCGCGAGCCCCCGGCCCGCGACGTCGGCCAGCGTCTGCTCCCAGTAGCGCTCGCGGTAGTAGGCGGCGATCTCCACCGCCGTCGTGATCCACACGTCGTCCCGGTTGGCGTCGGCGTGTTTGAGCGCCTCCTCGAAGGCCCGCAGACGGTGCGGCTGCGCCACGAGATAGGCGTGCAGCGGGATGCACATCACCGTGCCGGACTCCTCGCCTTCCTCAAGGAGTTGGTCGAGCTGGCGCTTCAGCGCGTCGCCGTAGCGCCACGGGTCCATCGCCAACGCGCCGTAGGTGATGACGTCGTTCACCTCCAGCGAGTAGGGCATGGAGATCAGCTTGCCCGACTTCGTCTTGATCGGCTGCGGCTGGTCGTCCTGGAAGAGGTCGCAGGTGTACCAGAAGTCGTACTCCGCAATGAGGTCGAGCGTGCGCTCGGTGTGCGTCAGCGCGGGTGCGAGGTAGCCCCGGATGCGTTGCCCCGTCGCCGCCTCGACGGTGCGGATCGAGTCTTCGAGCACCGCCCGCTCCTGCGCCTCGTCCATCTCGTAGGAGTAGCGCGTGTTGTAGATGCCGTGCGAGAAAAACTCCCAGTCGCGCTCGTTGCAAGCCTCGATGATCTCGGGGCAGTGGTCGCACATCGCCACGTTCAGGCTGATCGAGCCGCGGACGCCGTACTTGTCCATCAGCTCCATGAGCCGCCAGTGGCCGACGCGGTTGCCGTAGTCTCGCTGCGAGTAGCCCACCACGTCCGGCGACGGGCGCGGCCAGCCGGGGCGCTTGGGATTGCGCGGCGGGTTGAACTCGTAGTACTCGATGTTCGGCGCGACCCAGAAGGCCAGCTTCTTCCCGTCCGGCCACACGATCTTGGGCCGGTCGCGGTAGGGCCAGTAGTCGTAGAGGTTCGGGTCGCCGGCGATCATGCCGTGCCCTCGTAGGCCTCGACCCACGCCATGACCTCGTCGATTCCTATGACGTCGGCGTACTTCAGCGCCAGATCGGTGAGGTTGGCGTAGTGGTAGCTCTCGTGCTTGTCCGCGACGCACTCCTTGGGAACGATCGTGCGGTAGCCGTGGGAGAGCGAGTCGACGGCGGTGGCGCGGACGCAGCCGGAGGTCGACCCGCCGGTGACGACGATCGTGTCCACCTTGTGCCACGTCAGGAAGCTCGACAGCGGCGTCTCGAAGAACGCCGAGGGCATCCGCTTCGTGTAGACCGCGTCGACCTCCTCGTCGATTTCCAGCCGTTCGTCGAAGCGGTGCCGGTCCGAGCCGTACTTGATGTTCTGCAGGCTGTCCGGGGTGTCGCTGCGGGTTCCCCAGACGCCGGCGTCGCTCGCGTTGGGCATGTAGGCGACGTGCGTCCAGACGACGGGCAGCCCCTTGGCTCGGGCCGCGTTCGACAGGTCGCGCATGTAGTCCATCTGCTTGGGGTCGGCGACGTACCCGGTGTTGGGATAGAGGTCGGGGCGGGTGTACGTCTTCTGCGGGTCCACGTTCACCACCGCCAGCTTCTCCCCGAAGCCGAAGCGCGCCCGCGCCGGATTGGCCAGCACCTCTTCGAAAAGCTCCCGGGCCGTCTTCTCCGTCCGGACCATGGTGGACTCAGTGCTCATCGCATTTCTCCTACTGGCCTTCCTGTTCTGCGTTGCGGCGGACGGGCCGATTATAGCGCCGCGTTCCTACCATGAACCGCGCGCCGCGACAGTGTATAATCCCTAGCGATCCGATTTTCTACAGCAGGCGCTTGGAGGCAAGCCTATGGGCGCGACGAAGATCATCTCGTCTGATTCCCACGTTATTGAGCCCCCCGACCTCTGGCAGGAACGGATGCCGAAGTCCTTCGGCGACCGCGTTCCCCGGCTTGGCAAGGGCGAGGAGTCCGGCGCCGACGACTTCTACGTCGACGGCCGCCCCATCGGCGTGCTGATCCGAAGCCTGACCGACGCGGGCTCGCGCTTCGAGGACCCAGAAGGCATCCGCCTCGAGGGCGGGATCGACGAGGTCCGCGCCGGCGCCTGGAAGTCCGGGCCGCGGCTCAAGGACATGGACTTCGACGGCATCTACTCAGACCTGCTCTATCCGTCAATCATTCTCAACTTCTGGAGCGGCGTGGCCGACTCGGAGCTGCTGCGCGGCATCTTCGTCGCCTACAACGAGTGGCTCGGCGAGTTCTGCTCCGAGAACCCCGACCGCCTCAAGGGCGTCGCCCAGATCCTCATCGACGGGGACGTCCAGGCTGGCATCCGCGACCTCACCCAGGCGGCGAAGTCGAACATGGGCGGCGCGATGATCAGCGTCTTCCCTCGCGCCGGCGAGGAATACACCGACCCGATGTACGACCCGTTCTGGGCCGCCGCCGAGGAGATCGGCCTGCCCCTCAGCCTCCACATCGGCACCGGCCGCGCCGCCGAGGGCGCCATCGGCGACAACAAGATGATCAAGATCGCCGCCACCGGCGCGCTCCGCACCAACATCGAGTACTGGGTGCGGATGTCCCTCTGCAACCTCATCTACGCCGGCGTGCTCGACCGCTTCCCCAAGCTGCAATTCGTCCAGCTCGAACATGAGCTCTCCTGGATCCCCTTCTTCATCGACCGCATGGAGTGGTGCTACCGCGAGCGGCCGCAGCTCACTCCCTACCGCTTCAAGGACGGCGCCACGCCCCGCGACCTCATGCGCCGCCAGGTCTTCCACAGCTTCCAGGAAGACGGCCTCGGCATCCAGCAGCGCGACATCATCGGCGTCGACAATCTTATGTGGGGTTCCGACTACCCCCACGTCGAATCGACCTTCCCCAAGTCGCGGGAAATCCTCGACGACATCCTCTCCGTCTGCTCCGAGGAGGAAAAAGAGAAGATCGTCGCCGGAAACGCCGCCCGGATCTACGACATCTCGTTCAACTAGCCCGCGGGCCCCTCAAGACGACAAAGGAAAGCCAGACGCAATAAGGAGAGGACGGAATCGATGGCCACACAGACCAAGGTCATGTTGATGTCGGCGGACAACCACATCGTGGAGCCTCCCGACCTGTGGACCAGCCGTATCGAGAAGAAGTTCCGCGACCGTGCGCCCCACGTCGTGCAGGGCGACGACCACGATTGGTGGTACGTCGAGGGCGACCAGTGCCTCGGTTCGATGGGTAACACCACCAACGCCGGCGCGCGTTTCCGCACCGACAAGCCCCACGAGATACCGGCCGAGGGCCGCTGGGAGAGCGTGCTCCCCGGCGCCTACGACCCGCACGAGGCCATCAAGGACATGGACATGGACGGCGTCTTCGGCGGCGTCATCTTCCCTACCCTCTGCGTCGGCGGCGTGTGGCGTACCGAGGACTCGGAGCTCCTCTCCGCGATCTGCCGGGCCTACAACGACTGGATCGCCGAGTTCTGCAAGCCCTATCCCGACCGGCTGAAGGGCGCCGCCATGATCAACGTGGACAACATCCCGGAGGCGGTCGAGGAGCTCGAACGGTGCAAGGGTCTGGGGCTGAACTCCGCTTTCATCACCGTCTACCCGAAACACGACCACCAGTACCACAACCCGGAGTACGACCCGTTCTGGGACGCCGCGCAGCGCCTCAATATGCCCATCTCGCTGCATTCGGGCTCCGACCGCGAAGTCCTGCCCATGAACCTGTTCACGAAGGCCGACCCCAACCAGCCCCCGGGCGTCGTCTATTCCACGAACGACTATTGGATCCGCCGCAGCCTGACCTCGATGATCTGGTCGGGCGTCTTCGAGCGTTTCCCGAACCTGAAAGTCGCCAGCGTCGAGAACGAGGCGGGCTGGGCCGGCCAGTGGCTCTACAAGATGGACCTGCTCCACCGCGACCGGGGCATGATGTGGCCGCGATTCAAAGACGACATGAAGCCCAGCGACTTCTTCCACCGGAACTGCGCCATCGGTTTCCAGGAAGACTGGGTCGCCGTGAGGGTGCGCCAGGCCATCGGCGTGGAGAACCTGATGTGGGGCTCCGACTACCCCCACACCGAGGGCACCTGGCCCGATTCCCACCGCATCGTCCGCGAGGTCTTCAGCGACGTCACGGATGAAGAGCTCCACAAGATGACGGTGACCAACGCGGCCAGATTCTTCAACATCGAGCAGCCCAACTAACCGCGGAAGCGCAAGACGGGCTGAGGGCAGTGACGAAGGAGGTCCCCGAGTTGGCTGAGTATGACGTGGTGATTCGAGGCGGCACGGTCGTCGAGGCGTCGGGTATTCCCCGCTACGCCGCCGACGTCGGCATCAAGGACGGCAAGATCGCCAAGATCAGCGGCCGTATTCCCGCGGGCGCTGCCGAGGAGATCGACGCCGGCGGCTGTATCGTCGCCCCCGGCGCCATCAACCTGCACACCCACTACGACGCCCAACTGAATTGGGACCCCTACGCCACGCTCGACGGCTGGTTCGGCCAAACGACCGTCAGCATCGGCCAGTGCGGCTTCGGCTTCGCGCCCACCCGCCCCGAAGACCGCGACCTCAACATGCGGATGATGAACCGCATCGAGGCGATCCCTCTCGACTCCATGCGCGCCGGCATGCGCTGGGACTGGGAGTCCTACCCCGAGTACCTCGACAGCCTCGACCGCCAGGGCCTCGGCATCAACGTCGGCTCGCTCTTCCCCTTCTCGCCACTCCGGGGCTACGTCCTCGGCATGATCGAGGCCCGCAACCGGACCTCGGTCACGGAGAAAGAGCTCAATCACATGAAAGAGCTCTTCTACGAGGGCATGAAGGCGGGCTCCTTCGGCTTCGCCGCCGACCGCAACGAGGAGGACCGCAGCGAGGACGGCTCGGCGATCCCCAGCCACGTCGCCTCCGACGAAGAATACCTCGCCCTCGCCGAGATCCTCGGCGAGTTCGGCGTCGGTTGGATGGGCTGGACAATCGGCGTCTCGGCCAACCCCGAAAGACAGCAGGACTTGCTGACCCGCATGCTGCGCCTCAGCGGCCGCCCTCTCCACGTCGTGCTTGGACACAACCCGGACGGCCCCGAGTGGGTCGAGCGCGCACGCGCCGAAGGGTTGCCCGTCGCGCCGCAAAAGACACCGATGTTCCCCGAGAGCCGCTTCACCCTCGCCGAGTTCAACCTCTTCGACTACATGCCGAGCTGGGTCGATCCTCTGGTCGGCACCTCCGAGGAGCGGAAACGCAAGCTGTCCGACCCCGCCACCCGCGAGGCCATGAAGCGCGACGCCGAAGTGCCGACCTACCTCGGACGCACCGAGTGGAGCACCGCCCGCGTCCTCGAGGTCGTCCACGAGCGCAACCACCAGTACGAGGGCAAGACCATCGAGGTCGTCGCCGAAATGATGGGCAAGCACCCCGTCGACGCCTTCCTCGACCTCGCAATCGACGAGGACCTCAAGACCGAGTTCGCCACCCGCGAGTTCAGCAAGGCTGGCGAGTCCACCGTCGACAAGGGCCTGCTCGACCCCTACACCCACATCTCAACGTCCGACGGCGGGGCCCACACCCGCTTCCAGGCCAACGCCCGCTGGCCCGTCGACTTCCTCGCCTACTGGATCCGCGACCGCGAGCTGATGACCCTCGAGCAGGCCCACGTCAAGATGAGCGCCTACCCCGCGTGGGTCGCCGGCTACACCGACCGCGGCCAGCTCACCACCGGCAAGGCCGCCGACATCATGGTCTACAACCTCGACGAGCTCGGCCTCCTCCACGACCCGCCGATCTACTCCAACGACTTCCCCGGCGGCGAGCGCAGGCTCATCCAAAAGCCCAAGGGCATCCGCTTCATCCTGGTCAACGGCGGCGTGACATTCGTCGAGAACGAATGCACCAACGCCCTGCCCGGCAAGCTCCTCCGCAGCTACGACATGGCCCGCTAGCCGCCGGGCTACGGCGCGATCAACCGCCCCGTAGGTGGCGGATAACCTCGTCGGCCAAGGCCGTAATACCGCGACGGCGCACGGTGATCACGCGGTCATCGCCCTTGACGGCGAAGGGTTCCGAGACTTTGTGGTTGAGTTCGGTGCTGCCCCAGATCACGATGACCTCGGCCCAGTCCTGGTGGGACTGACGGTAGCGGCTGGGACGACCCTTTGTTCCTTCGATGAAGCGCCATTCGATTCCCGGCGGCGACTTCTCCTTGATCTCCCGCTCCTTTTTGTCCGTGCCGCCCACGACGAGGACGCGGAGCTTGTTCGCCTCGGCCATGGCACGGGCCATCTCGGCCAACGCGGCGCGGTCCTTCGAGCCGCCACAGAAGGAGCAAGCCATCTTCTCCACGAGCAGCGGGGATGTCTTGCCTTTGGCGGCAGCGATGCGGCAATCACCGTCGTTGCAATGCCACTGGAACGACTTCTGGAGGAGCACCCGCGCCTGCGCCGACTTCGCGGCGAAGATGTTGACCTTCCGCTCGTTCGCGATCAGGTCGCCGTCGATCAGCACGACCCGCGCCGCTTCTTGCGCCGCTGTGTCCACGACGCCGAATCCTCGCAGCATCTCCGCGATGGGGATTGTCCGTCATGAGATATCTTCGGCGGCGCTGCGAGAAGTTGTCTTGCGTCCCGCTCCTGCCGGTGTGGGATCCGAGGCAGGTGCTGCCGCCTGCGTAGGGCCTGTCTCGTCCGGAGCGGCGAGCTTGTCCGCGATGTGCCGCGGAATCTCCGGCTCAGGGCGCGACTGTCGAGCCTGCTCTACCGCTTCCCGCCAAGCGTTTCTGCGTTCCTCACGCAAGTTTTGGATCTTCCCCCAAACCACGCCTGCGTAGGCGAGCCAGCCACGCGTGTAAGGCTTTTCTGTTTCGATAAAGGGATTGGTCTCCGGATGTAGTTCGCATTGCTGTTGGAACCACTCACCATGTTCTCCTCGCCGTGTCGCATAGTTCTTCAATCCCGTTAGCTGTCCCCTTCGGCCGGGCCACTCCCAAGGCTTCCAATCCGCTCCCTTGCGCTGGGCAATCTTGAAGTTGTGGAACGCATCTTCGAAGTCCTCTAGGTCAGCCGTCTTCGCCCATACTTCCCCGTCTTGCCAGCCGATGGCCTCCCAATCGATTTCAATGAGGTCGTCCTGCAGGAAGAGCCTCTGCGCCTCGGCCTCTCTCTGACCTTCATCCGTAACACGAGCCCGGGCCTCGCAACTGTCCGCGTAGGCCTTGATGGCTTCGCGGCAAATCTGCGACACGTTTAGCGCCGGCTTCAAGGGTTCAATTCTCTTGAGTAGGTCATCCGGTATGTTGACTCCTATCCGCACAATCCCCTCCTTGTCGTATGCGTCTTTTTCATTAAGCATACTAGCGTTGTCAAACTCTTGCCTAGGGAATGCGCGAGGTGCGGTAGGGATAGGCCCTGATCTGTGGGGCCCGTGCTGCGTTAGGTAGTCCGCGCCGGTCTAGCTACTCCGGCTGCCCGTTGCCGAGCGCCTTGACGATCGAGCCGGGCGTGATCGGCAGGTCCGCCATGCGGACGCCGGCGGCGGCGCTCACCGCGTTGGCGATCGTGGCCATCGGCGGCACGATGGGGACCTCGCCCACGCCGCGCATCCCGAAAGGATGGGCGTCGCCGGGGATCTCCAGCATCACGGTGTCGATGCGCGGCACGTCGAGGGATGTCGGCATCCGGTAGTCGAGGAAGCTCGAGTTGGCCAGCCGGCCATCCTTCGAGAAGTAGTACTCCTCGTTGAGCGCCCAGCCGATGCCTTGCACCGACCCGCCCTGCATCTGCCCCTCGACGTAGCTCGGGTGCGCCGCCCGTCCCGCATCCTGGAACGCGGTGTAGCGCAGGACCTGCACCTTGCCCGTCTCGGGATCGACCTCGACGTCGGCGATGTGCCCGGCGAAGGCCGGGGCCACCTTGCGCCCCGTCGTCGTCGCCGACACGGTGATCGTCCCACCCAACCTCATTTGCTGCGCGGCGAGGTCCTTGAAGCGGATGCGCTCGTCCGACTTCGTGTTGATGAAGACGCCGTCGTCGAAGACCACGTCGTCGGGGGAGACCTCCCACATCATGGCGGCGCGGGACGTCAGCTCTTCCTTCGCCATCTCCGCGGCCTGGATCGCGGCCCGGCCGGTGTCCACCGCGGTGCGGCTCCCGCCGGTCACGCCCGTCCACCCGATGGAGTCGGTATCAACCACCGAGGGCCGGACGTCCTCGGCCTCCAGGCCAAGCACCTCGGCGACCTGCATGGCCACCGCGGCGCGTGTGCCGCCGATGTCCACCGACCCGGTGAGCAGGCTCACCGAGCCGTCGCTGTTCACGTTGATCGTCGCCGACGACTGTATCGTCGCGTTGAACCAGTAGCCGACGGCCACCCCACGGCCCTGATTGGGGCCGAGCGGCGCCGTGTACGCGGGGTGCGACTTCATCGCCGCGATGACCTCGTCGCCGGCGAAGTTCTCATGCGGCTTGCCGCTCGGCATGCGGTCGCCGGGGTGGGCCAGGTTCTTCTCGCGCAGCTCGAGGGCGTCGAGGCCCAGCGCCAAGGCGAGCTCGTCCATCGCCGACTCGATGCCGAAGGCCGCGATCGGCGCCCCGGGGGCGCGGTAGGCGGCGACCTTCTGCTTGTTGCAGACAACGTCGTAGCCGTCGACCGTCATGTTCTCGATGGCGTAGGGGGCGAGGCCGGTCATTGCGCCCTCGCCGACCGGCGAGCCGGGGAACGCGCCCGCCTCGTAGTACTGCTGCACGTGCGCCGCGGTGATCTCCCCCGAAGCCTTCGCGCCGAACTTGACGACGATCTTCGCCGCTGAGGTCGGGCCTGAGCCCTCGAACACCTCGCGGCGCGACATCACCATCTTCACCGGCCGGCCACTCTTGCGGGACAGCGCCGCGCCCACGGGATCGAGATAGGTGTCGAGCTTCCCCCCGAAGCCGCCGCCGATCTCCATCGGGATGACTTTGACCTGGCTCTCAGACAGTCCGAGAATCAGCGCCGTCTCCGACCGAATGGAGAACGGCCCCTGCGTTGACGTCCACACCGTAATCTGTCCGTCCGGCGCATACCACACCGTTGAGGCGTGCGGCTCGATATACCCCTGGTGCACCGACTGTGTCGTGTACTCCCGTTCGATCACCGTGTCGGCTTCGGCGAAGCCGGCGTCGAGGTCGCCGTCCTTGAACTGAATGTGGAACGACAGATTGCTCGGCTTGCCCGTGTCGCCGTCCTTGGCCAGAAAAGCCGAGATCGACCGCGTCGTCATATCTTCGTGCAGGAGCGGCGCGTCATCCTTCAGCGCCTCTTCGAGGGTCAGGATCGTGGGCAACACTTCGTAGTCGACCTCGATGAGCGCCAGGGCGTCCTCGGCCTCGTGGGGACTGTCGGCGGCGACGGCGGCCACGGCATGGCCCGCGTACAGGACCTTGTTGCGCGCCATGACGTTCTCGGCGAGCATCCGCGCGCTGCCGCGGATCTCAGCGAAGTTGATGGGCTGGTCATCAAGGATGGGGAAGTCGGCGGCGGTCACCACCGCTCGGACGCCGGGAAGGGCCTCCGCTTTGCTCGTGTCGATGCCGCGGATGCGGGCGTGCGGGTGCGGGCTCCGGAGCACCTTGCCGTGGATCATGCCCGGCATGTCGATGTCGGCGCCGTAGCGTGCCCGTCCGGTGACCTTGTCCAGTCCGTCGTGCCGGATCGGCCGTGTGCCGACAACCCGGAAATCGCTTTTCGGCGGCTCGGAGACGGTGGTCATGAGAGCTCCCTTACGTGGTGTTTGGATCAGCGCGAACGCGTCGTAGACAAGATTATACCCCGCCCCACTGGCACGCCCGGACGCTCGCCTCAATCCCTTGGGCGCAGCGGGGAGTCTCGGCACGCGGCGGGAGTATACTTTGAAGGTTGGGGCGGCCCCGCCGAGGCGGCCCGTTAGGAGTCGATTTGGAACCCATAGACGCGCTTGGTTACTGCGCCGGTGTCGTCGCCGTCTTCTCGATGTTCCCCCAGGTCCGCCAAAGCTGGCGCACCCGTTCCACCAGCGACATCAACCTCCCCACCTTCTCCATTCTCACGGTCGGCAACTTCCTGTGGCTGCTCTACGGCGCCTTTATCGGATCGATTCCCCTGATCGTCGCCAACTTCTTGACGGGGAGCATGGTGGCCTCGATCGTCTACCTCAAGCTCCGCTACAAGTAGGCGCGCATCGTCGCCGGACCCCACTATGACCCGGTCTACTGAGAACGAGTCCCGCCCTCATGGGAATGAGATGGCCTTACTCGACGCCCCTGTCGCCGTCCGCGTCGAGCAGCGCATCGCCGCGCCGCCGCAGACGGTCTGGCAGGTGCTCACCGACGTGGAAGGCTGGCCCAACTGGCACGACGGCGTCGTCGACGTCTCCATGAAGGGGCCCCTTGAGCCGGGGACGCGCTTTGTCTGGCGCTCCGGCGGCTTCAAAGTGCGGTCTCAGTTCGAGACCGTGACGCCCCGCAAGCGCGTCGTCTGGAGCGGCAAGACCACGGGCGCCCGTCTCCGACACGCCTGGTCGATCGAGGCCCAAGGCGAGGAATGCCTCGTCGTCACCGAGCAAACGCTGCGCGGGTGGCTTCCCCGCCTCTTCCGCGGCCGCTTTCAAGCCGCGCTCGAAGCGGTGCTGCAGAGTTGGGTACGCTCCCTCCGCCTCAAGTGCGAAGGGATGCAGATCGAACCTGTCCTGCCATCCGAAGACGAGCCCGACTAGCCGACCCGCCCCCACGCGGCAACGGACTCCGGCTCGATCACCAGCAGCGGACGGTCCTCCAGCGCCATCGCGCGGTACTGCGGGTACTTCTCCCGTAGCAGCGCCAGGGCTTCGCTCCGCTCGCCACCGCGCTCCACGATCTCGGCGCAGCCGCGCACGATGACGAAGGCGAGTTTCGTCCAGTCTTCGTCGTAGTCGTCGACCACGAGCGAGACCTGTGGGTTGTCCCTCAGATTCCTGATGCGTCGCAGCTCGCCCGCTCCCACGCGCTTCGGCTTCTCGTCGATCGGCGTGTAGAGGAGCGTGCCGTCGAAGGCGTAGCAAACCGGCACGACGTGCGGCCAGCCTGCACCGGACACGGTCGCCAACCGTCCCACGCGGTGCGATGTCAGGAATCGGGCTTGCTCGGGAGTGAACAGTGGGTCGGACATGGGCTTCGGCGCCCATCCTATACTAGGGCGGCCCCTCTGGGGTCCGACCCCCTACCCAAGGAGCCACACCGTGGAGATTCGCGCCGTCACCGCCGGACACCGGCAGCAGGTCGACCTCGACCACGAAGCCGTCGGGGCGGCATGCCGTCTGGCGGACGATGCGCGGGAGTACCTGGAAGCGGCCGGCTACCCGGTGCAAACGCTGCGGCTCGCCACGCAGCCGATCAGCGACATCACCGGCGACGCGAAGGAAGCGATCGCGTTCGCCCGAGACCTCGAAGCGGCCGCGCGCGCCGAGGACGTCGGCTACTGCTCCATCGGCCCCATCGTCGCACCGCCGCGGCGCGAGGCCCCCGCCCTCATCGAGGCCGTCCCCCGAATCCTCGCGGCCACCGAGGGCCTCTTCGTCTCGGTGGCGCCCGCCAACCTCGACGGCGTCAACACGCGAGCGGCACGGATGGCCGCCGAGGCACTGGTCGAAATCGGGCAGTTGGATGATCAGGGAGCCGCGTCCCGCCGCTTCGCCGTCGCGGCGAACGTGCCGCCGAACGGCCCGTTCTTCCCCACCGGCTACCACGACGGCGGCCCGCCCGGTTTCTCTCTTGCCCTCGAAGCCGCCAACCTCGCCGTGGATGCCTTCGAGGGCGCCTCGTCGTTCGACGAAGTCCTCGACCGCCTGACCGCCGCAATCGAAGGCCACGGCGCGCGCATCGAGGCCGCCGTGGCGGAGGTCGCCGCGAAGCACGGCGCCGTCTTCCACGGCATGGACATCTCGCTCGCACCCTTCCCCGACGCCGCCCGCAGCATCGCCGGCGCGATCGAGCGGCTCGGCGTCGGCCGGTTCGGGGCGGGCGGGACCCTCTTCGCCTCAGCCATGGTCGCCGACGCGCTGCGCTCCGCCCGCGTGCGCCGCTGCGGATTCTCCGGCCTCATGCTCCCAATCTTGGAAGACTCCGCCCTCGCCGAGCGCCACCGCGAGGGCAGCTACACCATCGGCGACCTGCTGACGTACTCGGCAGTGTGCGGGACCGGCCTCGACACCGTCCCGGTTCCCGGCGACGTCACTGCCGAGCAGGCGGGGCGCGTCTACCTGGACGTCTGCGCGCTCTCCGTCCGGCTCCGCAAGCCGCTCACCGTCCGCCTCATGCCGATTCGAGGCAAGCGCGCCGGCGACCTCGTGACGTTCGACTTCCCCTACTTCGCCCCAACCACCGTAGCGAGATTGCCTGAAATCGAGAACGACGCCACGCTCTTCAACATGGGCGACTGGATGGCAAGGGGCGGGTAAGCGGAGGGCGTCAAGCAAACGCGCGGGCCATCTCGCGGTTAGACGCCGCGCCGGCCCCGTCGCGCCCCACCGCGATCACGCCGACTGATATCTCGGCGGGGAACAAGTCAACCCCCGCCTCGCAGGCCGCCTGCGGCGTCATGCCCGAGCATATCGACTCGTAGACCTCGCGGGCCAAGACACGCCGGGCTATCTCCTCACCGATGCCGGTGCAGGCGACGGCGCCGTGCTCGCCCGCGTAGAAGCCGCAGCCGACCAGGGGCGTGTCGCCGACGCGGCCTAGGAGCATCGGTACACTGCCGCCGGTCGAGCCGGCGACGGCGAAGGTGCCGTCGGGCCCACGCACCACGGCGCCGACGGTGTCGCAGGGATCGGCAGCGCCGCCGCGAGAGAAGACGGGGTCATAGGCCGCCGGGAAGTTCCACGCGTTCGCCAGGTCGTCCGCCTTCCATCCCCCCTCGGCTTCACCGGAAGCCAGATGTTCCACGAGACGGCGGTGGCGCTCCCGCGCCCGCTCGCTGGGAACAATCTCGGCTTCGAGTCCCACGGCCTTGGCGAATGCCGTGGCGCCCGCGCCGGCGAGGAGCGTGTGCGGCGTGTCGGCGACGCGCCGCGCCGTGAGCACCGGGTTCCGCACCCGCCGCACCGCTGCGACCGCCCCCAAACGGCCCTTCGAGTCCATGACGCCGGCATCCAACTCGACGGTCTCGCCATCAAGCCGGAGGACGGCGCCGCTCCCGGCGTTGAACCGCCCGTCGTTCTCCATGACGACGACGGCCTCGACCGCGGCGTCGAGAGCGTCCCCGCCGTCACGCAGCCGGGCGAGGGCAGCCGCAGCAGCCGCCTCGCAGCCGTCGTTGAGCGCCGTCGGAGCGCCCGCGCCGCCGTGTACTACGATGGTTGCCGTCATTGCATCTCGTCCGCGTCGGATTCGGCTTAGAATAGACCAACGCCCAGACGCAGACGACCGGCCCGCGCCGGCGCAATCGGAGAGGAGACCGCTTGATTACGAGCCACAAGGCGACGCTGATGGAGGGAGACGGCATCGGCCCCGAGGTGGCGGCCGCGACGCTGCGGGTGCTGGAGGCGGCGGGAGTCGAGATCGAATGGGACCGGCGGCTCGTCGGCGCGATCGCCCGCGACAGCCTCGGCGCGCTGCTCCCGGAGGAGACGCTCGACTCGATCCGCGCCAACGCCGTCGGCCTCAAGGCCCCCATCACCACTCCCGTCGGCGAGGGGTTCCCCAGCGTCAACGTGGGGATACGTCAGGCCCTCGACCTCTACGCCTGCGTCCGCCCCGTCAAGACGATCCCCGGCGTCCCTGCCCGCTACGACGACGTCGACCTCGTCGTCGTGCGCGAGAACACCGAGGACCTCTACGCGGGCAAGGAGCACGAGGTCGTCCGGGGCGTCATCGAGAGCCTGAAGATCATCACCGAGGCGGCCTCGACCCGCATCGCCGAGTTCGCCTTCCGTTACGCCATCGCCAACGGGCGCTCCAAGGTCACCGCCGTCCACAAGGCCAACATCATGAAGCTCTCCG
>DAOUKZ010000261.1:0-7746 GCA_034420775.1 Dehalococcoidia bacterium
CCATCGCCGCGGCGGTGACTCGCGCCTCACGGCGCGGGGCGGCGGCCAACGCTTCCGAGGCCGTGGACGCGGCCACGGCGCTCCGCCTGCACACCGAGGGCGGGGCCTATGCCGCCGCCGACGAGCACCTGAAGGGCAGCATCGCTCCCGGCCAGCTCGCAGATCTAGTCGTGCTCGACGCCGACCCGCTCATGGTCGAGCCCGACGCGGTCCGCGACATCGGCGTCGCGATGACGATCGTCGGCGGCCGGGTCGCTTATGAGGCCTAGCGGCTACGCCCAGCGGTCGGTCTGCGCGATGATCCCCCGGCCTTCGAGGTCGGCGGTCTCGCCCTCGGAGTAGCCAACCTCCGCCATGATGGCGCGGGTGTGCTCGCCGATGAACGACGGCGGGCCGGTGCGGGTCTCCATCTCCGAGAAGGAGACCGTGGGGCCGTGCCGGTGGTAGTCGCCGCCAAAGACGGGCGAGTTGGCCTGCACGCGGAAGCCGTTCTCCGCCATCTGCGGGTCGCTGATGTAGAAGCGGCCCCAGGTCGTGTCGTCGGCGCGGACGCAGGCCACGTCGCGGGCGAGCAGCAGCGCTTCGACCTCCTGGGAGGCGCGCGACTCCATCTCGGCGGCCAGCTCCGCGGCGAGCGGCGCGTCGTGTTCCCTGCGGCCCTCCGGCGAGGCGAACCGGTCGTCTTCAATCAGGTCGCCCCGGTTGAGCGCGTGGCAGAGATCTTCCCACTCCGGCTGTGTCGGGCAGTCGAGCATCACCCAGCCGTCGCCGGTCTGGTAGAGGCGCTGGAGGGCGTGATAGCCGCGCTGGTCCGCGTCGGGCATCGGCTCCTCCGGCATGCCCGCGTACTCCATGAACCAGTCGGAGGTGCCGTAGCTGCCGCTCGCGATCATCCGGCTCTCCATGTACTGGCCCTTCCCGGTGCGCTCCCGCGCTTGGAGGCCGAGGAGCAGCGCCGTGGCGGCGCAGATGGCGGCGTCGGGGTCGCCTTGCATCGAGTCCATGGGCGGGTTGCCCTCGCCGGACATGCGGACGCCGGCCCCGGCGATGGCGCTGACCGTGGGGTGGAATGCGGGCATGGTCCCCTGCGGCCCCTTGCTTCCATACGAGGCGGCGAAGAGGTAGACGAGGCGCGGGTTCACCTTCTGCACGCCTTCGTACTCGAGGCCCAGATTCTTCCAGGTGTTGCGGCGGAAGTTCTGCATCAGCGCGTCGGCCTTGGCGATGATCCGGTAGAGGATCTCGCGGCCCTCCGGCGTCTTCAGGTCGAGCGCAATGCTCTCCTTGTTCTGGATGGCTTTGTGGGAGACCTCGTGGATGCGGCGCATGGTGTCGCCGAAGACGGGCTCGATCTTGATGACGCGTGCGCCCATCTCGGAGAGCAGCGTCGTCGAGAACGGGCCGGCGTAGTAGGAGGCCATCTCCAGCACGGTGTAGCCTTCGAGCGGCAGCCGGGGCTTGGGCCCGGCCGGCGCTGCCGATTCAGCATCGGCCCGCCATGGTCCGCCCTTGTCCAGGGAGGCGAGGACGGCGTCGGTGTGCTCGCCAAGCTCGGGCGCCGGCCCCTGTACCCGCGACGGCGTCGCCGTCATCTCGGCGATGGGGCCGACTTGCCGCATGGGGCCGACGCGCGGGTCGTCCACATCGAAGTAGAGGTGGTTGGCCTCCACCTGCGGATGGTGGACGAAGTCCTTGGTCGTGATGTAGGGCTCTGCCCCGATGTTGCCGTTCTCGATGAAGATCTGCATCCACTCGTCCGAGGTCTTCTCCCGCATCTTCTCGCGGATCAGGCCGTGGACGCGCCTGCGGTCATCCTCACTGGGGAAGACGTAGGGCATGTCGCGGTAGGCGGGGTCGTCGTAGAGGTAGTCGAGCCCGAGTAAGTCCATAAAGAAGCGGAAGATCTTCACGCTGGTGGAGGCCATCTGAATCCAGACGCCGTCCTTGCATTGGACGATCTGGTAGCCGGTTGGCATCTGGGTGTGCGGGTTGTCCCCCGCCCGCCGCGCCCCGAGGCGTTCGGCGGCCTCCTCCTCCGTGCCCACGGGAACGGCCCACTGGCCCATGGCGTGGGCGGTGACAACCTGCAGGAGTGAGGTCTGGACGTGCTGCCCGCGGCCCGTCTTGTCGCGGGCGAGGAGCGCGGCGAGGATGCCTTGGACCGCGAACTGGCCGGAGCCGTAGGTCATGCGGGGCAGCGACTCGAACACAGGGCCTTCCCGCTCCCAGGGCGGCACCCAGTTCATGCGGCCCGACTTGGCGGCCACGATCGAGTCGTAGCCCTTCACGTCCCGGTAGGGGCCCTTGGGGCCGAAGCCGGTGATCGAGCAGTAAACGAGGCCGGGGTTGTCCTTTGAAAGGTCGTCGTAGCCGATGCCCATGCGGTCGGCGACGCCGGGGCGGAAGTTCTCCAGCACCACGTCGGCGGTTGCCGCGAGCTTGCGGGCCGCCTCGACGCCCGCGCTCGTCTTGAGGTCGAGCACGACGCT
Organism: Dehalococcoidia bacterium; assembly: GCA_034420775.1. Classification (GTDB taxonomy): domain Bacteria; phylum Chloroflexota; class Dehalococcoidia; order SHYB01; family SHYB01; genus DAOUKH01. The sequence continues at coordinate 2,490 of DAOUKZ010000261.1, forward strand.
GCGCTTGCCACGTCCCCACTGTAGGAAGGCGGGCTGGCGGCGCTCCGGCGCTCCGCCGGGAGGCTCGACCTTGATCACGTCCGCGCCGTTGTCCGCCAGCATCATGGTGGCGATGGCGCCGCCCATCCCCCGGCTGAAGTCGAGGACTCGAATCCCGTCGCAGGCTTGCGCTGACATGGCTGCTCCCTGCCGGCGTCTCCCCGGCGGCGCTACTCTAGCCCCGCCCCGCCGAACCGGTCAAACGAGCCGTGCCTCACGGGCGCTTGCGCCCGCTCTGCAGTGCTAAGATGACGCCACTTGCACGAATGAGGTGGAGCATGGGCGCCGACATTCTCATCAAGGACGGGCTGATCGTTGACGGTACCGGCGCGCCGGCGTATCGCGGCAATGTTGCGGTGAAGGACGGCAAGATCGCCTCCGTGGGCAACGGGACCGAGAGCGCCGGCCGCGTGATCGACGCCGACGGCCTCGCCGTCGCGCCCGGCTTCTGGGACATGCACACCCACTACGACGCGCAGCTCCTCTGGGACCCCATCGCCACCTCGACGTGCTGGCACGGCGTCACCACCGTGATCATGGGCAACTGCGGCTTCACCATCGCGCCCTGCAAGCCGGAAGACCAAGACTGGATGGCGCGTATGCTCGCCCGCGTCGAGGGCATGGACATCGGCGTCCTCAAGCGCACGCTCCCCTGGCCGTGGGAGTCTTTCGGCGAGTACCTCGACACGCTGGACCAGGGCATCGGCGTCAACGCCATCGCCCAGGTGGGACACAGCGCAATCAGGCGCTACGTCATGGGCCCCGACGCCTCGGAGCGCGAGGCCACCGACGACGAGGTCGAGCGGATGAAGACGGCGCTGGCGACGGCGCACGCCGAGGGCGGTGTCGGCCTGACCACGTCGCGGGGCTTCTCGCATTGGGACGGCGACGGCCGCCGCGTGCCCAGCCGCGCCGCCGACGTCGAGGAGATCATGGATCTGGCCGCGGTCCTGAAGGGGCAGAAGGTCGGCTACGTGGAAATGGCCGCCGGCTCCGAGTTCACCTATGCCCGCGCCGAAGGGCGGGCTCGTATGAAGCAGCTCTTCGAGATCAGCGGCCGGCCCGTCACCTGGAATGGGCTGGCCGCCACGCTGGACGCGCCGGACGCATGGAAGGCGCGCCTCGCCGACTTCAAGGCCCTGCGGGCCGAGGGATTCCCCTTCTTCGCTCTGGCCTCTACGCAACCGGACGACTTCGAGTTCAACTTCCGCTTCACCAACGTCTTCGACCGCTTCCCTTCCTGGCAAAAGGTGCTGATGCTGGACCGCGAAGAAAAGCTCCGGGCGATGCGCGATCCGGCGACTCGCGACGTTCTGCGCGAGGAGATGAAGTCCGACCCGTTGCCCGCGCTGCCCGCCCGCTGGGACCGCATCGTCCTCGTCAAGGCGGCCACGCTCAAGTACGAGCGGTTCAACATGATGAAGGTCAGCGACATCGCCGCCCAGCTCGGCAAAGACCCGCTCGACACGGCCTTCGACATCGCCCTCGACGAGGACCTGGGTACGCAAATGCGTCTCCTCGACGCGCGGAACCCCGACGAGAACGTGATTCCGGCGCTGCTCAACACGCCCCACGTCGTGGCGGGATTCACCGACGCCGGCGCGCACCTCATCACCGAGGTCAACACCGGCTTCTGTACCCGGATGCTCGGCTACTGGGTGCGCGAGAAGCAGGCGATGACGCTGGAGCACGCCGTCCGCGTGATTACTGGCGTTCCCGCCGAGGAGTCGGGCATCACCGACCGGGGCTACCTCAGGGAGGGCCTCGCCGCCGACATCACCATCTTCGACCCGCGGACGGTCGATGCCAGCGACCGTGAGTTCGTCGACGACCTGCCCGGCGGCGCGACCCGGCTCGTCCAGCACGCCACGGGGATCGAGTACACGTTGGTCAACGGCCGGGTGCTCATCGAGGGCGGCAAGCACTCCGGCGACCTGCCCGGCCGCACCCTTCGCAGCACCTACTACAACTAGACCGGCCGCGCCGCCCGTCCCGCCGACTCGCCGGCGATCTTGCCGAAGACGGCCCCGGCCATGAGCCCCGAGCCGCCGGGGTAGTTGTTGTAGAAGAGTCCGCCCACGAGCTCGCCCGCAGCGAAGAGTCCGGGCATGGGCCGGTCTTCGGTATCGAGCACCTGGGCGTTCCGGTCGATGCGCAGGCCGCCGAAGGTGAAGGTGATGCCGCAGGTGACCGCGAAGCCGGTGTAGGGCGGCGTATCAAGCGGCAGCGCCCAGTTCGACTTCGGCGGATCGATCCCTTCGGTGCGCTTCCCATCGAGGGCCGCCGGAGCAAATTCCCCCGGCTGGACCGCGGCGTTGAATTGCTCGACGGTGTTGACGAACCCATCCACGTCGATCCCGAGGCCATCGGCGAGCCCCGCGATGCTGTCCGACTCGATCTTCGAGACCTGCGCGATCTTGTACTCGTCGCGCAGCAGGTCCGCCACCTTGGCGTCGAAGATCTGGAATGCGGCGCGGCGCGGCTGCTTCAAGATCTCGCGTCCGTACTTCGCATAGGTGTAGTTGCGGAAGTCCGCCCCTTCGTCGACGAACCGCTCCCCATCGACGTTGACGATGATGCCGAGCGGGTAGGAGTGCTTCTGGAAGAGGTCGGCGACGTTACGGTCGCCGAAGGCCGGGGCGTTGAGGTCCCAGGCCACCGCGTGGCAGCCGCTCCAGTGGCCGAAGGGCTGCGCACCGGCGTCGAGCGCCATGCGGATGCCGTCGCCGGTGTTGAAGCGGACGCCGCGGACCTTGGCCAGGTCCCAGCCGGGGCCGAGATAGCGCGTGCGCATCTCGGGGTTCGCCTCGAAGCCACCGCTCGCCAGAACCACCGCGCGGGCTGAGATGGTGCGGCGCCCGTCGTCGTCCTGCACCGCGACTCCCCGGACCGCACCGTCGCCGGCCACGTCCAGGGCGACGGCCTTGGCGTCGTAGACGACCTCGACGCCGGCGCGCTCCGACAGCTCGAACAGGCGGTCGGAGAGGCCTTTGCCGCCGCCGACGGCCTCGATGGTGAGGCCGCCCCAAAACTTCATCACCCCGTTCTCGCGAAAGGCCTGCCGTCCGTAGGCCAAGACCCAGTGGGCGCCGAGGTCCTTCATCCACTTCATAGTGGGGAACGATTGCGACACAAGGAGGTCGGTGAGCTCGGAGTCGGCCAGCCCTTCGGTCACGCGCATCACGTCGTCGTAGAAGGCGGCGACGGGGTAGGCGCCGACGTCGACGGTGGCACGCTCCTGCTCAGAGGTGTCGGGGATGAGCTGGGCGATCTCGTCCCAGCCGTCGTAGGCGAAGCGGAACAGCCCGCCGGTGAAGTACGTGTTGCCGCCCCGCAAATGGCGCGGCGCCTTTTCGAGGATGAGCACGGATGCGCCGGCCTCCCTAGCCGCGAGGGCGGCGGCGAGGCCGGCGTTGCCGCCGCCAACGACGACGACGTCGGCGGCCAGAACGGGAGAGCGCGTGGTCATGGGCTCATCATACGCGAAGGGCGCCGGTGGCGCTTAGGCGTGCTCCGCCGTATCATCGTGTGCGGCCCGCGACGGCGGGCGGGAGGCGCTGATGATCGAGGGTCCTATCGGAGTGATTGGCGCGGGTCAGATGGGCGGAGGCATCGCCCAGGTGATCGCACAGGCGGGGCTCCCCGCCGTGCTGACCGACGAGCGGCCGGGCCAGGCCGAGCAGGCCATCGTCGACACCCGCAAGCGGTTGATGCGTCGCGTGAAGGATGGGCGCATGGACGAGGCGGAGGTCGACCAAATCTGCGGACTGATCACGCCCGTCGACTCCTACGACGGCTTCGGCTCGTGCGAGATGGTCATCGAGGCCGTCTACGAGGACGCGGGCGTCAAGGCCGAGGTCCTCGGCGCGGTCGAGAAACATCTCTCCGAGAACACCGTCATCGCGTCGAACACCTCGACCATTCCCATTACCGGCATGGCGAGCGTCCTCGAACGGCCCTGGAACTTCTGCGGCATCCACTTCTTCAACCCGGCCCCGGTGATGAAGCTCGTCGAGGTCGTGCGAGCCCTGCTCACTTCCGACGAGACCATCGCGCGCGCCGTCGAGTTCACCGAGCGCGTCGGCAAGACGAAGGTCACCGTCAAGGACTCCCCCGGCTTCGTGGCGAACCGCCTCCTCGGTCCGATGATCAACGAGGCCGTCTTCCTCTACTCCGAGGGCATCGCGTCCAAGGAAGATATCGACACCGTGATGAAGCTGGGGACGAACCACCCCATGGGCCCGCTCGAGCTCGCCGACCTCATCGGGCTCGACATCTGCCTCGCCGTCATCGAGGTCCTGCACCGCGACCTCGCCGACTCGAAGTACCGGCCCGCGCCGCTGCTCCGGCAGATGGTGCAGTCGGGCCTGCTGGGACGAAAGACGGGGCGTGGCTTCTACGACTACGGCGGCTAGGGCGCGCTGTCCGGCCCGGCCCTCCGTTCCGCCCTTCCACGCATACGCGGCCATGTGCCGCCACACGACATAAGCCCGAACAACCCGAAAGGAGCGAACACATGAATCCGATGGACCGGTTCCAGGTCGGCGCCAAAGGAAGCGTCACCAAGACAATCAGCCAGGAGACGGTGACGGCGTTCGCCGAGATGACCGGCGACACCCAGCCCCTCCACCTCGACCCCAGCTACGGCGCGCAGACTCGCTTCGGGAAGCAGGTCGCCCACGGCGTCATTTCGGCGGGCCTGATCTCCGCCGTCCTTGGCGTCGAGATGGCCGGCCCCAGCGTCACGGTCATCTTCCTGGGCATGAACATCCGGTTCGTGGCGCCGGTCTTCCCCGGCGACACCGTCACCGCCGAGTGCGTGGTCACCCGCGTCCGCGAAGACAAGCCCATCATCACCCTCGACGCGACCTGCGTGAACCAGGACGGCGCCGAAATCCTCACCGGCGAGGCCACCATCATGGTCGACCCCTACCCGCGAGGGTAGGAGCCGGCAGGGCGCGGCGAAGCGCGGCAAGCGCCGCGTCCGTAGGAGGGTGATGGATCATGAAGCTCCACTACTACCCCGAAACCGACAGCCTGTATATCGAACTCAAGGACGAAACAAGCGCTGAGACGCGTGAGGTCTCCAGTGGGGTAAACGTCGACCTTGACGCCGCCGGGGGTCTGGTCGGCTTTGACATCGATCATGCTTCCGAGCGACTCGACCTCTCGACTCTGGAGATGGTTGCGCTACCTGTGCACTCGGCCAGGCCCGCCA
>DAOUKZ010000262.1:0-18832 GCA_034420775.1 Dehalococcoidia bacterium
CCGGCGGCGGTGGCCGAGGCGGCGCGGGACTGGGGCGAGGAGAGTCCGCTCTACCAGATACGGGTGCTGGGCGAGTTCCCCTCGGCGGCGAGCCATCAACTGGTGCGGTTCGACTGGATCGAGCAGGCGGCGGAGGCGCCGTCGGCGGGCGGCGGGTTCGCCCTCGGTGTCGACGTGGCGCGCAGCGGCGAGGATGAGACGGCGGCGGTGCTGCTCGAAGGGAACCGTCTGGCGCGGCTACAGCGGTGGCTGGGGCAGAACACGATGCGCACGGTCGCCGAGATCAAGGGCGTGGTGGACGAGCTCGGCGAGGTGGCCGTCGCGGTCGACGACGGCGGAGTCGGCGGCGGCGTGGTGGACCGTCTGCGGGAGCTCGACGTACGGGTCTACGCGGTCAAGTTCGGCGCGACGGCGGACGGACGGTCGTCGGTGCACTTCAAGAACAAGCTGGCGGAGATGTACTGGCGGCTGCGGGAGCGGCTGGAGGCGGGGACGCTGCGTCTGCCGCGCGACGCGTCGCTGACGGCGAACGGCAAGCTCGCGGCGCAGCTTGCGCAGGTCGAGTGGGAGGTCGAGAGCGACCGGGTGATCCGGGTCCACAAGCGGGGTCTGTCGGGCCACGCGCCGAGCCCGGACATCGCGGACGCGCTCGCCCTAGCGCTGGAGGCGCAGGCGCGGTCGGAGCGCGGCGCGGGGGCGTGGTTTTAGGGAGCCCTCCCTCAATCCCTCCCATAAAGGGAGGGAGGTTTAAGGGGGGCGCGTTGTGGGGGTGGCCTCCCGGGGGTCTGGCCTCTCCCCCCTTGTGGGGGAGATGAGAGAGAGGGGTAGGGGTGGGGCGGTGCCCGCCCCCCGCGCCGCCCCGCCCGGCGCGCCTGGCGGCGCGACCCCTCCCTCAGTCCCTCCCACAAGGGGAGGGAGGTTTAAGGGGCGCCTCCCAAGAGGGAGGGGGGTTGAGGGGCGGCGGGCGAGGATGGCGGGCTTCGTCGCGAGGCGGTCGATCCTTGTAGGGGCAACCCTTGTGGTTGCCCGGGGGTGGTCTCCGGGGGCCATGTTCTTCATCGGGGGACGGGCGCCCACAAGAGGCGCCCCTACGGGCGGCGGGCAGGGTCGGCCGGATTCGATGGCCGGCGGCGGTTGGCGCGGGCCCCTCATCTCAATCTTCTCCCCTTGGGAGAAGAGGCCGGGAGAGGGAGGTTTATGGGGCGCCTGCCAAGGGCGCGGGTGGTCAGAGGCGGCGGGCGTTTGGGAGGCCGGCCATACGCGTGTCGAGGGTGAGGACTTCGAGGCCGGCGCGTTGGTAGTCGTTGGCGATGAGGCGGTCGAAGAGGCCGGGTTGGCCGGGGGCGCTGAGGGCGTCGATGACGGCGCGCCCGTTCATGGGGGTGACAAGCCCGCTGCGCAGCACGTCGAGGAGCGCGGCGCGGGCGTCGGCCTTGGAGACGGCGTAGTGATGCTGAACGGCGACGTAGGCTTCCCCGATGACCTGATTCGACGCGTAGACCTCCGCACCGCGTTTCGCGAGGCGCTCCAATTCCTGGGCGCAATGGGAGAAGGCATCGGGCGGGAGGCCGGTGAGCAGCCGGACGAGGATGGACGTGTCAATCCCGTAGCGAGGGGTCATGGTGTTGGCTTCGGAAGGTCTCGACGTCGAACGGGGCCGCACCGGGCCGGACCTTGCCGCGCAGCGGAGCGAGAAGGGATGGGTCGAGCCGCTTCGGCCGGAGGAGGAAGCCGCCGGGGCCCTCTTCCAGCTCGATGTGATCGCCGGGGCCCACGCCCAGCGCGTCCAAGACCCTGGCGGGGAAGGTCACTTGGCGTTTGGAGGTCACTTTGACCAGCATTACAAATCTCCTTACCAAAAGGTATCCGAGGTAAGGCAGGGTGTCAAATGGGGAGGGGGATCGCCGCGCCCCACCCCCGGCCCTCCCTCAGTCCCTCCCACAAGGGGAGGGAGGTTTAAGAGGCGGCGGGCGAGGATGGTCGGCTTCGATGGCCTGCGGCGGTTGGCGGGGGGCCCCTCATCTCAATCTTCTCCCCTTGGGAGAAGAGGTTCCGGAGAGCCCTCCCTCAATCCCTCCCATAAAGGGAGGGAGGTTTATGGGGCGGCGGGCGAGGATGGCGGGATTCGATGGCCTGCGGCGGTTGGCGGGGGAGGGCGATTCGTGAATCGCCCCTACGCCGGAGGGGAGAAGAGGCCCGGAGGGGACCGCCCCGCCCCCGCCCTCCCTCAGTCCCTCCCATAAAGGGAGGGAGGTTTAGGAGGCGCCTCCCACAAAGGGAGGGGTGTTTGAGGGGCGGTGGATGGGGTTTGGCCGACGCGTGGCGGGGTTGGCGGTGGTGGGGGACGGGCGCGTCGCGACGCGCCCCTACAGGGGAGGGGGCAAGGGTCGGCGGGCTTCGATAACCTGCGGCGGTTGGCGGGAGCCCCTCATCTCAATCTTCTCCCCTTGGGAGAAGAGGTCCGGAGGGGCGCTACGCCATCTCGCCCCAGGAGCGGCCCTGCTTCAAGTCGACCTTGAGGGGGACGAGCAGGTCCATTGCTTTGGGCATGACCTCCAGGACGAGGCCGATGAGCGTCTCCATCTCGTCGGGCGGCGACTCGAAGATGAGCTCGTCGTGGACCTGGAGGAGCATGCGGGCGTCCAGCCTGGCCTCGTCCATGCGGTCCTGGAGGTTGATCATGCCGATCTTGATGACGTCGGCGGCGGCGCCCTGGATGGGGTGGTTGATCGCCATTCGCTCGCCGGCTTGGCGAAGCTGGTGGTTGGGCGCGCTGATCTCGGGAATGTAGCGGCGGCGACCGAGCAGCGTCTCGACGTAGCCCTGCTCGCGCACCTTGGCGCGGGCGTCGTCGAGGTACTTGGCGATGCCGGGGTACTTCCTGAAGTACTCGCCCATGATCGCGTCCGCTTCCTCGCGGCTGATGTCGGCGCGGCTGGCGAGGCCGAACTCGCCCATGCCGTAGGCCAGCCCGAAGTTGACCACCTTGGCGAAGCGCCGTTGGTCCTCCGTCACCTCGTTGAGGGGCGTGTCGAAGACGCGGGAGGCGGTCGAGGCGTGGATGTCCTCGTCACGACGGAAGGCCTCGATCAGGCCGGCGTCCTCCGTCACGTGCGCCAGGATGCGCAGCTCGATCTGCGAGTAGTCCGCCGACAGCAGCAGCCAGCCCGAGCCCGGCTCCGCGATGAAGGCGTCGCGCACCCGCTTGCCGAGGTCGGTGCGCACCGGGATGTTCTGGAGGTTGGGGTCGCTCGACGAGAGCCGCCCCGTGGCCGCGACGGTCTGGCTATAGGTCGTATGCACGCGCCCCGTCGACGGCGCGACCATCTCGGGCAGGGCGTCCACGTAGGTCGACTTCAGCTTGCTGATCTGCCGGTATTCGAGGATCTGCTCGATGACGGGGTGCTGCCCGCGCAGCCACTCCAGGGTCGCGGCATCGGTCGAATAGCCCTGCGTCGTCCGCTTCAGCCCCTTCAGCCCGATCTCCTCGAAGAGCAGCTTGGAAAGCTCCTTCGGCGAGTTGATCTTGAAGGTATGACCGACGCTGTCGTAGGCCTCCCGCTTGATGCCCTCGATCCACCCGGCCATCTCCCGCGACATGCCGTGCAGCAGGCCGGTGTCGATGGCCACGCCGATGCGCTCCATCCGGGCGAGCACGGGCAGCAGCTTGAGCTCCAGGTCGGCCAGGAGGCCCACCATCCCCTGCGCGGCGAGCTCCCGCTCGTAGACCGGCCAAAGCCGTCCCGTGAAGTCGGCGGAGGAGCAGGCGAGACGGGACGCGTCCTCGATCGGGGCGTCGCGTATCGGCGTGGCCTTCGCGCCCGTGCCGAGCACGTCCCCCTCGCCGGGAATCTCCGCGCTGAGCCGCTCGAAGGCCTGCGCCTTCACCGTCAGCGCCTTCGAGCCTAGGAGGTACGCGGCGATGGTGACGTCCGACTTGAGCCCCCGCAGGTCGATACCATGGCGCGCCAACAGGATCGAGTCGTACTTGCCGTTGTGGGTGACCTTGTCGATGTCTTCGTCTTCCAGCACCGTACGCAGGCGCTCCAGCGCCTCTGCGGCGGCGAGCTGTTTTCCTGTGGCGTGCCCGAGAGGAATGTAGGCCGCCTTCCCTGTCTCGGTAGAGACGGCCAGCCCGACCAGGTCGGCAAACATGGCCGCCTGGCTCGTGCCGCGGACGTCGAGAGCGAACCGGCCCGCCGTCTTGATGCCGGCGACGAGCGCGTCGAGCGCCGCCTGGTCGTCCACGACGACGTAATCGGTATCGGCGCCAGTGTCGCCCTGCATAGCCTCGCCCATCGCGTTTTGCGGCAGCCCTGGCAGCCGCGCGATGAGGCTGTTGAACTCCAACTCGCGGAAGGTCTCGATCACCGTGCCCCGGTCGAAGTCGCCGGTCTTGGCGGCCTCGAAGTCGAACTCGACGGGCGTGTTGACGTCGATCTCGACGAGCGTGCGGCTCATCTCCACCTGCTTCCGGTTCTCCAGCAGCAGCTCGCGGATCTTCTTGATGCGCGGCACCTCGACCTCGTCGATGCGGTCGAAGATTCCGGCCACGCTGCCGTGCTTCTGCAGGAGCGCCGTGGCCGTCTTGTCGCCGACGCCGGGCACGCCGGGGATGTTGTCCGAGGTGTCGCCGGTCAATGCCTTGAAGTCGACGATCTGCGGCGGCTCCAGGCCGTACCGTTCGCGGACCTTCGCCACGTCGTAGACCGAGGTGTCCGACCGCCCGCGAAACGACTGATAGCGCAGGCGGACGTGGGGGTTGACCAGCTGCGTGAGGTCGGTATCGCCGGTCACGATGACCGTGTCCATGCCCCGCTCGGTGGCCCGCCGGGCCAGGGTGCCGATGATGTCGTCGGCCTCGAAGCCGTCCCGCTCGAGCACCGGCACGCTCAGCGCCTCGACGACCTGCCGCACCCGCCCGATCTGGCTCCGCAGCTCGTCGGGCATCTTGGCCCGCCCCGCCTTGTACGCGTCGTACATCTCGTCGCGGAAGGTGGGCTTCGACGTGTCGAACGCGATCGCCCAGTAGTCGGGACTCACGTCGCGCCACGCCTTGATGAACATGTTGACGAAGTTGAAGACGGCGCCGGTCGGCTCGCCCGTCGAGCGCAGGCTCAGGTTCAACTGCGCGCCGGCGAGGGCGAAATAAGCGCGGTAGACCACCGAGTGTCCGTCGATGGCCATGAACACCGGCCGGTTGGGGATGAGGGCGGACTGCTCTTGCGTCACGGCGCTTCCGCGCAAACCAAGGGGGAATTGCGCGGATTATAGCAGCGGTGTTGAGCCTGGCAGGGGTCTGACCTTCTGCTCAAGCCACGAGTTCAACTCGGTGAAGTGGAATGAACCCGCCGTTAGCATCTCCATAAAGGAGGCATACGCCTCCTCGTTATCGCAATCGATGAAGTGTCCGTTGAGTCGCAGGAACGTGTCGGTGACAAAGAAGGCGACGCGCTTGTTGCCGTCCACAAAGGGATGATTATTGGCCAGACTCTCCATGAGCGCGGCGGCTTCTTGGAGAAGCCCATCGTAGTAGCCAAGCTGTGGGCGCATCAGCGCGGAAGCTAGGGCGCCCTCATCGCGTAGACCTCGTTCGCCGCCAAAGGCGGAGATCAAAGCGTCATGCATGGCGATGACTTCCTCCATGGTGGGGAAGTCATGCGTCATTTGGCCAGCAATTCACCCAGGCGGCGGTTCCGCTCGACACTAGCTTGGAAATGGGCCATCACCGAAGCGCGGGGGTTATCCCGCCCGCGGTTCTCAAGGTACTCCCTCAGGGCGTCTTCTAGCACCACCTGGAAGTGACGGCCTTCTTGGCGGGCGATGTCCCGCACGGCGGCCAGCAATTCCGGTGAGGCCTGGCTGGAGAATTTCTCTCGTTGCACAACCATATAACCACCTAGCTTCGCTTCATTATCGAGAGCCCTACGGGCGCCTGTCAAGATACATCTTGGCAAACATGGCTATGCGGTAGGCGGATGCTACACCTGCATTACGCCGAGGGTGACGTCGCGGCCTTCGACCTGTTGGGTGGCGGCGTGGGCGGCGGCGGGAGGCGCGGCGCGCTCGATGCGCTGGGAGAGCGTCTCCGCCGCGATGTAGGCGCCTTGGGACTCGAAGACGGCCGCGAGCTCGTCGGAGCCCTGGTAGTAGGTGACGATGCGGTCGGCGATGTCGAAGCCGGCGTCGCGGCGGAGGTTCTGGATGCGGTGCACGAACTCTCGCGCCAAGCCTTCCTCGGCGAGCGCCGGGGTGATCTCCGTCGTCACCGCCACCATCAGGCCATGGTCGCCGGCGGTCGAGAAACCGTCGCGGTCGTTGGTGATAAGGTTCAGATCATCTCGGGATAGGGTATGACCCGCCACCTTCGCCTCTCGCCCCGCGAGAACTTGCCGCACCAACTCTTCAGTCTTGAGTTGAGCAATGGCGGCTATCACCGGGCCCATCCCCTTTCCAAGCCTGGGGCCGAGCACGGCGCGGTTGACCTCGACGTCGTATAACACCAAGTCGGACTCGTCCTCCGCGAAGCGAAGCTCCTTGACGTTGAGCTCCTCCCGCGCGTGATGGCCGAGGCGCTCGAGCGCCGCCCTCGCCGCGTCTCCGTGCGCCGCCACGACGGCGGCCTGCAGCGGCTGCCGCACTTTGGTCTGGCTCTTGGCACGGGCGGCACGGCCCAGGCTCACGATGCGGATCACGAGGTCGTTGGCGTCGGCCAGGTCCTCGTCGATCAACGAGGCATCCGCCTCCGGGTAGTCGGTGAGGTGGACGCTCGGCGGCGCATCCGGGCGGGCCCGGCATACCAGGTTCTGGTACATCTCCTCGGCCACGAAGGGGGTGAACGGCGCGAGCAGCCGCGTCACCGTCTCCAGGCACTGGTAGAGCGTGTGGTAGGCGGCGTCCTTGTCGGCGTCGTTCTCGCTCTTCCAGAACCGGCGCCGGCTCCGCCGCACGTACCAATTCGACAGGTCGTCCACGAAGGCCTGAATCGTGCGCGCCCCGCCCGTCGCGTCGAAGTCGTCGAGCGCCCGCGTGACGTCAACGATGAGCGTTTGGAGCTTGGAGAGCGCCCACCGGTCGAGCTCGGGGCGCTCGTCCACCGGCGGCGGGGGACTCGCGGGGTCGAAGCCGTCGATGTTGGCGTAGGTGACGAAGAAGGAGTAGGTGTTCCACAGCGTCAGCAGGAAGGTGCGCACCGACTCGGCGACGAGGTCGGCGGAGAAGCGGCGGCTGTTGCCGGCGGGAGCCGCGGCATAGAGATACCAACGCAGCGCGTCGGCGCCGTGGGCGTCGATGACCTCGGCGGGCACCACGACGTTACCCTTGCTCTTGCTCATCTTCTCGCCCTTCCCGTCGAGGATGTGCCCCAACGAGATGACGTTCCGGAAGCTGGGCGCTTCGATGTCGCGCTCGGTCGCCGCCTCGAGCAGGGTGGCGGCGGCGTGGAGGCTGTAGAACCAGCCCCGCGTCTGGTCGACGCCCTCGCAGATGTAGTCGGCGGGATACCAGGAGCCGCCGTCGATGAGGTCCTCGTTCTCGAAGGGATAGTGCCACTGGGCGAAGGGCATGATCCCCGAATCGAACCACACGTCCATCACGTCGGGGACGCGGCGCATCTTGCCGTCGCAGGTCCCGCAGTCGAACGTGATGCGGTCGACGTAGGGCCGGTGCAGGTCGAGGCCCTCATCGGCCCCCTGCACGCCGGGCTTCGAGCGCAGGTCGTCCAGGCCGCCGACGGCCTCGGCCTCGTCGCAGCAGCCGCATGTCCAGACCGGCCACGGCGTGCCCCAAAACCGCTCGCGGGAGATCGCCCAGTCCACGTTCCCGCGCAGCCACTCGCCGAAGCGGCCGTGCTTGATGTGCTCCGGGCGCCAATTGATCTCCTCGTTGGCGGAGAGCAGCCGCTCGCGGACGTTGGTCGTCCGCAGGTACCACGAGCTCTTGGCGTAGTAGAGCAGCGGCGAATCGCACCGCCAGCAGAAAGGATAGGTGTGCTTCAGCGTCTCGCGCCGGTACAGCAGACCGCGAGCCTTCAGATCCTCGATGATGGCGTTGTCGGCGTTCTTGACGAACTTGCCCGACCACGGGTAGCCATCGACGAACTCGCCGCCCAAGGTCACCGGCTGTACAAAGAGGAGCCCGTTCTTCATCCCCGCCTGGTAGTCATCCTCGCCGAACGGCGGCGCCGTGTGGACGATGCCCGCGCCGTCGTCCATCGAGACGAAGTCCGCGGTGATGACGGGGTAACTCAGGTCGTCCGGCGGCGCGGCGGCACGCACGGCGGCGGAGCCGACGCCCTCGAACTCGAAGACGTCGACGCCCCGGCTCACCGGGTCGAACAGCGGACGATAGCGCGCGCCGGCAAGCTCGGCGCCGGACAGACGTGCCTCCTCGACGAACGGCTCGGTCAGGGCCGACGACGCCAGCGGCGCGGCGAGGATGAGCCGTTCCCCCGACTCCTCCAGGCGCACGAGCACGTAGTCCTCGCCGGGCGCGACGCACAGCCCCGAGTTCCCCGGCAGCGTCCACGGCGTCGTCGTCCACGCCAACAGATAGGCTGGGCCGCCGCCGAGGTGGCCGCGCAGGGCCGACGGGGCCGTCTCGGTCAACAGCTCGAACTTCACGTAGATCGACGGGTCGGGGGTGTCGTCCTTGTATCCCAGCGCGACCTCGTGCGAGCTCAAGGTCGTGCCGCAGCGCGGGCAGTGCGGGGCCACCCGCCGGCCCTGGTAGACCAGGCCGCTATCCCACAGCCGTTTGACCACCCACCACGCCGTCTCGATGTAGTCGTTCTCATACGGCACGTAGGCCGTGTCGAGGTCGATCCAGAAGCCGAGACGCTCGGTGAGCTCCTCCCAGTCCTTGACGTAGCGGAAGACGCTCTCGCGGCAGCGCCGATTGAACTCCTCGACCCCGAACGCTTCGATCTCCTGCTTCGAGCTGATGCCGAGCTCCTTCTCGACTTCGAGCTCGACGGGGAGGCCGTGCGTGTCCCAGCCGCCCTTGCGGGGCGCGTGGTAGCCCCGCATCGCCTTGTAGCGCGGGAAGATGTCCTTGAACGCGCGGGAGAGCGCGTGATGAATCCCGGGCCGCCCGTTGGCGGTCGGCGGCCCCTCAAACAGGATGAAGCGAGGGCGCCCCTCCCGCTGGTCGACGCTCTTGCGGAAGACGTCCTCACGCTTCCAGAACTCGAGGATGCGTCCCTCGATCTCGGGAAAGCTGACCCGGCTCGACACCGGACTGAACCGGGCCGTGCCGGCCGTTCGTTGTGTCATGCCTGACTCCGCAACCTTCGGCCTTGCGGGCTAGTCCATCGGGTCGAGGACCCGATCGCGCGGGGGACGGCGGCGTCCCCCGCCTCCTCCCCGCTTCGGCACGATGGTCACCTTGCGGGCGTCCCCTTCGCCGACGCTCTCGGTCGTCACACGGGGGTGCTTGGACAGCGCCAGGTGCACGATGCGGCGCTCGCGGGCGGGCATCGGCTCCATCGAGAACGTGCGTCCCGTCGAAGCGGCCCGTTCGGCGAGGCGGGCTCCCATGGCCCGCAGCGTCTCGTAGCGCCGCTCGCGGTAGCCCTCGATGTCGATGGTGGCGTTGACCCGCGTCTTGACCTTCCGGCTCATCAGGAAGTTGAGCATGAACTGCAGCGCGTTCAGCGTCTCCCCGCGCCGGCCAATGAGGAGTCCCGCATCTTCGCCGTCAATGTCGAACGCCGGGCCCGGCGTCTCGCCCTCCACGGCCTTCGGCGGCGTCTGCGGCAGGTCCACCGTCGCGTCCACCCCCATGCCGGAGAGCAGCGTCTCTAGCGTCTCCTTGGAAAGATCGAGGACGTCGCCGTGGAGAAGCTCGACCCGCACCCTCGCCTCGGCGGAGCCGATGCCGAGAATGCCGCCGCGGCCCTCATCGAGAACGTCGACCTCGACGTCGTCGAGGTCCACGCCGAGTTGGTCGAGTGCTTTTTGGACGGCCTCCTCGACGGTTTTGCCCGTCGTTTCCACTCCCGCCATCTCGCACACTCCTTTCCGCCGCCGCCGGACTCGCGGGCGGCGCGCTCTCCTCGGTCCCGTCCTCGGGCTCGGGGGCGCTCACCTTCGCCTGCGGCTCGGCAGCGGGTTGAGTTCCTAAGAAGACCTTCTTCAAGAATCCGCCGACACCCTCCCCGCCGTCCGATGCCGCGCCGGCGCCGACGACTTTGCCTTCGACGGCGGCCGGGGCCGGGGCGGGCGAAGTCGACGGAGCGAGTCCGCCGAGGCCGCCCGACATGCGCAGCTGCAGCACCAGGCTGACGAGGTTCGAGGCAATCCAGTAGACCGCCAGTCCGGCGGGGAAGCTCAGGGTGAAGAAGCCGAGCATGATCGGCATCATCCACTGCAGCATGCGCTGCGTGGACTGCTGCTGCGGGTCGGCGGTGGGCGTCATCGTGGCCTTCTGCACCAGCCACGTGCTCCCTCCCACCACCAGGGGCAGGATGAAGGCGTAGCCCGCCGGGTTCGCCGAGACCAGCGCGCCGAGCTCCATGCCGAGGAAGCTGTGGTTGAGCGGCACCGCCGCGTCGGCGAAGGGCAGGCCGTCGTAGAGCTTCTGCGACAGGCCTACCAGGCTTTCCGGCGTATCGGCCAGCACGTCGCGCAAGGCGTAGAACAGCGCGATGAAGATCGGAAGCTGCAGGAAGATAGGGCCCAGGCAGCCGAGCGGGTTGACGCCGGCTTCCTTGAACATCTTCATCTGCTCGCGTTGCAGACGCGTCTTGTCGTTCTTGTATTTCTCCTGGAGCTCCTTCATCCGCGGCTGGAGCTCCTGCATCCTCCGCGTCGAGCGCAGCTGCTTGACGGTGAGCGGATAGAGAATGATCCGCGTCACCAGCGTGAGCGCCAAGATCGAAAGCCCGAGGTTGCTGAAGAGCAGCCCGTAGAACAGGACCAGACCGTTCATCAACGGCCTGACCAGGCCTTCGTTCCATATGAAGCTGAAGACTTCCATGCCGGCTACGATTCCCGGTCCAGGTCGAAGCGGTGGAGCCGCTGATCGTCGTCGCGCACGTACAACGCGCCCTCCGCCACCACGAGGTCGGCGAGGATCCGCTCCTCGATCGACGGGATCCTTGGCGAGACGAAGCTCCCGCTCGCAATGTCCACCGTGGAGACCTGCCCGTCGCGCGCCGCGATGAAGAGCTTGTCTTCGTAGACCGCCGCCCTTGACCGCACCGGCGCGGCGAGCTCGATGTTCCACTTCACCGAGAGATCGTCCGCGTCGAGGGCATAGAAGACTCCGCCCAAGTCACCCACGAAGATCGTCCCGTCCACGTGGATCGCGTCGTTCCAGAACCAGCCGGTGCCCTCCAAGCGGTGCCGCATCTCGCCCGTGCCGCGGTCCAGCGCGTAGAACGTGTTGTCCAGGGAGCCGATGTAGACCGTGTCCCCTACCACGAGCGGCGTCGAGACGAAGGCCCCGTCCGCGTCGTCGAATCTCCAGATAAGCTCACCGCTCTCCGCGTCCAGCGCGTAGACCGACTTGTCCATACCGCCGATGTAGACCACGCCGTCGGCCGCGGCGGGCCCCGACCAGAAGCGTTCGGCATCCGTCAGCCGTTTCCAGAGTTCGGCGCCGTCGTCGAGGGCTACGGCGTAGACGTAGCCCTCTTCATCGGCCACGAAGACCCGGTCGCCCGCATCGGCGGCCGCGCCGAAGATGCGGCCCTGGTCCGCCTCGAAGGCGGCGCCCGCGGGACGCGTACGGAATGCGGGGAGCCAAATCTGCTCGGAGATATCCGCCCGGGAGAGCGCGTACAGCTTGCCGTCGAGCCCACCGATGATCACATGGTCGCCCACGATGAGCGGCGCGGCGTAGAAGCCGAGACTGTCCTCGTTCTCGTCGTCGGTCGCTTGGAAGCGTCCCTTGAACGCCGACTGATGCTGCGCCGCGTCCGGCTCGTCGAGATCGACCGGCAGCGCTCCCGTGCGGAAGCCGTTGTCCAGCCGGGCCGCCTCAAAGGCAAGGACCTGCCCATCGCGGTTGCCGACGTAGAGCATCCCGTCTGAGACGACGGGGGCCGACCAGCCCTTCTCCCTGGCGATGCCGCCCCCCGCGCAGGCGGAGACGAGTAGCAGGGTAGCCAGCGCCAGGGCCGCGAACCCAACGATTCGCGTCCGGCGTCCCCCATCGCGCGGGCCTTGGAGCGCCGCCCGCGCGGCGGCGCGCAGTTTGGTCATCAGCGTAGCAACGCAGTCACAATAGCAATCACTCGAGGCTCACGGCACGGGGTCCGGCCCGACGCCTCCCCAAGGCGCGCAGCGGGCGAGGCGGCGCACCGCCAGCCAGCCCCCCCGGACGAAGCCGTGGCGCGTGATCGCCTCCTCCCCGTAGTGCGAGCAGGTGGGGGTGTAGCGGCACACGCCCGGGTAGTAGGGCGAGAGGGCGGCGCGGTAGAACTTGATGCCCCAGAGCGCAATCGATTTCATGTGCTGTCCGGGTCGTAGAGCCTTCCGCGCTTCAGGAGCTGCCGCGCGGCGGACTCAATCGCCTGAAAGCTGGCCTCGGCGGCGGCCGGACGCGCGATGAACACAAGGTCCCATCCCTTGGCGACCGGCGCGCGCCGCGCGATTTCTTTCAAGCGGCGCTTGACCCGATTCCTTACGACCGCCTTTCCCACCCGGCGGCTTACGAGAAAGCCGAAGCGGCTAGTGTCTGTTTCGTTGGCGAGCGCTCGCAGCGTGAGTAGTGGCCCCGACCATCCGCGCCCCCGCCGGCGCACGCTCGCGTAATCCGAGCCCTTCCTGAGCCGCGCCTCCCTGCGCATGCGGCTCCACGCTACACGGTCAGGCGTTCTCGGCCCTTCAGCCGACGCCGTCGCAGCACCGCGCGGCCGTGCCGGTCCCGCATCCGGGACCGGAATCCATGCACGCGCTTGCGGCGGCGCACCTTCGGTTGATACGTTCGTTTCGGCATAGCAGATCACACTGGCGAACCGATCCATTATAGGTTCAGCCCCCTTCTGGGGGCAACCCTGAGGGCCGTGCCGCACCCGCCCTTTCACTCCACAGCACCTCGCAGATGAACTCGGCGGCCTCGAGCCGGTTCCGTGCCTGTTCGATGGTCGCGCCCCAGACGGTGAGCCCGTGGCCGGCCACGAGCAGGGCGGGGAGAGGGGCGTCGCCGCCGTCGAGCAGCGCCCCCGCCTCTTCGGCCAGCGCCCCCATGTCGGCGTGGTTGGCGAGCACCGGAATTTCGGCGCGCAGGGCGCCGCCCCGCCAGGAGACGCCCAGACCCTTCAGCATCTCCAACTCCTTGGCGACGACAGGCTGAGGTATGCCATCGGCAACGGCCGCGGCCCGCGACAGCGTCGTCGACGCCACCGTGTGCACGTGGAAGACGGCGCCAACCTCGGGCAGCCGTTCATAGACCGTCCGGTGGATGGCCGACTCCGCCGAGGGGCCCTGCCGCGCCGCGCCCAGCGCGGGGAGAAGAGCGCGGCTTTCTTCGGGGAGCACCGCGATGTCGGGGTAGGTCAAGGCGCCCTTGCTCGCCCCGCTGCCGGTGATGGCGATCACGGGGCCGTCCGCGGCGATGGGACCGGAGTCGAGGCGCGCCGACAGGTTGCCCGACGTGCCCAGCATCCAGCCCCGTTCATGGAACGACCTCGCCGCCGCGATCAGCCCGTCGATAGCGGCCATGGCCCCGGCGGCGTCGAGCGCCGTCATGACGCCTCCTTGCCCTTCACAGACATCCGCGCCGGAAACCTGTAGCAGTCCCGCAGCGTGTCCCGAACGTCCCTCAAGGTGTCGAACTCGTGATGGGGAAGCTCCCGATCGCGCATGATCGCCGCCAGCCGGTCGCGGGCGAAGACGGCGTCGGCGATCAGGGCGCCGTGCTCGTCGGTGATACTGTCGCCGATGACGATGCGGAAGACGTCATCGAAGCCGTCGATCACCTTGGCCTTGCACAGCGCGCAGGTCTCGCAGGCCAGGTCGGCGTGGAAGCGGATGACCTCCCCCGTCAGGTCCGCCGGGATGGAGACGACGCGCGAGATGCGTTCGCCGTAGGGTTCGAGAATGGGCTCGACGAAGAAGTCGAGCGCGCCGGTGATCACGTTGAACTCGATGCCAGCCTCGCCGCAGTAGCGCAGCAGGTCCTCGAACCCCGGCCGGAAGCGGACGGTCCGTTTGGCGAAGTCGGCGATCTCGGGCGCTCGGCTCGTGGGGATGCGGGCGAAGATTTCGGCGTCGCCTTGGAGCAGGCTCTTCCGGCCCGCCAGCATGTCCTCGACGTCGCGCTCCCACCCCGGCGGCGCGAATTCCCGCCATACCTCGACGATCACCTCGTCGATCGCGATCGTCCCGTCGAAGTCGCAGAAGACTACCGGCCGCCGCTCGACGACCCGCACTTCGCCCGCACCGGCGGGGTCTACGCCCATAGCTTCAGGGCCGCGGCGAGCTCGGGTACGTCGGCGCTACCGGGGTCGGCACCCTCGAGCGCGAGGTCGACCGACTGGCGGAAGGCCACCGCGCCGGCCCGGCTGCCCATGGGGTGGCCGTGGACGCCGCCGCCGGCGTTGATCACCACGTCGCGCCCGTAGTCGGCGACGATGCGCGGGGTCAGGCCGGGGTGAATTCCCGCCGACGGGCCAGGGAACGACGCCGCCATCCCCGGCATCGGGCGGGTGAGACGGTCGCGGATCGCGTCCGTGTCGTCGCGCGGCAGCGCCACCGTGCCGTAGCTAGAGGGGAAGAGGACGACGTCAGCGCCGGCGGCGCGCATCAGGGTGCCGAGGATGACGTGATAGGCGATGCCGTGCCGGGGCGCGCTGCCGAGCGCGCCCGATATCGCCGGGTGGGCCACGATGGGCACCCCGACCTCGGGGTCGCGGGCCAGCGCCTCCAGCGTCCCGTAGCCGTAGGCCAGGACGTTGAGCAGGAAGCACGACGCTCCCCGCCGCGCCAGGTCGCGGGCCCGCTCGACGATCTCGCCGGCGCGACCCGTCAGGTTGATCGCGTACAGTGTCTTGTGCCCCGTCGCCGACTCGACGGCGCGGGCCGCTTCGAGGCAGCGCTCCAGCCGGCGCTCCGTGGGGCAGGCTTCGAGGTCGGGGAGGATCTCGTCGTCCTTCACCACGTCGGTGCCGCCCTCGGCCTGCTCGCGGAACATGGCGGCGAGGTCGTCCGGCGTCAGGCCGACGCACGGCTTGAAGATCGACATCACCAGCGGCCGGTCGGCGACGCCCAGCAGCCGGCGCATGCCCTCGACCCCGAACCGGGGGCCGGGGAGCGCGGCGGTGAAGCTGGGCGGCAGCTCCATATCCGTCAGCCGAATCGCGCCGTCCATGCTGACCTTGCCGAAGACCATCACGAGCAGCGTCGCGACGTCGCCCTCGGTGTTTTCCGGCGGGTAGCCGATGGTGACCTCGGCGGTGTGCATACCGTCGCCGGCGGCGACCTCATCCACGTCAAGGACGCGGCCCCGGTGGCGTTCCAAGCGCTCCAGGCCGCCGCGCTCGGTCGGCGTCCACGTGTCGGTCGTCTGACCCAGGGCAATGCCGAGCGCCTTCTTCTCCACGTCGAAGGGCTCGGGCGACGAGACGAGATAGGTCGCGCGGATCAGGTCGGCCATGGTGTTTTCCCGTTGGAAGGCGGAGCGGGGAACGGCGGGCTAGGACTCGCGGTAGTGGGGCGCCCAGCCGCTCATGTCCTTGAACAGGCGGATGGCCTTCACGTGGCGGGCGTCGGTGAGGGTGAACCAGTGGTAGGTCCCCGCGGGGACGATGATGTAGTCGCCCGCCGAGACCGTCACGGCGAAGGGGTCGCCGTCCTCGGGCTCGAAGCCGAAGACGCCCTCGCCGGCGAAGATGTAGCGGACCTCGTCGTCGTCGTGGTAGTGCGCCCGGTCGAACTTGGCGAGCATCTCATCGAGCCCCGGCGTCTCCGGACTCAGCACGACCATGTCGGCCATGATGTAGCCGCGGGCCTCGTTCTCGCCCTCGAGCCTCGGCCGGAAGGCGGCGAGCACCGCGGCCTTCTCGTCATCCGAAAGCGCCGACTTGTCCTGCAGCGCCGCGACCTCGCCGGGAACCGGCCACGCGTCGTAGGGAATGCCGCGCTCCTCCAGGAAGTCGGGGGCCGCCGCCGTGGCGCCGGGCGGCGCTTGAATCGCAACCATCTCAGCCTCCTCTTGCGCGCACCATTTTACCCCTTTCGCCCCTCGCCGCGACTGTGGCGGCTCTCGAAGCGGCAATGGTATAGTGACGGGAGTGCGGAGGGCGGCAGGCTATCCGCGCGACGGTGCCAACGTAGCTCAGCTGGTCAGAGCGGGCGCTTCATAAGCGCTAGGTCGCAGGTTCAAGTCCTGCCGTTGGCACCACACATGCAGACGGCCATCCCGCGCCCTGCCCGCGGCGGCACGGGCGCGGCGGTTGAACACACGGGCGCTTAGCTCAGCCGGTTAGAGCGCATCCTTCACACGGATGAGGTCAGTGGTTCGAGTCCACTAGCGCCCACCAGCTCTGAAAAGCATCCGCAGTGACGGTGCAGGTATCGCGGGCGCGGACGAATTCTTCCATCAGCGCCGGTCAGTTGATGGACTTTCGGCTGCCTCGTCTCGGCTCTCCTGATATAGTTCTGGACAGAGCATTGGCTGTCTCGTCAAGGAAAAGGTCAGAGAATGGCTATCAATCTTGTCGTTGCGGTCACTGATCTCGAATGGTTCAGGATGCTCAGTCAACATCCCGAACTGACCGAGGTCAACTTCTGGGCGCCATCAGCCAGGAACTTCCAGGCCCTACGAAAGGGTGAGTTGTTCTTGTTCAAGCTGCACGCACCACACGACATGATTGTTGGTGGAGGGGTCTTCGCGCACTCGAACAAACTGCCGTGCTCCCTTGCTTGGAAGGCGTTCGGAGAGGCGAACGGTGCACGTTCTGAAGACGAAATGCGGGCTCGTATAGCTCGCTATCGGAAGACAGACCCAAGTGATCGTAGTGACTTTGAAATCGGTTGTCGAATTCTCACTCAGCCATTCTTTTTCGATGAATCTGATTGGATTTCCCCACCCAAGAGCTGGGCAAGGAATATCGTTACCTTCAAGACATACAGCACGGCAGACAATGAAGGCCTTGCGCTTTGGGAGACCATACAGGATCGGTTGGCCTACCAGGGAGAGGGCAGGATAGCCGAAGCCGGTGCCCGATATGGCGAGCCCCGTCTCTTTGCGCCACGACTCGGACAAGGCGGGTTCCGTGTCGTCGTTACGGACTCATACCACCGTCGCTGTGCGGTCACGCGAGAGCGCACATTGCCTGCCCTAGAAGCAGCACACATCCGTCCATATGACATTGGCGGGGTCCATGAGGCTCTTGCTACGGCGTGACATCCACAGCCTGTTCGACGCTGGCTATGTGACGGTCACGCCGTCGCTCGATTTCGAGGTTAGCCGGTCTATCCGTGAGGAGTTCGAAAACGGCCGGGATTACTACGCTCTACACGGAACGCAGATCTTGGTACCGAGTCGGAGCGATCAGCGCCCAGATCCCAGGGCCTTGGCCTGGCACAACGAGAATCGCTTCAGGGGATGACCCCCAGAGTCTACCCAGCGAGTGGTTCGAGTCCACTAGCGCCCACCAGACTTGATAAAGTCAAGAACTTTCGCGCTGAGGCTCCGGCTGGAGGTGTAGGAGTTCCATCAGGCCGGGGTGCACTGCAATGTCAGATTCTCCCGCCGAGCACACGTCTAATGCAAGCGAGGCAGGCTGACATCGCGCCCACAATCGGCAAATAGTCGCGCGCGGAGCGCGGGTAACCTCTTCTACTTCAGCCAGAGCAGTGTGCTCTACCGGGACAAGCAGTGCCGCAAAGGCGGTTGGCCGATGGAGACCCCGAACCCGAACGCCAAGAACATGGAGACCGCCAAGAGACTAGTCGACCTGAGCTACGACGTAGTCGGGTTGAGCACGCCCAACAGGCCAGTCTGAGACCGACTGGACCGTGAAGGCCTGAAGTTCGAAGACATCGTCCCTCGCATGGATCCCCTACTGATCGAGGGCCATTTAGATCAGATTCGCGTTGGCCCTGTAATCCCGCCCGTTCCTAAGAACTGCCGGCGACGTCCGACCCGCCGGTAGGAGTAGCCGCTGCCCGCACGGTAGCGCTGACCCGCGCGTGCGCAGGCTACTCGGGCCTCATGGTCGTCCTATCCGCCAAACCGTCACGCCACCCCCGGCGTCGAGGGCGGCGAGTGCGGCCCCGTCGGGCCGCCAATACAATTCGGCCACTGATCCTTCCAGGTCCTCGGCCCCTATCGGGTCGCCTTTGCCATTGCTCTGAAGCGACCACACAACCACTGCGCCATCACGCCCCCCCGATGCCAGGTGCATCGAGCCAGGCGCAAAGGCAAGCGTCGTGACGGGTAGAATATGGAACTCTAGAACGCCGGGCCGCGTACCTTCCGGCCCCTTTTTCCGGAAGCTCCAGACCGTCACCGCCTCGCTGCCGCCGGTGGCCAAAAGGGTGCCGGTATCATCAAAAGCCAGGGCCGACGGCTTGCCGGGATAGCCGGACATCATGGAGTCCTCCCCCGTGGAGCGCCGCCAGAAGTGCACCGAGTTGTCCTGGCTACCGCAGGCCACGATGCCCCCGTCCGGGCTCAGTACCATCGACACCAAAGATCCCTGCCACTCCAGCTTCTGGCGAAGCTTGCCGGTGGACGCGTCGAAGAAGGTCGCTCGCCCATAACAGGCCGTCGCCAGCTCCCCTACGCTCGACCAGGCGATGGCGCTGACGGTGCTGGGATGGTCGTCGGACCGCCAAACCTCCGCGCCGTCTACGCTATACGTGCGAACCTGCCGGGAGCA